>JANQHG010000064.1 GCA_028277115.1 Azospirillaceae bacterium
GCTCGGGGATACCGCTCCAACCGCAACCTCTGCGCGATGATCTACCTGATCGCCGGGAAGCTGGAATTCCAGCTACCCACGTGAAACAGCGAGGAGCCACAATCATCCCACAGGCACAATGCGATCAACGAGGTTGTATCGACCAAAGTCTTCATCTGTCCTGTCCATCAGGGTCTCTTTTGTTTAATTCATCTCGAATCGCCGCCTGTATTGTGCCCAGGTTCGGCCGTCGGTCGGTCGCCAGATTGGGCAGTCGCCGGAGACGGGCGATCAGCTGATCGAGATCCCGATGAAACGAGGCGTGCCGGATATCGACGCCCAGTCGGTCGGCGAGCCCGCGAATATCATCGGGAAGCTCGCCGGCGGTCGGGATCCGCGCGCCATCGAACATGACCGGAATGACCAAAATGCCGCGATTGAGTGCCATTCTGATCTCAGATCGAACGTAGTCGTCGGGGTTGCGCAACCTGAGGTCACCCCACGCAGTTCGTGCGTCCAGCCACGATCGGCCGATCAGCGCCAACACGACCTCGGACCGCGCGACCTCTGCCTCGAGGTGCGCACGAACGGGCGCGCCGAGTTCGACGTGATCATCATCGACATCCATGTAAATCGCCAGATCAGGCAGCCGGCACCGCAATGCATCGAACAGACGGCCGGCATATCCGGCACTGTCGGTAATCCGATAACTGATGAAGATGCCTTTGGTCATGACACGCATGTGCCGTTGGGGCGACCGCGATCGGGCGTGATCGTCCGATCCCGCGCGCCAACCGCCGCTCGCCCGGCCGAGGGTCCGACCCGCACCCGTCGCCGCATCGTCGGGGACGGGACCTTAAGCCGGCACGGGCGGCCCCGCCCCTTGCCGCGGCGTTCGCGCGGGTCGGCGAGCCCCGATCCATGGGGCCAAGGGGGCGATCACCGTCTGGGGCAACGGATGCAGCCGATTTCACACCGAGCGCCGCAGCGTGTCAAGCAACGCCGGGTCGGTGATCACCCGTGGCACCTTGTTCTGACCGCCCAGCTTGCCGCGCTGCTTCATCCAGCGGGCAAAGCCGCCGGGCGTCACCACCTCGACCCGCGGCGGCGCCATACCGAAATCGCCGGCGCGGTGGACCCGATAGTCCTCGTTATGCGCGGCCAACACCCGATCGAGCTCTGCCGCAAAGCGGGTGCGCCGATCGGCGGTGAGCGCGGCGTCGGCAAATTCGACCAGGAACAGGTGCCCGCCGCGCGCGCTCTCGTCGGTCGGGTGCAACGCCCCGACCGTAAAATCGGTAACGTCGGCCCCGATCGTCTGCGCCGCCGCGGCGACCGCGCGCTCCAGATCCTCGCCGATCAGATGCTCGCCGAACGCCGAGAGCGAATAGCTGGTCCGCCCGGTGATCACCAGCCGCGGCGGGTCGCGCGAGACCAGACGCACGGTGTCGCCGATCACGTAACTCCACAGACCGGCACAGCTCGACACCACCAGCGCGTAGTTGACGCCGAGCGCGGCGTCGGCGATCCAACGCCGGACCGGCCGGTCGTGGTCGAGCGTCTCGAGCGGCACGAACTCGAAGAACAAGCCGTTGTCGAGCAACAGACGCAAGCCGTCGTCCGGCCCGGCGTCGGCGAGCGCAACAAAGCCTTCGCTCGCCGGATAGACCTCGCGCAGCTCGGCCCGGCTGCCCTCGAGGAACGCGGTAAAACGCTCGCGATAGGGCGTGAAGTTGACCCCGCCGTGGACCAGCAGATCGAGGTTGGGGTAGAGCGCGGCGGCGCGCGGCATCGCGGCGCCAGCCAGCGCGGCCTGGCGCGCGAACAAGATCAACAGCCAGCTCGGCGTGCCGGTGACCGCACGGATGTCGGCATCGCGCGCCAGTGCGGCGATCCGCGCGACCTTGTCCTCCCAATCCTCGAGCAGCGCGACCTCGACCGGCGGAAACTGGAACCGGCGCGCCCACCAGGGCAGGCGGCTGACCGCGATGCCGCTCAGATCGCCCTGAAAGATGCCCGGCGCCGCCTTGCTGAGCGCGGTGCTGCCGCCGAGCACCAGGCTCCGCCCGCCGAGCACCCGGCTCGCCGGCCGGTGGGCGACATGGTGGCACAACAGATCCAGCGCGGCGCGGGTGTTGGCCCGGCAGATCGCGTCCGAGCACGGGATGTACTTGGTGACCCCGCTGGTGGTGCCCGACGACAGGGCGAACAGCGGCATCCGCCCCGGCCAAGTGACGTCGGTCAGGACCGGATAGGACGGATGCCAGTAGTCGTGCCAGAACGCCTCGTAGCGGCGCAGCGGCACCCGGGCCTGGAACGCGGCGACCGGGTCGGCGGCGCCGGCGATCGCGGCGAAGTCGTGGTCACGCCCGAACCGGGTGCCGCGCGCCGTGCGCACCAGGCGGCGCAACACCCGGGTCTGCGCCGCCACCGGGTCAAGGCGGGCCAGCGCCGCCAGCCGAACCCGGGCATAGGCGCGGAGCAGCGGGGTGGCGTCGGTGGTCATCGCGCGGCCGGGGTCAACACGGTGCGGCGGGCAAAGCTCCGCTCGACCGCCGCGACGGTCAGCGGCACCCGGATCGACCGGCCGGTTTGGAACAGCGCGACCTGGTCGCGGAAGGTCTCGCTGTTGAGCCAGCCGTCCTGGCCGCCGAGCAGCACGAACCAGTTGGCGTCCGGGTCGCCCATGTCGGACAGATGGCGGGAATTGGCGCCGAACCCGACCTCGTGGCGTTGGTCCGTGATCACGTGACCGGTCTTCCAGATGGTGTCGCGGCTGCCGCCGGTCGGCAGATCGCCATAATGGTACCAATCGCCGATCACCGGCACCCGGCCGAGCAGATGGGTGACCCCGAGCCGGTGCAGGTCTCCCCACCGCGGTGCGTCCGCGGTCGCCGCGGCGGCGGCCGCGAGCGCCTCGGCGACGGCGGTCCCAAGCCGATCGTCGGAAATCCCCGGCAGATCGTCGGCGACCAGGCTGTAGGGCCGGCCGACCGCGGCATAGGCGGCGCGATCGCTCTCGTCGTAGAGCAGCGGCAGCAGGGTCGCGAGCATCGCCTCGAACGCGACCGCGCCTTCGGACGCGGGCGTGTAGGCGCCGTCCCAGCCGATGATCCGGTCCAGCACCCGCCGGCTCGCGGCGTTGCGCGGTGGCGGCGGGTCGAGCGCGCCGATCCGCGCGACCAGGGCGTCGCGCAGCCGCAGCGACGACAGCTGGACCGTGTCGAGCTGGAGCCGCCGCAGATCGTCGAGCGACAGCCGCGGCCGCGCGGCCAGCAGCTCCTGCAACCGCAAGATGCGGTCGTCCGAGGAAAAGAAATAGCCGATCGGCAGATCGACATCGCTGGTCGGTCGATTGTTGGCCGACGCGACCACGCCGGCCGGCGGGTTGAACACGGCGGGCAACTCGCGCGCGGTGACGATGCGGGTCCAGGCGGCGGCGTCTTCGCGCGGCCGGATCAGATCGGCGGGCGGCACGTTCGGCCGGCGCGGCAGCCGGGTCGCGGTGACCTGACCGATGTTGCCCTCGACATCGGCATAAACAAAGTTCTGGGGCGACAGCGCAAAGCCGTTGAGCGCGTTGCGAAACTCGGACCAAGTGCGGGCCCGGTTGAGCCGGAGCATCGCGGTCAGCTCGTCCGACGGCCGGTGCCCGATCCAGCTGAGCGCCCAGGCCTCGCCATCGTCCGGGGTCAGCATCGGCGCGTCCGAGATGATCGGCCCATAGGCCGTGTCGCGCACGGTGACCTCGCGGTCGAACCACCAGCGCACGCCGATCCGTTCGGTCCGGGTCACGACCTGATCGGCGGGCAGATCGGTGACGTCGAACAGATCGCTGCTGGCGGCGCGCATGTTGGTGCCGCCCCAGCCGATCCAGGGGTTGCGCCCGACCGCGACGAACGGCAGCCCGGGCACCGAGAAGCCGACCATGTGATAAGACGGTGACTTGACCCCGACGATCACCCACAGATTGGGCAGCGCGAGGCCGAGATGGGGATCGTTGGCGATCAGCGCGCTGCCGCTGGCGCTGCGCCGCCCGGCGACCGCGACCGAGTTGCTGCCGAACCGCCCGGTCGCGACCCACAGCTGCTCGAGCGCGGCGCGGCGCTCAGCCTCGCTGCCATCCGCGCCCCCATGGTCGCCCGCGACCGCGAAGCTGGGCGCCGACGTCATGCCTTCCTCGATCATGCGCGCCCACACTTTGGGCCAGTCGGGACGGTCGCGCAGGGCGAGCAGCCGGAACCACACCAACCAGGTGACGTCGGTCGAGGCGAGCCGCCCGAGCCGGACCACGTCTTCCGGCCGCCACGGCTCGCGTTCGAACCCGAGCAGGTCGAACTCGTGCGGCAACGGGTCGGCGACCGCCTGCACATGGTTGATCCCGGCGACATAGGCATCGACCCAGGCACGGCTGTCGGGCGGCATCGCGGCGACCACCGCGGGCGCGACCCGGCCGTAGTCGAGGATGCGGAGCGCATGGTCGATGTCGGTCGCGATCGGCCCGCCCATCTCGGCGAGCCGCCCGGCCGAGATGCGACGCAACACCTCCATCTGGCCGAGCCGCAGATGGGCGTGCACGAGCCCGAGCGCGAACGCGGCGTCGCGGTCGGTCTCGGCGACGATGAAGGGGATCTGGTGGTCGTCCCAATGGACGGTGACCGGCGCCTCGAGCGGCAACTCGGCGACCGGCAGCGCGGCGAGGCGCTGGTCGAGCCCGGTCGGGGCGGGCAGGGGGGCGAGCAGGGCGCAGCCGCCCAACACGCCGGCGAAGACGGCCGCGATGGCGATGCGGTTGAGGTTGAACAATGTCATGGTCACCCGACACTGTCTGGTTTGCCCCCATTCGACCCACCGAGGTGGCGCGGCGGCGGCCACCGACAAGAGGTCTTTGTGTCGCCGCCCGAGCCGGGTTCGGGTGCGCGGATCGGGCCGAACTTGCACCGAGGTCTGATCCCGGGACGGATCGCTTGGCCGGCACGCTTTGACGCTTGCAGGCGCTACGTTTAGCCTTTCCGGAAAAAGCTCGCCATGGTCGCGTCGGCGAAGTCCGGCTCCTCCTTTCGGTACGCCCGATACACCTCGAATTCATTGCTTCGGCCAGTCGAGCCTGTGTGGTAACCTTCGGAATTCGTCGCGAGGTTCGCTCACGTGCTGATGTTTCCGGGAGAACGGAAAACACCGTCATGACAGAGCAAAGCAAACTGTTCGTTCCTGAGGATGATGAGGCAGAGGAGCAAGCGCTCCGCGAAGCGGACGCGGACCTTGAAGCTGGGCGTGTCGTCCCGCATGCCGACGTCGCCAGGTGGTTGGAGGATATGGCCGCAGGAATTCGCCGACCGCAGCCGCAGCCGTGGAAGTGATCTGGACCGATCGGGCTTTGGCCGACATTGAGGCGATCGTCCGATATGTCAGTTGGTTCACCCCTCCGGGGCCGGCACGGTGCGCGGGGTACATGAAATCTGCACCGGAAAGACACGTCAAGGGGCGACCGTCAAGGCAATAAGGGTCTGATCTCTATTACCCGTTCTCCTTGAATCGTACTCTCGGGTTTACTCTAGAAAACCCCAAAGAAGGGAAATTGAGTTGAATCGTCAGTTCTGGTTCTCGAATGGGGTGCCTTTTATAATCATCCTTGGAGTGAGGGCATGTCACCTCTAGCATATCTCCTTTGTGGTCGGTCAGATAATTTGGGTGATCTTAAAGCGATTATGGATCATATAGGAGTGCAGATCTCTTGGTATGGTAATAAACTTTGCCGTCTTATCGATGGTCCTGCGGATAATGAGGAGGAGGCGATACGTTTGGCGCCGTTCTGTGCGCGGGTCTTGCTGGATCTTGGCGCTGCAGCTATGATTGGTCGCCTTGATCCAGTGCGCGTGCTCTTGATCCGCAGACTACAAGTCGATAAAGATTATGATCCCAAGAAAAAATTGGCAGCTCATATTCAATGGACTGGTGACGTACTACCGGGTGACAAAACCAAGCCGCGACAGGAGAACCTCTGGCGCCCTGAAACCAAGCTCGAGAGTGGCGAGCGTGCCCTGCTTTCGTCATATTTCGACCATCTGATTTGGCAACCGGCTTTCGATGAGTTTTTGAAACAGACAGACCAGTATACCGACAGTCGGTTGGTGGCTGGCTTGCACCATAAGGAACGAGGCCGATTTGTCGATGAAATGCGCGGAAGACTTGATCAGCTATATAGCCGTCTTTCAAAGTCGATCCATATGGAGTTCATGGTTCCAATCGAAGCGGGTGTAGACCCTAGAACCCTGCGGGAAACTGCTGTAGAAACCGTCGAGCAGCTTGTCATCTTGAGCCTTGTGCTCAATTTCAGCACGATCGTCGCGGGTCGTCTGGATGCGCGGGACGCTGTTGAGGCAGCCCAGCAATTAGAGAGTGAGGTTCTGAAAGATGTCTGAGTCCCGGTCCGATCCACCATTACTTCTTGCTGCCGAAGAGATTCAGGACGATGAGTTCGAAGACCTACACTATTTTTCAAAGCATGATGGTCGAATCATCAATAAGTTGATGGCTTCGGGGCCTGTTCTGCTGAGAGGTGGCCGGGGCACTGGAAAGAGTGCTCTTTTGATCGAAGCGTACCGACGAATGTGTCAACTGGAGTCCGAGCGCGTGCTCTGTGTTTATGCGAGTTTGCGTCACTATCCGCTCCTTGTTAATGATGGTGAAGCTTATCATTTTCATTTCTGTAGTTGGGTATCGAGAAAAATTCAATATGAAATCGCCAAAAGATCAATCGATGATGAGTTTCCAAATTGCACAGATGTCGAAGGTTTGCGACAAAATTTGCATGATCTGGCAGGATTGCTTAGAATCCGCGTCGTCTTGTTATTTGATGATGCGGCACATATAGGCCGCGACAAATCACTCTCGGATTTCTTTGATATATTTCGTTCTCTTTCAATGGCGCGTGTATCATGCAAAGCATCCATCTATCCCGGCGTCACCCAATTCGGAGACCGCTTTGATGTGTACAATGATGCGACAGTTGTTGATATATTAAGAGATGAGAGAATTGGTGATTTTGGGCCATTTTTTGAGGGTGTCTTGAGAAAACGTTACCGCACGCTTGCGGATGCGTCCAAATTGTCGGAGGGATTGTCGGTTGACAAGTTCGCACGCCTTCTTGGGCGCGCTGTCTTGGGAAACATGCGGGCGTTTATTTTTGCATGCAACCGCTTCGAGGCACACGACCGAATTAATCTTCAGGTAATCGGCGATAGTTTTCAAAGTCTTGCCAGCGATTATTTCTGGCCATTGATTGAGGAGGTGGCGCCCAAATTGGGTAGATACCAACCTATCGTAAATGCCAGTCGGCAGATTGGAGAAAAAATCTTTGGCCATGCAGTAGGAAGGGATGGGAGAGAAGGGGTTAGGACAAAAATTCTGTTGCATCGCGACCTGGTCCAAAGATACCAGAAGGCATTAGAGATACTTGAGTACGCTGGATTTATATCGCAGAGAGAAGCGTCACGAGCGATGAAATCGAAGGGTCGCGGGCGGGTGTACGCACTAAATCTATGCAATCTATTTGAAGTGATGGCCAACTCGCGGATGACTTACGACCTGATGGACCAGTTTATCAATGCCCAATCAGACCCAGCTGAAATTCATCTCACGAGTCGGACCCTGGAAGATGTCGAAATGCCAGATAGTCACGAAGTAGGGGACTTGTCCGTACTAAATCTTTCAGTTGAACGCCTGAACAGGAGTAACGCCTATCCGTATGGCTTGACAAATGACAAGATTAAGACGCTTGCGGAAGGCGGATTTCAGACTGTCGGGGCGATTGTTCGAGCTAGCGATGAGGATCTTCTGTGCTTGCCAAACATCGGGCAAAAGTGGGTGAATCGAATACGCGACGTCGTTTACCAGGCTGTCTGGATGTAAGGCGCCGTGCATGTTGGGCTAGAGTTTGATAGCCGGGGCGACCTCGGGGGCCGGTTGTTACTTGACCGCCTCCCAAACCGGCTCGAACGCGGTCACCGTATCTGCCACCAGCCGATACCCGTGATCGAGGCGATAGCCGTTGATCAGCTGCGCGCCTTCGTCCCCATCCGCGGCCGACCACAGGATGCCGGTGACCTCGACCGCCTGGAACAGGCCGTCGCCTTCGAACCCCGCGGTGCTGTCGACGAACACCAACTGGTCGGCCGGCGGCGGCGGCACGTGGATGCACGCCCCAATAAACGGCACCAGCAAGAACTCGGTGACCCGCGGGCCGTCATACTGCAACGGCACGACATAGCCGGGCAGGCGAACCCGTCGTCCATCGTAAGCGCGGACCAGGTCGAGGTCGCCCGCGTCCGGGCCAAGGCCGGGGACCGGTTCGATCGCGCCATGGGCCGCGATCCCGACCACCGCGCGCCGGGACGCGTCGTCGTCCCCGTCGGCGCGGCCGGCCAGCAGGTCGTCCCAGGCGAGGTCGATCGGCGGCGCCCGCACCGGGGCGAGCGGCGGCGTCGGGCCGGCCAGCGCCAAAAGGCCGACCCCGAGCGCCACGACCGGGCCAAGGGCGACCATCAGCCACAGGCGCCGCGGCGAGTCCGACCGGTCGCTCGTCATCTGTCTCACCCCGCTTGATCGGTCTCAGACGTCCGGCAGGCCGAGCATCCCGGCCGCCCGCTCGACCACCCAAAACGCCGCCATCGAGCCGATCGCATAGGCGGGTAGGCGATAGGTCCATCCGGGCCACGAGACGGGGACCATGCGGACTGCCCGGATCGCTGCGAACACCACCACCACGACCACGATCTGGCCGACCTCGATCCCGACATTGAAGCTCGCCAACGACACCGGAATCTCGTTTGCCGGCAGGCCGATCTCGGCGAGCGCGCCGGCAAAGCCGAGACCGTGCCCGAGCCCGAACAGGCCCGCAACCGCCCACGGCGCCCGCCCGGTCAGGGTTTGGCGGCCCGCGGAGCGCGCGATCAGCTCGACCGCCAGGACATAGATCGACAGCGCGATCGCGAGCTCGACCGGCGCCGACGGCACCCAAATCACCTCGAGCACCGCGAGCGCCAGGGTGACGCTGTGGCCGAGCGTGAACGCGGTGATCGTCCAAAACAGGGTCCGGCACCAGCCGACGATCAACGACAACGCGATCACGAACAGCAAATGGTCCCAGCCGGTCCAGATATGCTCGAGCCCGAGGGCGCCATAGACCCATGCGACCTCGAAAGGGCCCGAGACCGCCGGGACCTCGAACGACGGCGCGCCGCCGGTCAAAAGGCGTTGCAGGGCCCGGCCGTCGGCGAGCGCGATCCGCAACAGGACATCCGCCCGGCTGCCCGGGATGCCGTCGACGCCGACGCTGCGGCCGATCAGACCGCCCGGGCAGGCGATCCGCCAACGCGCGACCGCGCCGGTGCCCTCCCGCGTCACCGTCGGCGCGCCGATGCCGGTGCAGTCCGCCGGCAACACCGGTTGCAGCCGGCTGCCCCGGACGCGGCGCAACGGTTGTTTCCATTCGACCGCGATCTCGCCGGCGTCGGTCTCCTCAAGCGCGAGCAGCGCCGGCGCAAACTGGTGGGCCGCCGCCGGCGCCGTCAAGACCGGTGCCGCAACCACGGCGCCGATCGCCAAAGCCAGCCACAGCCATGACGTCCTGGTCACGAGCGGGCGCCTCCGCCTGCGGGACCGGGCGCGACGATCGTGTAGCGCGCGCGCAGCTGTGACAGACGCGTCGCGAGCCAGTCGTCCGCCAGCGCTTGGCGCAGGTCATACCGGACCCGCTCCAGGACTTCTCCAAGCGGCGGCACGGACGGCGGCGTTCGTTCGTGCACGAAAACCAGATGATACCCGATCCGCGACGGCACCGGCCCGAACCACCGCCCGACCGGGGCGTCGGCGAGCGCTTGTCGGAAGGCAAAGCCGTACCGGCGACCGAGCTGGTCGTCGCGCAGAGACGGCAGTCCCTGGGCGGTGACCTGGCTGTCCTCGAGGCTGACCGACGGCTCGGCCGTAAGACCCCGCGCTGCGATCGTCTCGAGCAGTCGTGCCGCCCGGGCCTCGGCGTCGGTCGCGTACTTGAACCCGTCGACCAAAAGATGGGAAAGCCGGGTTTCCGGCGCCCGGCGGTAGGCGGCGCGATGGGCGGCAAAGAACGCCTCGAGCGCGGCCGGGTCCGGGTCGCGGGTCAAGACCACCGCCCGGATCAGCCGGCGCGCCCCGTCGATCAACAGACGCCGCGCGACCAGATCGCCCCGATGGAGCCCGAGCGCGAGCGCAACCCGGGCCAAGCCGGCCGGGTCGGACGCTGCCGGCCCGCCGTCCGCCGCACCGTCCGGCCTCAGGCGCACGAACGCGGCGATCTGGGCCAGGCGCCGCTGCACCACCCGGGTTTCCTGAACGCCGATCTCGAGCGCATAGCGGAACAAGACCTCGTCGTCGATCAAGGTCTGGACCAGCGTGCGGTCTTCCTCGGCGGTCGGCGCGCGACCGTTCTCGGCCCAAAAGGTCGACCGCACGGTCGCAAGCCGGTCGCGCGGGATCACCAACTCCGGCCGCGCCGCCCGGTCGGGGTGGCCGGGGGCGTCGCCCGACAGCGTGACCGCTGCAAAGGCAACGCCCCCGATCACCGCCATATGGAGCGCCGGCGACCGGACGAGCCTCAGGAATTGGGCTCGTACCAAATCGGCGAGGTCCATGCCCGCTCCTGGATCACCGGTTGGACAAAGGTCGGGGTGGTCTGGTTGCTACAGCACGCCGCGCCTTGCGCCGCCAACGTCGGATCGGTCTCGGCCAAGGCGTCGAGCTGCGCTTGGCACGCCTCGGTCGGCAACAGCGGGTCGACCCCGATCCGCTCGCGGCACCAGTGGGTGCTGTAGCGGCAGACCGGCTTTTCCAGGACCCGCGCATAGTAGAACGCGCGTTGCGTCGGGTCGAAATCAAGGTCTTGCCACACCGTGCACAGTTGTTCGTAGCCGCCGGGTTTGGTCTCGCAGGTGCCGGGATCGATCCCAAGTTCCGGACGGTCGGCGTCGCCGGAGTCGCCGACCACGGCGATCACCTGTTCGCGCGCATTGCCCTCGAAGTCGACCCAGCCCTTGATGATCTGGATCTGCTCCAGGTTGGTCCCGATGTAATCGTCCTTCATCGCCGCGACCGCAAACAGCGGCATCCCGGTGGCGTCGCGCAGGTCGCCACCCATCGGCACGCCGTCGCGGTAACCGGTCTCGACCAGCGTTTGATACCCGGCATCGCACAGGGCGGTGTCGAAGCCGAAGCTGCCGAAAAACCGCACGACAATCCGGGTGCCGCTGGTGCCGTAGGTCTCTTTGCGTCGCAGCGCGGAAAAGATCGCATCGCGCGAGTTTTCCTCGGCCCAGACCACCGAATAGCCGCCGGTGCTGTTTTGGATGCTCGCCGGGTCCGAGACCGGCCACGCATCGTCGATCCCGAGATGGCCGGGGAACGACTCGTCTTCCGGGTAAAAGCCCATGGTGCCGTTGTGCGAGTCCGAGGCCGAGACCACCCCCATCTTGAACGGGTTGACGCCCTCGAACTCGGGCATGTTGGCCAGCTCGAGGCCGTCCTTCCAAACATTGCGGACGAACGCGCGCGGGTTGAAGTCGGACGCCTTGACGCCGCTGGACACCGCACCGCCGCCGACCCCCGAAGCTTGACTGATCGATGTGGTGTCGAGCAGCTCGAAATTGCAGAACTCGTCGAGCGTGTCGACCCCGCCGCCGGAGTCCGGCCGCGGATCGAACCGACATTCGCTGGCGCCCTTGTCTTGGTAAATCTCGACCAGCGGTTCGAACTGCGCCTTGCGGCGGGCGTCTTCGGCGTTGAACGGGGTGTAGAACAAGGGCGGGATCAGGGCGTTGCCGCCGCCCAGATTGGAATTGTGCGGGATCGCAAGAAAGTCGCAATACACGTCGGTGCCGCCGGTGATCGCACCGCCGTCCAGGCATTCGGCGTCCAGGCGATTCCACAGACGCTCCGGCAACGGGTGGGTGACCCTCGCGCCGACCGGCACCGGATGGACCTCGGGGTCGTCCGGAACTTCGGTTGCGACCAGCGAGACACTGGTCGGGGGCACACCGACGCCGTCGGGGCCGCCGGTGGTCGGTGACGTGTTGGTTTGGACCCCCATGTCGATCGCGCTCACCGGGCGTTGGACCACCCGGTCGTTGCGGAAAAAGACGTTGCGGTGCCAGTTGACGCCGAGCGGGGTCGAGGCGACCTCATAGGCGACGAAGCTGGTGAAGGTGCAGGCGCTGGTCCGGTCATAAGCCTCTTCGGCCGCCATCCGGATCTCGTCCCAAACCTTGAGTTCGGCCGACGCGCAGGTGTCCGGATTGTTCTCGCACACCGGCGTCCTGGTCATGCGGCTGATCGGCCCGAGCCCCTGAACGGTGACTTGAGTAAACGCATTGGACGCGATCGTGGCCGAATACTCGTTGTTCTCATTATACGGCGGTTGATAAAAAAAACCGTTGAGCATCCGGCATTCCATCGACAGCCGGCCCGGCGCGGTCTGGCCTTCGAAGTCTTTGCAGATGCCCATCTCGCCGAACAGTTCGGCGTGATCGGTGACCCCACCCCAATCGAGCGCACGAGCCGGGTCGAGCCTCGGGCGGCGCAATGCCGTCGGACCCTGGACGCCCGACGGACCGGGCAGGATGATCTCGCTCTGGGCGCGGGCGAAACTGTAGGCGCCACGCGGGGTATTGCCGGACGACACATCGACAAAGCGGATGCTGGCGTCGAACGACAGACCGGTATGGAGATGGGTGGTGCCGAAATAGGGTTGGCGCAAGGGGTCATGGTCGGCGCATGGCTCGCGCACTTCCGTGATGTCGTACGGGGGCACAATCTGGGCTGACACTGTCGATGGCACAAGGCCGAGCACCAAGCCGACGACGGCGGCCATGCCGGAAATTGCAGGTCTCATTGGCCTTTTCCTCCCTGGATCGCTCCGCCGCACGATTGCGACAACACCCGATCGGGTCGCCATTCGGCGACGGACCAAGAAACAAATAGTTTTTCCGGTGATGAGCTTGTCACCATTGATT
>JANQHG010000203.1 GCA_028277115.1 Azospirillaceae bacterium
CAGTCGGTCGATCAGGTCGCCGTGCCCGCCGGGCTCGCCGGCCCTGAGCGCGTGCTCGAGGGCGCGGGCGGTCTCCGACACCTCGCCGGCGCCGAGCGTCGCCGCGGTGCCGGCCAGCGAATGGGCGGTCCGCTCGGCATCAAGGCGTTGGTCCGCGGCGATCAGGCGGCGCATCTGGGCCACCGCGCCGGCATAATGGTTGCGGAACCCGATCAGGAGATGGCGTAGCAGCTTGAGGTTGTTGTTGGTGTGCACGCGCGCCGCGGCAAGATCGAACGGCGGCAAGATCGGCGGCAATGGCGGTCCCGCGTCCGCGTCCGCGTCCGAGTTGCCCGCCGGACCATCGGCGCGGTCCGGCCGGCGCGCGGACGGCGGCGCGACGGTGACCCAGCGCGCCAAGGTGGCGGCAAGCGTGTCCGGGTCGATCGGTTTGGTCACATGGTCGTTCATGCCGGCGTCGAGGCTCTTTTCGCGATCGCCGCTCATCGCATGCGCGGTCATCGCAATGATCGGCAGCGATTTCAAGTGCGGCTCGGCACGGATCAGACGGGTCGCGGTCAGCCCGTCCATCTCCGGCATCTGGATGTCCATCAACACGACGTCGAACGGCTCGCACCGCGCCCGGTCGACCGCGACCCGGCCGGTTTCGGCGACCGCGACCGTCATCCCGAGCCCGGTCAGCAGCTCGAGCGCGAGCTCGCGGTTGACCGGGATGTCTTCGACCAGAAGGGCCCGCGCCCCGGCGAACCGGGCGCCCGGTTCGCACGCGCCGCTGCGGCGTTCGACCCAGGCCGGGCGGCCGCCGTGCCGGTCGAGGATCACGGTCAGGGTGTCGGTCAGCGCCGACGGCGTCACCGGCTTGACCAGGAAGCCGTCGAGCCCGGCGTCGCGCGCGCGCGCCTGGACCTCCTCGCGCCCGAACGCGGTCACCACCAAAATCGCCGGCAGGCGGGACAGCCGGTGGTCGGCGCGGATGCGGCGCGCGGTCTCGATGCCGTCGATCCCGGGCATCCGCCAGTCCATCAACACCAGCTCGTACGGCGTGCCGGCTGCGCTTGCCGCGACCAGGTCCTCGAGCGCGGCCGCCCCGTTCACCGCGGTATCGACCGCGACCCCCTGGACCCGCAGCTGGTCGGCGAGCGCCTCGCGCGCGCTTGCATTGTCATCGACCACAAGCACCTTGAGGCCGCGCCACGGCGCCGCCGCCACCGGCGCGCCCGGCGTGCGGTCGGGTGGCGGCGCGGCGACGCCGACCGTGATCGTGAAAGTGAACACGCTGCCGCGGCCGACCACGCTTGAGACCCAGATCTCGCCGCCCATCAAGCCGCACAGCTGCCGGCAGATCGCGAGGCCGAGCCCGGTGCCGCCGATCCCGTGGGTCGCCGCGGACGCCGCCCGGGTGAAGGATTGAAACAACCGCGCCTGCTGGTCCGGTGCGATCCCGATCCCGGTGTCGCGCACCGAAAAGCGCAGGCGCGCACTGGTCGCATCGACCGCATCGGGCGACACCGCGACGACGATCTCGCCGTCATCGGTAAACTTGATCGCGTTGCCGACCAGGTTGGTCAGAACCTGGCCGATCCGCAAAGGGTCGCCGGTAACGTAACGCGGCACGGTCGGCGCGACCGAGAACACCAACTCCAGACCTTTTTCTTCGATCGCCAACGAGAACAGATCAGAGACCCGACGGATTACGTCATCTATGGAAAAACCGACCGCATCGATTTCCAGTTTCCCGGCTTCGATCTTGGAAAAATCCAGAATGTCGTTGATGATCCCAAGCAGAGATTGGGCCGACGATTCGATCCGCGACAGGTAGCCCGCCTGTTTCCCGGTGAGCTGGGTGCGCTGGGCCAGATGGGTCATGCCGATGATTGCGTTCATCGGGGTACGGATGTCATGGCTCATGTTGGCAAGGAACCGGGATTTTGCGATCGACGCCGTTTCGGCCTCCTGGCGTTTGGCCGCGAGCTCGGCGTTGAGGCGGGACAAGGCGTCGTGCGATACCTCGAGCCGGGCGGCCATGCGGTTGAACGCGGCCGAAAGCTCGCCGAGCTCGTCGGCCGCCGCGACCTCGACCCGGGCGTCGAGCGCACCGTCGGCCATCGCGACCGCGGCCGCGCGGATCGCCAGGATCGGTCGAACCACGGCCCGCGACAGCACGACCGTGAGCGCCAGGGCCGCGATCACCAGGGCGGCGAACCCGATCAGCAACCGCCGTTGCAGCGCGTAGACCTCGGCCAACAACACACCGCGGTCGCTGGCGAGAAACAACGTCCACGACAGTTCGCCGATCGCCGGTGCGTCCGGGTTGCGGGCGTAGGCATAAAGCGTCGCGCGGCCGTCGTGCCGGACCGTGTAAAAGCCGCGCTCGCCGGTGGCGCCGCGATAAAACGCGGCGTCCGACACATCGTCGAAAAACCTGAACGGTCGTGTCGAAAAGATCAACCGACCGTCGGCGGTGGTCAACTTGACGTTGCGGGCCGGGGTGATCTGGGTGGCCGCGGCGGCCTCGCGGGTGATGCGCTTGGCGGACAACAGGGCCGCCACCAGCCCGATCGCCCGCCCGTCGTCATCGTTCAATCTGACCGCGACCTTGAGGTCGTGACCGCCGTCCCCCGAGCCGGGCAGGACGTCGCCGACCGCGCGCCCGTACCGGCGCGCGGCGAGCCACAGTTTCGGGTCCCGGTGCAGCGCCATCGCCGCCGGCCCGGTCGCGGCGACCAGCCGGCCGACCCGGTCGGTCAGCGCCAGCTCGGCGTAGACCCCGCGCGCGGTCAGGCGTCGGTCGAGCTCGACGAACTCGCGGCGCAGGAACTGCGCCGCCGCGCCGTCGAACGGGTCCGGCGTGACGATGGTCGGCGGATCGGGCGGCCGGAGTGCCAGCCCCGGTCGGCCGTCGGGTGGGTCGAGGTCACCGTTGGCGGCGTCGAGCGCCGCGCGCACCGCCGGGCGTGCGGTGATCCGGGCCAGATTGGTGAGCTGGTCGGCGACGATCGTGCCGATCTGGTTCAGCATGATCGCCGCGGTATCGGCCTTGCGGTCGCCGTGGGCCTCTTCCAGCGCGGTGACGCTGGCGCGAATCGTATAGATTTCGGCGACGGCAAACACTGCCAAGGTCGCCGTAGTCGCAAGGATGAACTTCACTCTGATGCCGAACCGTCCCATCAACACGACCTTTTATCACACTAACCATAAGGACGTGATGCGGCGCCTTTGCGGTCCGTCGATCGGTCGTCCCCTTGCTCTGGGGCGATCCGGTCGCCGCCAGCGACAGACGATCCGCCCGCCCTCGATCCGCGCCGGAAACAGCGGATACTCGATGTCTCGGCTCCCGGCCGTCAGTTCGACATTGCCGAACACCCCGGAACAAACGAATCCGTCACCAGGAGCGGCGCGTACCGACGCCGTGCCACTGTCGCCAGCCGCTTGACCGCCAGCGAGACCTCGCTGGTTGCGGTGACCAAAACCACCAGCGCGGCGACCGCCTCGCGCGCGACCTCAGGCGTGTCGGCCGCCTCGATCACCAAGACCAGCCGACGGCCGGCGACGCCGCGGTCGGCGGCGCGGCTCGGTCCCGACCGGGCGTCGGAGATCGACCCGATCACGTGAGGGTCCCGCCGGGGAGATGCGGTAAATCCGGCAGCTTCCATTTTCGCACAGGCGAACATGCGTCTCGGCGCCATGCCGTTAGATCACAACCGAACGGGCGGGCGGCTTGACGTTATCATGGCAAAGGCGGCAAAAAAACAACCATGGCGTCGATAGCCAGATTGCCCGGAGGTTGCAAGCGCCGGATGGCTCACGGCCGATATGCTGTCTTGCGCGAGGCGCCCGGCGGACATGCACGCGATCCGCGTGCATGTCCGCCGGAGCCGTCGGTCCCGACGGTTGGCGGTTCGTCGCGGCGGCATCGGCACGACCGGGCCCTGGCGCAGAGGGCGGGCGGCGACGCGGGCGCCGGGGTCTGTAGCATTTGACATCCCGCGGCCCCCGGTCGAGAGTGCTCGGGTCCGACCGCACGGGGGCCGGGGAGACCGGATGATCCTGTTCGTTGCCAAGCGGGTCGGCCTCGGCCTCATGACCATGTTGGCGATCTCCGCCTTGATCTTCCTGTTGCTCGAGGTCAATGGCGAGGCGGTGGCGGTCAAGGTGCTCGGCCCCTACACCACGCCCGAACAACGCCAGATTTGGCTCGAGGCCAACGGCTATCTCGAGCCGCTGTACATCCGGTACTTCGACTGGCTGACGCGCCTGTTGGGCGGCGACCTCGGCCAGTCGATCCGGTTCAAGGTGCCGGTCGCCGACATTGTGTGGGACCGGCTCGCCAACACCGCCCTGCTTGGCGCCGTCACCTTCGCGATCATGGTGCCGCTCGCCCTGGTGTGCGGCGTGCTGGCCGGCATGCGCGAAGGGTCCTTGCTCGACCGCACGATCTCGATCGGCGCGATCGTCACCACGTCGGTGCCCGAGTTCGCAAGTGCGGTCCTGTTGTCGGCGATCTTCGTGTTCTGGCTCGGCTGGCTGCCCGGGGCGAGCCCGATGGTCGAGGGGGTCGATCCCCGCCAACTGGTGCTGCCGGTGATGGTGCTGGTGCTCTACGGCGCCGGCTACATCGCCCGGATGACCCGGGTCGCGATGGCCGAGGTGATGCAGACCCCTTACATCCGCACCGCGATCTTAAAGGGTCTGCCGTATCGGCTGGTGATCCTGCGCCACGCCCTGCGCAACGCGCTGCTCGCGCCGTTCACGGTGATCATGCTCCAGATCAACTGGTTGTTGTCCGGGGTAATCGTGGTCGAGTTCTTTTTTGCCTATAAGGGGTTCGGCGCGTTGTTGCTGGAAGCGTCCCTAAACCAGGACATCTACCTGATCCAGGCCTGCGCCATGGTCGCGGTGGTGGTCGCGGTCGCGACCCAGACGATCGCCGACGTCGGCTACACCTATCTCAATCCGCGCATCCGCTTTGACTGACCGAGGCTGGATCGAGCCATGCGTGACACGACGATCGACCCCGACCGGCGGCGGTCGCCGCTGGCTGCGGCGGCAGGCGAGCTCGGACGCGGGTTTGCCCTGATCGGCGAAAGCCCGGTCGGCGTGGTCGGGCTCGCGCTCGTGCTGTTTTGGGTCGCGGTCGCGGTGCTGGCACCGGTGATCGCGCCCTATCCGCCCAACGCCCAGTACCTGCCGTTCGCGCCGCCGGGCAGCGCCCACCCCGACGGCGGCCTGTTCTGGCTCGGTGCCGACCATCTGGGACGCGACGTGTTGTCGCGGATCATCTGGGGCGCGCGCACCGTCTTGATCTTTGCCCCGCTCGCGACCGGGGCCGCGTTCGTGGTCGGGGTCGGGCTCGGCCTGGTCGCCGGCTATCAGCGCGGCTGGATCGACGATCTGTTGAGCCGGATCGGCGACCTGATCCTGTCGTTTCCGGTCCTGGTGCTTTATGTCGTGGTCATCACCACCTTCGGGGCATCGGCGATCAACATTGTGATCGCGGTGACCTTTGCAAGCGCGCCCGGGATCATGCGGATCGTCCGCGGGCTGACCTTGGACTTGCGCAACCGCGACTATGTCGCCGCGGCCCAGACCCGCGGCGAGTCGGCCTGGTTCATCATGGTGCGCGAGATCCTGCCGAACGCCCGCGGGCCGATGATCGTCGATGCCTGCCTGCGGCTCGGCTACGTGATCATCACGATCGGCGTGCTCGGCTTCCTCGGCCTCGGCCTGCCGCCGCCCGACCCGGACTGGGGCGGCATGATCAACGAGACCCGCGGTATGGCGCTCTATGCCCCGCATATGAGTGTGTTTCCGTGTCTGGCGATCTCGTCCCTGGTGCTCGGTTTCAACCTGCTCGCCGACGGCGTGCGTGAGGTCGCGATGCGGGAGTGAGGACGGATGACCCACCCCCCCGACACCCCGGCGCCCCCCGCGCGGGCGCGCGACCCGGTTCCCGGTGGCGCCGCCGGTGACGCCGCCGCGGTCCCGGTGCTTGAGATCGACCGGCTCGCCGTCACCTTCGACAGCCGCGCCGGCCCGGTGCCGGCGGTGGTCGATGTCTCGCTGACCGTGGCGGCGGGCGAGAGCGTCGCCCTGGTCGGCGAGTCCGGCTGCGGCAAGTCGACGGTCGCAATGGCGGTGATGCGCCATCTCGGGCGCTCCGGCCGGATCGCCGGCGGCACCGTTCGGTTCAAGGGCCGCGACCTTACGGCGCTGTCGGCGGCCGAGCTGCGCGCTGTGCGCGGGCGCGAGATCGCGATGGTCTATCAGGAGCCGTTCGCCGCGCTCAACCCGGGCCTGACCGTCGCGACACAGTTGGCCGAGGTGCCGATGGTTCACGAGGGGCTCGACACTGCCGCGGCGATCGCCCGTGCGCGCGACATGCTCTGCCTCGTGCGCGTCGCCGACCCCGACCGGGTACTCGGCGCCTATCCGCACCAGCTGTCGGGCGGCCAGCAGCAGCGGGTGGTGATCGCGATGGCGCTGTTGAGCCGCCCGGCCTTGCTGTTGTGCGACGAGCCGACCACCGCGCTCGACGTCACGGTCGAGGCCGGGATCGTCGCCCTGATCGGCGAGATCAAGCGTACGCTCGGCACCAGCGTCCTGTTCATCTCGCACAACCTCGGCCTGGTGCGCGAGGTCGCAGACCGTGTGTGCGTGATGTACGCGGGCGCGGTGGTCGAGGACGGGCCGGTCGCCGACGTGTTCGCCGACCGGGTCCACCCCTACACCCGCGGGCTGTTCGACTGCATCCCGACCCCGGGCACCGACAAGCGGGCCCGGCCGCTTTCGGCGATCCCGGGCCGGCTGCCGCTGCCCCAGGAGCGGCCGGCGGGCTGTGCCTTCGCGCCGCGCTGCCGCCACGCGTTGCCGGGGCGCTGCGACGCGGGCGCGGTGGCGCTCGCGCCCCGGCGCGGGCGGCCGGACCATGCGGTGCGTTGCGCGCGCGCGGACGAGCCGCTGACGCCGGACGGCGCCTCTGCGGCCCGCGAGGCCGCGCCGGCCGACCAGGGCGAGGTCGTGCTGACGATCGACGGCATGCGCAAATACTACCCGGTCCACGACCGCTCGCTGCTCGGCTTGGTCGGCCGCCGCGGCGTGCGCTGGGTCAAGGCCAACGAGAGCCTGTCGTTCGTCGCGCACAGGCGCCAGACCGTGGCGATCGTCGGCGAGTCCGGCTGCGGCAAGTCGACGGTCGCCAAGGTGTTGATGGGGCTGGAGACCGCGACCGACGGCCGGGTCGCGTTCCGCGGCGACGAGTTGGCGCGCCGGCCGGTGCGCAAGCGCACGCCAGACCAGCTGGGCGCGCTCCAGATGGTGTTCCAGAACCCGACCGACACGCTCAACCCGAGCGTGTCGGTCGGCGCGCAGATCCGCCGGGTGATCACCAAGCTTGGCCTGGTCCGTGACCCGGCGGTCGCCGAGCGGCGCATGTTCGAGCTGCTCGATTTGGTCAAGCTGCCGCGCGGGTTCGCCCGGCGCAAACCGCGCCAGTTGTCGGGCGGCCAAAAGCAGCGGGTTGGGATCGCGCGCGCGTTTGCCGGCACGCCGTCCCTGGTGGTCGCGGACGAGCCGCTGTCGGCGCTCGACGTCTCGGTCCAGGCGGCGGTGACCCAGCTGTTGATCGAGCTCCAGCGCAGCCGTGACACCACGCTGTTGTTCATCAGCCACGACCTGATGCTGGTGCGCTACCTCGCCGATCATATCATCGTGATGTACCTCGGCCGGATCATGGAACAGGGGCCGGTCGCGACCCTGTTCGACCCGCCCTATCACCCGTATACCGAGGCGTTGTTGTCCGCGGTGCCGATCGCCGACGCCGGGATCGGCAAGCGGCGGATCCTGCTCGAGGGCGTGTTGCCGAGCGCACTCGACCCGCCCGCAGGCTGCCCGTTCGCGTCGCGTTGCCCGCGCAAACTGTCGTCGATCTGCGACACCACCCCGCCCCCGGTCCAGCGGGTGTCCGAGCGCCACACCATCACCTGCCACATTCCGCTCGACGAGCTGTCTCGGGTCGGCCCGGTGTTCTACCCGCTCGGCGGCGCGCCGCAGCCCGAAGCGGCGGATTGATCGGGCCGCATGCATCGGCCGCGCCGTCAAACAATGCTATGGTGCCTTAGGAAGGAGGGGCCCCGCCTGGGGGTGGGGGCTGGCGCCCCCAAGGTCAGGGGGCTTTGCCCCCCGCAAGGGCCGTCAGGCCGAGTACGGCGGTCCAGCCGGAGCGGTGAGGAACTCTAGACAGAAACCAACGGGTGGCGCGGCGAAATCTCCTTCCCCCGCCCAAGCGGGGGACGGTGTCCGCTCGAGCGGACGGATGGGGGCGTACGGGTGGCGCCGGTGGCCACCTGCGCCGCCGTATGCCCCCCTCTATCGCCCCCCACGTTCCCGTGGGGGGAGGACTGTCCCCCGCCTTGCGGCGGGGCTGCCATGCGGTTTCATCCAGGGTGGTCGGCCGAAAGACGGTGGGAAGCTAAAGAGGCGTTTGGCAATGGCGACGACGGCGGTCCGGTTCAGCGACAAGTACCGCATCGAGGCCCCGATGGGGGTCGCGGTGTCGTCGCTCTTTTATGCGGCGACCGACGTCCACGACGGCACCCCGGTGATCCTGCGGCTGTTGCGCACCGAACTGCTGCCCGACCAGGAACTGCGCCGGCTGGTCGGCCGGTTCGAGCGCGAGGCCGAGATCGGGCTGCGCCTGTCCCACCCGGCCGTGCTCAAGGTCTGGGACTATGGTCCGTATGACGGCGTGCCCTGCCTGGTCACCGAGCGCCCGGACCACGCGCGCTGGCTCGGCGACCTGCTCGACCGCGAGGGGCCGCTGCCGATCGACGAGTGCCTCCAGCTGATGGTCAAGGTCTTGGGGGCTCTCGAGTTCATCCACAGCGCCGGGATCGTCCACGGCGATCTTCGGCCGTCGGCGATCCTGGTCGAACGCGACGGCCCGATCCGCCTGTCCGGCTTCGGCCTGGCGCGGCTGCCCGAGGACCCGCCCGACGACGGGCCGCCGCTCGGCAGCCTGTGGGGGCTGTCGCCCGAGCATCTGGCGCGGCGCGGGATCGATGCGCGCACCGACCTTTACGCCGCCGGCCAGCTGCTGCACCGGCTGTTGACCGGTCGGCCGCCCGGCCACGGCCAGGTCGGCCGGCTGATCGCGCGTGTGCTCGCCGGCGATTGGGAGTTGCCGTCGAAAGTAGACAGCCGGGTGCCGCCCGACCTCGACCCGATCGTGTTGACCGCGCTTGCCCGGCGGTCCGAGGAACGCTATGCCCGGGCGCGCGATTTCGCCGCGGTCTTGCGCCGGGCGGCGCTCCTGGCCGGCAGCACGCCCTCGTCGTGGCGCGCCCGCTACGGCCCGGCGGCGGCGGGCGGGCGCGGCGACCGACCGGTCGCGGCCGCCGCGGCGCGCGCGGCGTGGCGCGCGCTCACGGGCCCGACCCTGCCGCAGCGACCGGCGCGGCTTGCCGAGACCTGCCGCACCCTGCTCGACCAGATCGCCGCCACGCTCGCCGGGCTCGCCACCCGGCCGCTCGACGCCGCCGGGCTCGCCGCGCTCGAGACCATGATCGCGGACTGGCTCGGCCACCATGCCCGGCTGAGCGAGCGGCTGGTCGGCAGCGTCGATGCCTCCCATGTCGTGCTGCGCGCGCGGATGGTCGAATTGTGCCTGGGCGGCGGGCTCGAACCGATCGCCCGCGCGATCATCGACCAGGTGCCGTTGCCCGAGGTCGGCGCGGTGCGGCCGCGCGCCGATCTGGCCTTGCTGGTGCGTTTGTTCGTGCGCCTGCGCGCGGCGCTGGCCGGGCTCGGGGCGTCGGAACGGGTCGAGCCGATCGCGCACACCTTGTCGGACACCCTGTCGCTCGCCTATCTCGCCTGGGCCCATCAGCTCGAGGAGGAGCTGCGCCGGCGCGCCACGGTCGATGTGGTCGCGCTGTCGGTCGAGTTCGTGCGGCTCGACCAGCTGCGCTCGGCGCTGGCGGCGCTCGAGGCGACCGCGGCGAGCGACCGGGTGCGCCAGACCATGCTGGCGCTC
Organism: Azospirillaceae bacterium; assembly: GCA_028277115.1. Classification (GTDB taxonomy): domain Bacteria; phylum Pseudomonadota; class Alphaproteobacteria; order Azospirillales; family Azospirillaceae; genus JANQHG01. Next base: position 10,031 of record JANQHG010000203.1, read on the forward strand.
GCCGGGGTGACGATCGGGCGGATCGACGAGATTTTGCATCGGGTGGTCGGCGGGGCCGAGGCCGAAGCCACGCCGGCGCCCTCCCCGCGCGCGGACACCGCGATCCTGTCCGACGCCGAAGAGCTGTTGATGATCGCGGCCCGTCTGTTGAACCAGGCCGGCCCGCCGCCCGGCCGACCAGAGGCGCCCGACAGCGCCCCGCACGGCCTTGACCCCCAGGTGATCGACAGCTTTCTCGGCCACGCCCGCATGCTGTGCGACCGGATCGCGGTCGATCTGTCGGCGGCGCTGCCCAGCTTGGCGACCGGGGCCGCTGACACCGCGGCCGCCCCCGACGCCGCGGCCGATTTCACCGCCCGGCTGCGGCAGTTGCGCAACCTGGTCCGGTTCACCACCCAGCTGCCGACCGCGCGGTCGGCCGACGCCGCCCACCGCTTTTCCCGCCAGGTCCACGCCGTGGTGTGGTCGCTCGGCGAGACCCTGATCCGCGCGGTTCATGACGGCGTTGCCGGGACCGAGGGGCCGCTCGGCGCGATCATCGAGCTTGCCGAGGATTTGGGCTGGCAGGTCCTGGTTGAAACCTTATTGTTGCGGCTCGCCCGCGCCGAGGGGTAATGACGGCCGCTACCCGGCATGGTGTCGGTGGCCGCGCCGGGATATGGTGCGGACGTGCGCCCCGGCGGCGTCCGAGCCCGGCGGTGAGCCGAGCGGAATTGGCGTCAAGGAAACCGACATGGCGATCACGCTGTACGACCTTGCCGGGGCCGACGACGCGCTCCGGTTCAGCCCGCATTGCTGGCGGATCAAGATGGCGTTGCGCCATAAGGGCTTGACCGCAGACGAGGTGCCGTGGCGCTTCACCGAAAAGGCGGCGATCGCGGTGTCCGGCCAGGGCCGGGTGCCGGTCCTGGTCGACGGCGATACCGTGGTCCACGACAGCTGGGAGATCGCGCGCCACCTTGAGCGCGCTTATCCGGACCGGCCGAGCCTGTTCGAGGGCGGGGCCGCGGTCGCCGCCGCGGCGTCCCCCCGGTGCGGCGCGGCCGGCTGACCCGGCGCCCGGCGCCCCGCCGGCCGGCGCCGCCTGCCGCGGGCGTGGCCGGGCCGAGCCTGGCCGGCCGGGTGCTCTACCGCGACCCCCATATGATCGTGCTCGACAAGCCGGCCGGGATGCCGGTCCACCCGGGGCCGAGCGGCGCGGTCTCGGTCGAGGACCTTTTGCCGACCCTGGCCGAGGGCGGGCGGGTGCCCGGGCTCGCGCATCGGCTCGACCGCGACACCGGCGGCTGCCTGGTGCTCGGCCGCGATTCCCGGGCGCTGTCGCGGCTCGGCCGGTTGTTCGCGGCCGGGATGATCGAGAAGACCTATTGGGCGCTGGTCCGGGGCGGCCCGCCCGAGGATCGGGGCCGGATCGACCGGGCGCTCGCCAAGGTTACCGGACGCCACGGCTGGCGGGTGGTCGACGACCCAGCCGGCCGGCCGGCGTGCACCGACTGGCGGGTGCTGTGCCGCGGCCGCACGCCCGACGGCCAGCCGGTCAGCCTGGTCGAGTTTCGCCCGCTGACCGGGCGGACCCACCAGGTCCGGGTCCACGCCTCCCTCATCGGCTGTCCCCTGGTCGGCGACCGCACCTATGGCGGCGCCGACCCCGTGGCGCCTGCAGCGGCCGCGGTGCCGGTCCTGCTCCACGCGCGCGCGGTCGCGATTCCCTACCATGGTGATCGCCTGCCGGTCCGGGTGGTCGCGCCGCTGCCCGCGACCCAGGCGACCCGGCTCGCGCGGTGCGGCCTCGTCCAACCGGGCGAAGGCGACCGCCCAAGAAAAGCTCACTGAATAATTAAAGGTGTTTCAACGCGTCTGTTTGATGGTGGTGTTTGACGGTAGGTTTGATTATGTCTCGCGTGATTTGCCACCGATCGTCCGGTGGTTCACTCGGGCACCGATTTGCCACCTGGGTTGGCGGAGACCGAAATGTCACTGCGGCTTCAGCTCCTGACCAGTCATGGTATCCTGGTCTTGGTGATCTTGTTGTTATCGGTTTATGCGGCGTGGGGACTTAACCAGAGCACATGGTATCGTGATCGGATCCAATTTTCATTTGAGCAAGTGACGGCATTGCAGAATATCGCTCTCTCAATAACGCGGCAACAAAAGGAATTGATCGATATTTTGGTTTTCGAAGGCGTCACTCACGATGGTGAGTTGCGAGAATACTATGAATATCAGAAAAAAACCGATGAGTACCTTAGGCAATTTGTTGATGTAACGGCAAGGGAATACATGCATGTAACTGAAGAAGAGCGTGAAGAAGAATACGAAGAACGCAATTTGGCCGAAGCAATAGCACCATTAATTGAAAGAATTATTGAATTGTCAGATGAAATTGTTTTAGATTTCAGCATCGGCCGCCCAATTTCATTTGAACGGATGTCGAAAATAACTGAAGAGGATTTTGACGACATTTTATTTCCAAAATTATTGGACCAGATTGATGACGAGCTGTCGGAAGTAAAAAGAACCAATATTGATTCGGCTGAATTCACTCAGGTGGCAGCGGTAACACTGTTGATCGTTTGTGTTATGGCAATTTTGTCCTTGGTTGTAACAATAATTATCGTGCTGAAGGGAATTATTCGACCACTTGATGGATTGAGTGATGTGGTTTCTGGAATCATGTCACCAGGCGATATTCCCGAACTGCCGGCAACGGGATTTCTTGAGTTGAGGCGAATCTACAGTGCCTTTTCCCATCTCGCCGACCGGCTTCGCGCGGTTACTGTTTCGCGAGACTTCTTTGATGTTGTGGTAGAAAAAGTTCAGCATGGTCTGATAATAACTGACGAGCGTTACTCTATTGCCAGTGCAAACCAAGCGGCCTGCTCGGTTCTGGGACGCTCCAAGGCACAGCTGATCGCCGCCGATCTTCGGACCATGGTCCGGGTTGACGACCACCTTGGGTCGGCCTGGGACGACGCGTTCGCCGTCGATCAGGCGGCGATCGACCGGCAGTCGGGTATGGTCTCGCAGGTGATTCTGTCAGGCAATGCCGTGATCGATGCCGACGGGGCGAAGAAACGGGTTTTTTCGATTGTCGATGTCTCCGCCCTGCGGCAGGTACAAGATCGGTTGAGGGGCGCTCTGGTAGAAAAAACTGTCTTGCTTCGAGAAGTGCACCACCGTGTAAAAAACAATCTACAAGTCATCATTGCAATGATGAGGTTGCAGGCGCACGGGATCGAGGACCCGGCTGTGGCACAACACTTGGAAGAGGCGAACCGGCGGATTCTGTCGATTGCGCTCGTCCATGAACTTCTCTGCCTCAGCGAAGATCTTGGTCGGATCAATCTGAAGTCGTTGCTCCAAAGACTGCTGGTCGAGGTCGAACGCAACTGCGCAGCGCACCGACCGCCCCTCACCCTTGAGGTCGCGGCGGACGATGTGGTGATGGATATGGACCGGGCGGTGCCGCTCGGACAAATCATCAGCGAGTTGGTCTCGAACGCAACCAAACATGGTTTTCCGGACGGTGCGGGTGGCACGATCACGGTCCGTCTGTCCGAACAGGAGGATCAAGGCGGGCGCGGCCGTCGTGTCATTTTGACGGTTTCGGATACCGGTGTCGGCCTGCCCGCCGGGTTCGACCTCAGGTCCGACGGCGCCCTCGGTCTCAGACTGGTGACCTCGCTCGCCGACCAACTCGGTGCCGACCTCTGCGTCGCGACGACCAATGGGGTTTCCTTCACCTTGACGGTTCAAGGATAACGTTGATGGCTGAAATCCGTGTACTGATCGTCGAGGATGAGGCGATCACCAGGCTTTATCTGGTCGATACGGCCAAAAGGTTCGGGTACCGGGTAACCGGGGACCTGTCACGCGGTGAGGATGTTCTCGACGCCGTGCGCACCCAACAGCCCGACGTCGTGCTGATGGACATTAAGTTGGCCGGACCGATGGACGGGATTGCCGCCGCCAATCTGTTGCGGCGCGAGGCCGAAACCGCGGTGGTGTTCCTGACCGCCCACGGCGACCTGGAAACGGTTCGGCGGGCCGCCGAAAGCGAGCCGTTCGGGTATGTCTTGAAACCGATCGACGAGCGGGAGCTCACGGTCAACATCGAGTTGGCCTATTGCCGGGGAAAGGTGGCGACATATCGGCGACGCTATCATGAGATGATCGATCAGTTTCGCGACAGTGAACGCATGCAAAGAGAACTGGTGAAAAAGGCAGAGGAAGAGAGATTTGCCAATAGAATACTGACAGAATTCCTTAATATCCTGTCTCACGACCTGAGAACACCGATCAATCAAATCGTCGGAATCTGCGATTTGATCAAGACCGACCCCGAGGTGATGCGGAACCCCGCCGTTGTCGAATGGTCTGACAAGCTGTCGGTCGCCGGGTGGCGTCTGTCGCATTACATCACGGATCTGCTCGACCTCGCCGAGTCTCGGCTGGGCCGGCTCAAGGTCGTGCCACAGCCGGTCCGGCTTGGTCCGATCGTCGCCGACGTGGTCGCCGTATTGCGACCGGTCGCCGAGGTCTATGGCGGCAAGATCGAGCTGTCGACCGATGATGCAATCAGCAAAACCATGGTCCGTGCCGACCCAAATCGATTGCGCCAGATCATTGTCAGTCTGATTTCAAGAACAGTTCTTGAGGGCGGGCAGGACCGATACATTAAGGTTATCGTGGACCATAGTGAAACTGCACAAGCAATCGTACGTTTCGAGGGTGTTAGCGATCCTCCCTGGTCCGATTTCCTCAAGAACCAGTCGATCTACTCGGCCCTTCCGGAATTTGCCCTCTCGTTGGATTTGATCGAACGCATGGACGGCACTTTGGATCGGTTCGAGACCCCGGGATTTGGCTGGGGGTATCGGCTTGTCTTGCCGACCATTACCCGGGCCGACCATCACCCGGAGTGACGGGTCGGACCGGTCCGAATAACGGTCGCCCCATGCCGGGCGGTCGATGTGCCCCGGGGGTGTGCCCCGTCGCGTGGTGTCGCAACGCGGCCACGCGACGAGGGCGGGCTTTGGTTTCGTTGAGTGGGGGTCAAAGGGGCACCCCCCACCGTGGGGGCGCCAGCCCGCAAAATCTTCGCCCCCGGCGCCGGTTGGCCCCCATCCGGCCGCTGGTGCCGCCGCAGGGCCATTGCGATCGGCGGGCGGCTGCCCCATCTTGACGCGGACGAGAGTCGACCAGGAGGGCTGCCGATGCACAAGGTTCTCGCGCCCGCGCTCGGGCTTGGCATGGCGGCGGTTGCAACCCCCGCCGGGGCACAGGAGACCGGCAAGACCTGTCCGATCGCCGAGGACGTACGCGTGCGCGTAGACGGCGCCAAGATCGAGGTGCCGATCAGCAGCTTCCGCATCGACACCACGCCGACCACCGTGGTCGGGCGCCACATGGTCGTGGTCGACCGCACCCTGCTGCGTCTTATCGTGATCGGCCCGGACGGCGGGCGCTGGCTGGTGCCGTTGTTGAAGCTGCGCACGGGACCCGGCTGCACCGGCTATCTTGCCGGACGGGCCGAGGCGGTCGATCCGCACTGGACGCCGCGCCGCACCGGCTGAGCCGACCCGATCCGAAAGGTCGTTAAAGAACGCCGATGGACCCGGAGGCGTCTCCCGAACGCACCCGACGCCGCGGGCGTCCGTCGAGAGGACGATGAGGTTACCTGTCCCGAGGGCCCTGGTCGGGCTGTGGCTGGTGTTCGCCCTGGTTGCGGGCCCGGCCGGCGTGGCGGCACAACCGGCCGGGCACGACCCGGGGGCCGCCGTGTCCGCGGCCGCGCTCGCGCGCACCGAAGCGCGCAAGGAGCGCGCGCTCGCCCGCCTGGCGGCCGAACGCGGGCGGATCGACCAGGCCGCCGAAGCCGAATTCCGGCGTGCGATCGAGCGGCGGGTCCGCGACCGGCTGGCGGCCGTGCGCGCGGTGTTCGACGACGCCAAAACCCGGCTCACCGAGAGCTTCGGCCTGGCCGACGCCGCCAGCAACCTGTGGACCCAGATGTTCGCGGACGACGCCGCGCGCGAGGCCTGGTTCCGCGACCGGGTGACCAAAGCGCTCGACGACGCCGGCTATGGCGCCGCGATCGCCGCCTTTTCCGCCGGGGTCGAAGCCGATCTGACCGCGATCGCGCTTGCGCGGTATCGCGAGCATCAGGCGCGGGTCGAGGCGATCCTCTACGATGCGGTGGCCGAGGACGGGCTGCTCGGCACCGCGGCGGCGGCCGCGTTCGACAGCGTCAAGTCGGAGCTGCGCCGGCTCAAGGTCGCGCAATCGATCGAAGACCCCACGATCGGGGCGGTCGAGGTGCCGGCCGCGGTGCCCGACAAGCTGTTGCTCGGCATCGTCTCCAAGCTGGTCATGAAGGGGATCGGGCGTGCGATGCTGACGCGCGCCGGCACCATGCTCGGCGGCCAGATCGTCGCCAAGGTGATGGCCGCCCCGGTGCTCGGCCCGGTCGGGCTCGCGGTCGGCGCCGCCGCGCTTGCCTGGGACGTCTCGGAGCTGACCGCCGCGATGGCCGGCGCGGTCACCGAGACGATCGACCAGATGTACCAAAACAGCGTCGCCGGCACCGTGCTGGCGCCCGCCTTCCTCGACACCCTGACCGCCGCGACCGTGGCGTCCCTGACCGAACAGGTCGCAGCCGACCTCGAGATGGCGCACGAGGTGCTGGACAGCTTCTTCTTCGGCATCTTCGAACAAGCCCAGTCGCCCGGCTATCAGGCGTTCCAGGCCGGCCAGGACAGCGCGGCCAGCTTCGAGGCGCTGCGCAAGGTCAGCCTGGTGTTCGGCCGGTCGTTCATCGAGCTGCCGTTCGCCGAAAAGTACCGGGTCGCCGCCGCGCTGCCGACCCCGGCGGTGCGCGCGGCGATGGCGATCGACGGCCGGACCTTCCTCGACCTCTACGCCGACCAGCCGGCGATGGTCGAACGGCTGGTGGCCGCCGCCGACCACGGCGTCTGGCTGCGCTTTATCCTGACCGGCGGCGCGCCGCGCGACGATCTCGTGTATTTCGATGCCGCGCGCACCCGGTTCGGCGATCTCTCCGGACCGCAGGCGGCGGCGCTGCGGCTGATCCGGCGCGCCCACCCGGGCCTGGCGCCGGCCGCCCTGTCGAAGCCGGTGCTCGAACTGGTCGGCGCGCACGCCGATCGGCTCGGCCGGATCGCGCGCGACGACCCGGACGCCGGCGCCCGGGTGCTCGGCTGGCTCGCCGACGGCGCGCTTTCGTACGCGCTGTTCGACACCGTCTTGCGCGGCCCCGACCCCGCGGTGCATCTCGCGGTGATGGCCGCACTGGGGCCCGAAGCGTACCACGCCCGGGTGGTCCGCCCGGGCCATCACGGCGGGCTCGCCGGCTTCGTCGCCGCCCACGGTCAAGAGCGCGCCGTCCGGCTTCTGTCCGACCCCGGGGTCGATTATCTGGCGGTCCACGGCTCGCTCGGCGGCGGCGGGGTTCGCGCGGTCGAGGTCACCGAGCGGCTGCGCCAGGACTATAGCGGCGACGTTCCGGCCGAGACGCTGCGCCTGCTCGACTGGGTGTTGACCGCGGTGCCGATCGATCCGGACGCGATCGACCGGCGCTACCTCGACCAGCTGGCGTGGCTCGGGATCGCCGACTATCTGCCCGATCTGATCGCGGTGCCGCTCGCCGAGATCGTGTCGGTGATCGATTGGCCGGTGCGCGCCTTTGTCTATGTCGCGCTCGGGCTGATTGCGCTGATGCTGGGGCTGCCGGTGGCGCGCCTGTTGGTGCGCGGCGTCGTGCGCCAGCTGCGCCCCGCGACCCGCCGGTCGTCGCGGCACCGCCGCGAGCCCGCCCCGGCCGCGCCTGCCCCGCCGCCGGCGCCGGTGCCGCCGGACGACCCGGGGGCGGACGAGGTGCCGCCGGTCGCGGCGCCCGCGGCGTCGGATCAGCGGCGGGGATAGGGCGGCGGTTCGCCCGGGGTCGCGTCGCAGGTGGTGACCCCGCCGAAGCACCCGTACCTCTCGCCCTGCCGCGACGGCTGGTAGGTGACCCCGGCGCCGGGCTCGAAGATCACCACGAAGTCGGAGCCGCCGAACGCGAAGTTGGCGAACTCCCAGCCCTCCCCAGCACAGTAAGGAGAACGATAGCGAATGCGCTGACGATCAAGCGACTTATATCGAAAACAGCGCATTCGAAGGTTTTCGGTGATATGGCGACGCTTTGTCATTGGTCGAAGTCACAAGCCGAAATCCTCGCGGAAGCGTTCGATCTGATGCATCCGCTCGTGGAGGATGGTGACGATACCGATGTCTCCATTGGACAGCCTGCGCCAGTAGACGAAATGATGCTCATGGCGAAAGAAGAAACCCTCGACACCGAATTCGGCCGGGATGGGCCTCGACGTGACGCCCCGGGATTCGATCTTCTCGAAGGCCGCGATCATGCCGGTGATGTAGCCGTCGGCCTGTTCGGTTCCCCATCGGTCACGTGTATAGCGGTAGATATCGTCGAGCCGGTGAGACGCCGCCTCCTGGACGCGAACCGATGCCATTCTTGGTTACACCTTGTTGCGCGCAATGACCTCGGCCGCCGTGAGCGATTGATAGGAGGACTCGGGCGCCGCGAAGGCATGGGTCAGTTCGGCCTTCAGCCGATCGAACGCTTGCCCTTCCACCCGCTCCTTGTCGCGGCGGATCAGGTCGCGGATGTATTCGCTGACATTCTCGTAAGAGCCGGTCTCGCTGACATTGGCGGCCACGAAGTCGCTGAGTACGCCGCTGAGGCGGACCGTCATCGTCGTTGTGCGGGGCATGCTGGCATCCTCACAGTGTCTGCGTCTTCATTATAACCAAAAAAGCACACAGAACAAGGCGTGGCGCCTCTCATCGGTGCGAAATCGTGGGGCACGCGAACCGCTTCGCCATGCCGGTCTTCGCCATCACACCAATGGCCTCACGCGGTGACTGGTCACCGCGTGAGGCCCCGCTCAAACGCCGCTGGGCTTCGTGCCATAGGGCGCGGCGCGCGGTCGCGCGCTCCAA
>JANQHG010000213.1 GCA_028277115.1 Azospirillaceae bacterium
GCGTGGTCGATCAGGTGGGCGGCGAGAAGCGGCGCGCCTTCGGCCGCCGCCGTCTGGTCGCGTTGCTCGCCGGCCTCGGCAGCCGCTCACGCCAGCCGGAAGCCGACGACCGTGACGTCGTCGCGGCGCAGCTCGTCGCCCTGATGGGCGTTGAGCGCTGCGCCGATGTGTGTGCCATGGCTGGCCAACGGCGCCTTGCCGAGGCCGGCGAGCAACGCGACCAGACGGCGGCGGCCGAAGGCGCGCCGCTTCTCGCCGCCCACCTGATCGACCACGCCGTCGGTCAACAGATAGAAGGTCATGCCCGGGTGGACCTCGATCCGTTGTTCCGGGTAGCTTTGATCGAACGGGATCGCGCGGTAGCCGATCGCCTTGCGGCAGCCCTTGATCTCGCGCACCGCGAGCGCCGTCCCCCGGTCGGTGCACGCCGGGTCGGGTTCGGTGATGAACATCGAAAAACGCGCCCCGCAGTAGATCAGCTCGCGCGGCGGCGCGCCGGCCGGGACGTAGCACGCGCCGAGCTCGAGCCCGTCGTCGGCGTCGCCGGCGTCGCCGTCCTGGCCGAGCGTGCGCTGGACCAGCTGGTTCAGCCGTTGCACCAGGGTGCCGACCGCGCCGGGCGGCACTTCGTGCTGGGCGCGGTCGAGCGCGCCGGTCGCGATCAAGGTCATGAACGCACCGGGCACGCCGTGGCCGGTGCAGTCGCCGACCACCATCAAGACGCCGTCGCCCCAGGGCCGGTTCCAGATCATGTCGCCGCCGACCAGGTCGCGCGGCTGCCAGACCACGAAGTGGTCGCGGAAGGTCAGATGCAGACCGTCGGGGTCGGGCAGCAGGGACCGTTGGATCTGGCTCGCATAGCCGATCGACGACTGGATCACCTCGTAGGCGTCCGACAGCTTGGCCTGGGCCTGCTTGCGCTCGGCGATCTCTGCGCCGAGGCGGCGGTTCCAAAGCATGACCACGGCGATGATCACGCCGGCGCTGGCCGCGAACGGCGCAACCCACACCAGCACGGTCGCAAGGTCGAGGCCGAAGCTGAGATGGACCGCAAGCCAGGTGTTGCGGATCGCCGCGCGGTCGACGTCGCTGACCGTCGCGAACGCGGCGTCGAGGATCGCACCGAGCGGCGCCCAGTCCGGGCGCACCGCGACCGCGAACGCGACAGCCTGGTCGGTCGGTGCGGCGATCCGAACCCCGTCGTGGCCGACCTGTTCGATCGCATGGGTCACGCTCGCGACATCGTCGAGATAGGCGTCGATCGTGCGGTCGGTCACGGCGGCGATCCCTTCGGCCGCGCTCGGCAGCGGCACGATCGTCAGCTCCGGGTGGTCGGCCTGCCACACCGACACATCCAGGTGGCGGCTGCCGATGCCGACCCGTGCGCCGGCAAGGTCGTCGAGCCGGCCGACGAACCGGCCGTCGCGGCGGGTCGCGATCACCACCGGGAAGCTGACATAGGGGTCGGTCACGACCAGCCCGCCGAGCGCGCGGGTGTCGGCGGCGGTGACCCCGACAACCAGGTCGATCGTGCCGGCCGCCAGGCGACGCAGCGCCTCGGCGCGTGAGGGCGTCTCGAGGGTCGCGAGCTCGACCCCCAAGCGTTCCGCGGCCAGCGCCAGATAGCCGGCGCTGATCCCGGAGAACCCATCGGCGCGGTCGAGAAAGCTGAACGGCGGCGTCGCGAAATCGTCGCCGACCCGCCAGCGGCGGTGGTGGTCGACGAACACGCGCTGGTCGGCGGTCAGCGGCACCCGGTCGCGCGGCGGGTCGAGGACCTGAAGCCAACGGCTGCGCAGGCCCGCCATCTCCTCGGCCGAGATCGCGTCCAGACCCTTTTGCAGAAGATCGCGCAGCACCGTCCGGTCGCGCGCCACGCCCATGTGGAGCCGGGTCTCATCGGGCTGCTTGATCGCGACCTCGCCGACCAGACGAAGGTCCGGCAGATAGGTCTCGGCCATGACATAGGAGATCACGCCCAGGCTGCCGACGAAGCCGTCGACCTGCCCGACCGAGACCGCCTTCAACGCGTCGAGCACGTTGGCGACCTCGTGTTGTTCGATGTCGGGCCAGCGTTGGGCCATCACCAGGCTGGTCGCGAAGCCGCGGACCACGGCGACCCGACGACCGCGCAGGTCGTGGGCGCCGGTGATGTCGTCGCGGTCGACGCGGGCGACCAGGACCGACGGGTTGGTCGCGTAGCTGTCGGTGAAGGCGATGAACGCCTCGCGTTCCGGCGTGCGGTAGATCGCGGGCAGGATGTCGATCTCGCCGGCCCGGAACCGGGCCATCAACTCGGCCCAGGTGTAGCCGTTGATGAATTGGAGACCGAGACCGAGCTTGCGCCCGGCCAGGCGCAGACTATCGATCGCAAACCCCTTGGGCGTGCCGGCCTCGGCGAAATCGAACGGCGGCCAGTCGAGCTCGTTGGCGACCGTGAGCGTCGCATGTTGGCGCAGCCACGCGCGCTCGCGCGGGGTCAACACCACCGAGCCACCGTCGTCGCCGGCATGGTCGGCCAAACCAAACCAGCGTTCGCGCAGCCGGCTCATCTCGGCGACCGTGATCGCGTTCATGCCTTTGCGCAGAATCTGCAACAGTGGCCGGCGGTCCCGGGGCACGCCGATGCGCAGGGTCCCGACCTTGGTGTTGCGGGTCAGATGCACCACCAGCCCCTCGGCGTCGCCGGCGCGGCGTGCCGAGTCGTAGGTGTTGCGCCAGCCCATATGAAAGTCGACGACACCGCGCCGCACCAGGCCATAGCCGAGCGCATCGTCCTCGACCCGGTTCACCCGACCATCGGGTCCGACCAAGCCCTCGAGCCGGTCGCCCCAGACCGCGCCGCCTTCGACCGAGACCACGTGGCCGGAAAGCGCGTCCCAGCTGTCGACCGCGACCCCGTCGCGTCGGCCGACCAGCACCATCGGTTCGAACGCATAAGGGGCGGTGAACAGCATCCGTTCGGCACGCTCCGGTGTGCTCGCCATCCCGAGCACGCCGTCGATCTGCCAAGCCATCCCGGCGCCGGTCGCGGCATCCCAGGTCTCGAACACCTCGGTCACGAAGGCGGTGCCGAGCTTCTGGTTCAACAGTTTGACGAAGTCGAGATCGAAGCCGACCACCACGCCGTCGTCATCGTAAGAGCTGTACGGCGGATAGGTCGGGGTGGTGGCGAACCGGACGATCGGGTTCGCTTCGAGCCACGCGGTCTCCGCGTCGGTCAAGGTGATCTCGCCGGTGGCGCCGGCATAGAAATGGTCGGCCGGGTCGGGCAGCCAGCGGCTCTCAACCCGGGCCAAGTCGCGGCGCGGGATCGATCGGAAACCGTCGTCGACGAGCTCGATCAGCTCCTGTTCGCCGGCGCGGACGGCGGCCCGCAGCGCCTCGGTGTAGAGCGGTTGCGGGCTGCGCTGGAACCGGCCGGGCACGCCGATCCGGTTGGTCGCCGCCGCCGCCGAGGGCGCCTCCTCGATCACCGCATCGACCGCGCCGCGCAACAGACCGATGAAGGCGCCGGTGGTGTCGAAGAAACCGGCCGACCGCAGATGCGGCGGTCGGTTGGCATCGAACCAGGCGTTTTGCTGGGTGCCGATCAGGGTGCCGACCGTGGCGCCGTGGCGCAGGTCGGCGAGCGAGCTCGGCACCGGCGCGTCGTCGCGCACGAACAAGGCGGTGTCGACCTCGTGGATCGCGTCGGAAAAGGCGAGCCAGCGCGCGCGTTCGGGCGTGTGGAACAGGCCGAAATGAATGTCGGCGCGGCCGTTGCGCACCGCCTCGAGGGTGTCGGCCCATTCGCTCGCAATGAAGCGCACCGGCACGCCTGCGGCGTCCGACCACAGCCGCCACAGATCCACCATCAGCCCGGCCGGGGCGCCGGTCGGGTCGATCAGCGTATAGGGCGCGCCATGGCGATGGATCGCGATCCGCACGCTGTCCGGCGGTGCCGCGGCCGCCGAGCCGCCGGCCGGGCCGAGGCCGGGCGCGGTGACCAGAGCGACCAGGAGTGCGGCGCCCGCCAAGGTGCGGCGTGTACAGTCTCGGCCGGTCCGGCCGATCGGTCGGGTCATGGATCGCCCTCGGCGAAGGGAACGGGCGGTGTAGTACCGGCGGGCGCGGCGACGGCGGCGGCGAACCGGGCGAGATAGCCAAGACCATCGATCGCGCGCGCGCCGTACCACGACATCATCTCGCCGTCGATCCGGGCGATCCGTGGACGGGCGCCCGTAAGACGGCGGCCGAGGTCGTCCGCGTCGCCTTCGGTGAAGCGATACGGCTCGCTTGCGAGCAGAACGAGATCGAGGGTCGCGATGAGGTCGTCGGACAACCCGACCTCAAGGTAGCGACCGCCGGGCGCAGCCGGGACGACCTGCCACCGGGCGAGGTGCAACAGGCGGGCGATATAGGTGTCGGGGCCGACCGCCATCCACGGTTTGCGCCAGATCAGATAGAGCACGCGCCGCGCCGGCCACGCCGCCGCGGCGGCGACCAGACGGTCGCGGGCGGCGCGGTAGCGGTCGGCCAGCGCGTCGGCGGCGGCCGCACGGCCGAACACGCCGCCGATCAGGCGATAGAGCGGTGGATTGTCGTCGGGACCGCGCGGATCCGTCACCATCACCCGAAGGCCGCGCGCGACCAGTTGGTCGTACAGCGGCTTCGGCGTTTCGTCCATGTTGACCAGGACATGGGTCGCGGCCAGCGCGTCGAGCCGCGCGAGTTTGATCTTCTTGGTGCCGCCCAAGCTGGGGATGCGGGCAACGGTCTCGGCCGGGTGGACGCAATAGTGGGTTCGGCCGACCAGTCGGTCACCGAGGCCAAGCGCGATCACGAGCTCGGTCAAACTCGGTACCAACGACACGATGCGCGGCGCCGGCCCGGCCGCCGGATGGTCGACGCCGTATGCATCACGCCAAGTGGTCGGACCAATCATATCGCGGGTTGTGCCGCGCAACCCGACCGGGCGCAAGCCCCGCCAAGCGGCGCAGCACAACTGGTCGCAGGGGTGATCCCAACCGAACCGGGTCTGCCCCGCGGGTCAATCCGCCACGACCCGGCGGTAAAGGTGCCAGGTCGCGTGGCCGAGCACCGGCAGGACCACGGCGATCCCGACGAAGAACGGGATCGACGCCACGAACAACGACAAGGCGACGACCAACCCCCAGGCGATCATCGCGAGCGGACTGCTTAACAGCGCGCGCATCGAGGTATCGACCGCAACCACCACCGGGACCGGGTGGTCCAGCAACAACGGGAACGACACGGTGGCGATGCCGAGCACGAACAGGGCGAACAAAAACCCGACCGTGTTGCCGACCAGCAGCATCACCCAGCCCTCGGTGGTGGTGAACACCAAGGCGATCAGATCGCTGAGCGAGGTGGTCGCGAGCGCCTCGGCGGTGGCCCCCAGGGTCGCCCGGTAGATCAGGTCGGCGGCGGTCAACCACATCACGAACACGACCCCAAGCACGGCCGCAAGGGTCGCGATGCCCCAGAACGATTGCGAGCGCACGACCTGGAACGCTTCGGTCCAGGCCACGGTCTCGCCGGCTTCGCGCCGACGGCTGATCTCGGCGAAGCCGAGCGCGGCGATCGGGGCGATCAGGGCAAACCCGGCGACCATCGGATAGAGCAGGGGCAGGACGTCATAGCCGGCCGCGAATCGGGCCGCGATCAGACCGACGACCGGATAGAGAACCGCCAGGATCAACATATGGCTCGGCTTGTGGCGAAAGTCGTCGAGCCCGCGGACAAGCGCGTCGCGGACGTCGGCGACGCCGACCTTGCGAATCGGCGGTGCGACCGCCGGCGGCGCGGTGCGGACCGTGTTGGTCGCCGATCCGATGTCCGACGGCGCAGCTGAGATTTGGTCCACCATGAACGTTCCTCTCTCATGTCTCTAAATTGTTTCGGTTTTTTTTGTTTTCTTGGGGCGGGTCGCCGGGTCGGTCGAGCACGACGCCCGATCACGCCCACACGCCGCGCGAGACACCGGCCGCTCGGACCGTCACCGCAGGTCGCGACATGAGTTATAGTAATATCAGATATTCTTGCTGCAATCGATCGGGAAGGATCGACCGGATGGGGGAGCCGCCGCTCGACCGATCGGCGGGATCAGCGGAACAGCGGCCCGAAATCGCCGCCTCCCGGGTCGGGCGCGGGCGCGGGCGGGTCACCGAACAGGGTCCCGAAGCCGTCGGCACCCTGGTCGGGCGCGGTGGTTTCGCCGGGATCGGCCGGCGGGTCGCCGAACAAGGCGCCGAACGGCGCGTCGGCGCCGGGCGCCGGCGCGCTCGGGGCCGCGCTGCCGCCGAACAGCCCGCCGAAATCGCCGTCACCCGCGGCGCCGTCGGGGCCGCCCGACCCTGTGGCCGGCGCGTCGATCGCGACCGGCGCCGCAATGGGGCCGGGTGAGCCGAACACCCGGTCGGGCAACCAGGTCGCCATCGACGGGAACATCCACAAGATCACGATCGCGACCAGTTGGAGCGCGACGAACGGTACGATGCCGCGATAGATGTCCAGCGTCGACACCTGGTCGCGGGCGACCCCGCGCAGGTAGAACAAGGAAAACCCGAACGGCGGCGTGATGAAGCTGGTCTGAAGATTGATCCCGATCGCAACC
Organism: Azospirillaceae bacterium; assembly: GCA_028277115.1. GTDB lineage: Bacteria > Pseudomonadota > Alphaproteobacteria > Azospirillales > Azospirillaceae > JANQHG01. The sequence goes on from JANQHG010000213.1 coordinate 6,620, forward strand.
CCGAGCCATAGCGGGTCGACACCGAGCTTGATCAGGACCGGGCACGCGATCGGGACCATGATGAACATGATCTCGAAGGTGTCGAGGAAGAAGCCGAGCAGGAACATCAGCAGCATGACCACGATCACCGAGCCGAGCTGCCCGCCCGGCATGCTGCCCAGCACCTCCTCGACGACATGCTCGCCGCCGAGCCCGCGGAACACCAGGCTGAACACCGAGGCGCCGATCAGGATCGTGAACACCATCGAGCTGATCGTCAGCGTCGAGCGCATCACCTCGTGCAGCACCGCACGGTCGAGCCGGCGGTTGAGCGCCGCCAGCAGGATCGCGCCCATCGCCCCGACCGACGCCGACTCGGTCGGGGTCGCAAGCCCGCTCAAGATCGACCCCAGCACGGCGACGATCAGCGCGAGCGGCGGGATCAGCGCGAACAGGACCCGACGGCCGAGCCCGGCGCGTTCGGCCGCAGTCATCACCAGCGGCGGGCAGCTTGTGGGGTGGAAGATCGCCTTGGCGATCACCCAAGCCATGTACAGGCCGACCAGCGACAGCCCCGGGATCAGAGCGCCGGCGAACAATTGGCCGACCGACAGCGGCATCGGCGCGAAATTGCCCATCGCCAGCTGCGCTTGGGCGTTGGCGCCCTGGAGCAGGTCGCCCATGAAGATCAAGACCGCGGACGGCGGGATGATCTGACCGAGCGTGCCGGACGCGCAGATGATCCCGCTCGCCAGTCTGGGGCAGTAATGGGCGCGCCGCATCGCCGGCAGGCTGAGCAGGCCCATGGTGACCACGGTGGCGCCGACGATCCCGGTCGACGCCGCGAGCAGGGTCCCGACCACGATCACCGAGAGGCCAAGCCCGCCGCGCAGCGAGCCGAACAGCTGGCCCATCGTGGTCAGCAGCATCTGGGCGATCCGGGAGCGCTCCAGCATCACGCCCATGAACACGAACAAAGGCACCGCGACCAGGACCTCGTTGGTCATGATGCCGTAGTAGCGCGACGCCAGCCCGTTCAGGATCGCGACGTCGAACGCGCCGAGCCCCCAGCCGATCCCGGCGAAGATCAGGCCCGAGCCCGCCAGGGTGAAAGCGACCGGAAAGCCGGCCATCACCAAGCCGAGGGTGGCGAGGAACATCGCGCTTGCGACCAGCTCGCCGGTCACGACCGCGCTCATCGCCGCCGCCTCAACCCTGGCCGCCGGTGCCGGGCCGCGCCGGCACCAGCGCCGAATGCCCGGTGAGCACCAGGAGGCTCTTGCAAATGGTCGACACCCCTTGGAGCCCGACCAAGGCGGCGAACAGCCAGATGATCGACTTCAAGAGGAACAGTCCGGGCAGGCCGCCCGCCTGGCTCGACCATTCGAGGATGCGCCAGGACGACAGCACGAACGGCACGCTGGTCAAGACCAAGACCGCGAGCCACGGCAACAGGAACAGGATCGATCCGATCAGATCGACGATCGCCTGGCCGCGCTCGGACATCCGGCTGTAGAACAGATCGACCCGGACCTGGCCGCCGCGCAGGAAGGTATAGCCGGCGCCGACCATGAACACCGCGGCGTGCTGCCAGACATACAGTTCCTGTAGCCAAATGAAGCCGATGGAGAGCACATAACGCAAAAAGACGACGACAAAGCAGACGACGACGCAGCCGAGGGTCAACCAGGCGACCATCCGCCCGAACCAATCGTTCACCCCATCGATCGCGGCCGCGATCCGGGCCAACACCATCACGAGCGCACCTCTGGACCGTTTCCTTCTAGAGATTTTTTTTTGGATGTCGTCCGGTCCCGACGGGGCGTCGGACCGGGCCGCCATCGGCGGGCGGTCACGTGTCGGCAGGCAATCGGTGGATGAGCCGGGGACGCGCCCAACCGCGCCGAGACCGGCCGGTCGAACGCCAGCTGTCCCGACACAGTGCCCGAAATCGCAAGTTTTGGCGAGGGGGATTCAGCACCCTTCGCGATGCGAGCCGGTGTCCGGTCCGACCGCCAAGTCCATAAACCCGGGTTCTTGTCCCACCCGCATTCTCTTTCCAGGGTTGAACCTGGGAGCGCGATTGAATAGGCCAGTGGTGGCTCCTCGTTCGCAAGATGCGCGGTCTTTCCGGCCGACAGTAAGCTCGCTTGCCGTGGACCATGCGCCGGCGCCGAGTTGGGTGCCGCCGTACCAGCCGTCCGGTCGGGATCCCCCCAATGCCCGCCTTCCTCGTCCGCCGCCTCGCCGGGCTGATCGCAACCCTGCTCGGCGCGACCGTGGTGGTGTTCGTGGTGCTCGAAATCCTGCCTGGCGATCCCGCGCTCGTCATGCTCGGCGTCACCGCCGACGACGCCACGCTCGCCGCCCTTCGCACCGAAATGGGTCTCGACCGGCCCGCGGTCGTGCGCTACCTCGACTGGGTCGCCGGGCTGGTTACGGGCGACCTCGGGACCAGCCAGACCTATGGCGTGCCGGTCGCCGGCCTGGTCGGCGAGCGGATCGCAGTCAGTCTGCCGCTCGCGCTGATCGCGCTGACACTGGCCGCCGCGCTCGGCATCCCGCTCGGGGTCGTCGCCGCCGCCAACCACGGCCGGCCAGCCGACGCGGCCGTGATCGGCGCCGCCCAGATCGGGGTCGCGATGCCCAATTTCTGGCTCGCGATCTTGCTGATCCTTTTGTTCGCGGTCGAGCTGCGCTGGGTTCCCGCCGGCGGTTTCGCAGGGTGGGAGGCCGGGGCAGGGGAGGCGCTTCGCTCGCTCGCGCTGCCCGCGGTGGCTCTGGCGTTGCCCCAGGCCGCGATCCTCGCCCGGGTCACCCGCGCCGCCGTGCTCGACCAGTTCGGCCACGACCACATCCGCACCGCCCGGGCCAAAGGCCTCTCGCGCACCGCGGCGCTGATCGGTCACGCCGTGCCCAATGCGCTGATCCCGGTGGTCACGATTCTGGGGCTCCAGTTCTCCTTCCTGATCGCCGGCACGATCATCATTGAAAACGTGTTCTACCTGCCCGGGCTCGGCCGGCTGGTCGTCCAGGCGATCGCCCAGCGCGACCTGATCGTCTTGAAGACCCTCGTCGTGCTGCTCGCCGGCGCCGTGGTGGTGGTGAGCTTTCTGGTCGATCTCGCCTACGCCGGGCTCGACCCGCGGGTTCGTCTCGCCGCCGCCGCCCCGGGGGGCGCAGCATGAGCGGCGTCGTCCGTCGGGCGCTCCGCTCGCCGGCGATCCTGATCGGCGGCACCCTCGCCGGCGCCACGCTGGTCGCGACCCTGGTCTCGCTGGTCTGGACGCCGTGGCCCGCGACCGCGATCGACATCGCCGCCAAGCTCCAAGGTCCCTCGGCCGCCCATCTGCTCGGCACCGACCCGTTCGGCCGCGACGTCCTGTCGATGCTGATGGTCGGCGCCCGCACCTCGGTCGTGGTCGCGCTGGTCGCGGTGGCCCTTGGCGCCGGGGTCGGGGTGCCGCTCGGGCTCGCCGCCGCGGCGATCGGCGGTCTGATCGACGATCTGATCTCGCGCCTCGCCGACTTCGTGTTCGCCTTTCCGGTGCTGTTGTCCGCGGTGATGGTCACCGCGGTGCTTGGCCCCGGCGCGGTCAATGCGATCATCGCGATCGGTCTGTTCAACATCCCGGTGTTCGCCCGGGTCGCCCGCGCCGGCGCGCTCGCGATCCGCCAGCGCGACTTCATCGCCGCGGCCCGGCTTGCCGGCAAGGGCGAGGCCGCGATCGCGTACCAGCACATCCTGCCCAACATCGCCGCGCTGTTGGTCGTCCAGGTGACCATCCAGTTCGCGCTCGCGATCCTGGCCGAGGCCAGCCTCAGCTACCTCGGCCTCGGGGTCCAGCCGCCGGCGCCGAGCTGGGGCAAGATGCTGAACGACGCCCAGACCTACATGTTCCTGCAGCCCTGGCTTGCCGTCTTTCCGGGGCTTGCGATCGCGCTGACCGTGCTTGGGATCAATCTGCTCGGCGATGGTTTGTCCGATCTGCTCGACCCGCAGCTGCGCCGGGCGGTGTAACGGCCGTGGCCGCCCCCCTGCTCGAGATTTCCGACCTCTCGGTCACCTTGGAAGACCGCGCCGGCGGCGCGCCGCGGCGCCTGCTTGACGGTGTCGATCTGTCGGTCGGCCCGGGCGAGAGCGTCGGGCTGGTCGGCTCGTCCGGCTGCGGCAAGTCGATGACCGCGCTCGCCGCGATCGGCCTGTTGCCGCCGGGCGCGCGCGCGACCGGGTCGATCCGGTTCGCCGGTGAGCAACTGTTGGGGGCGCCCGAGCGCCGCCTGTGTCAGCTGCGCGGGCGCGGGATCGCGATGGTGTTCCAAGAGCCGATGACCGCGCTCAACCCGATCCAACCGATCGGCCGCCAGGTCGCCGAAGGGCTGAGGCGCCATTTCGGTCTCGGCCGTGCCGCCGCCGCGGCGCGGGCCGAGGCGGTGCTGGCGCGGGTCGGTCTGCCGGCCGTCGAGGTTTCGCCCAAGCGTTATCCGCACCAGCTGTCGGGCGGCCAACGTCAGCGGGTCGGGCTTGCGATCGCGCTGGCGGCGCGACCTGCGCTTTTGATCGCCGACGAGCCGACCACCGCGCTCGACGTCACGATCCAGGCCCAAATGCTCGACCTGATCGCCGACATCAGCGCCGACGACGGCATGGCGCTGGTGCTGATCAGCCATGATCTCCGCGTGGTCGCCGAGAGCTGCGACCGGATCGCGGTCATGTATGCCGGCGTCGTGGTCGAGCAGGGGCCGGCGGCGGCCGTGGTCGGGGCGCCCGGGCATCCGTATACGCGGGCGTTGTTCGGGGCGCGGCTTGCGAGCGCACCTGAGGCGCGGGGCGCCGGGTGTCCGTTTGCGCCGCGGTGCCCGGAGGTCATGGCGCGGTGTTGGACGGCGGGGCTGCCGTGGGGTGTGGTGGCAGATGGGCGGGAGATTCGCTGTCACCAGAAAAACGGGGACAGACCACGTTTTTCCTCGGGAAAAACGTGGTCTGTCGCCGTTTTTCCCGTCCCCGTTTTTCTCGGGGGGCAACGCCCCCTGACATCGCGAGGCGAAACCCTGCTCGCCGTCGACAGCCTGACCCGCGTTTACCGTCCGCCGCACGCCGCCGTCGACACCGTCAGCTTCACTTTATCCCGCGGCGAAACCCTTGCGATCGTCGGCGAATCGGGCAGCGGCAAATCCACGCTCGCCCGCATGATCGTCGCGCTCGACCGCCCGACCTCGGGCCGGGTCCGCCTGCTCGGCCGCGACCCGTACCACGACCGGAGACTGCGTCGCCACGTCCAGATGGTGTTCCAGGACCCGTACGGCTCGCTCGACCCGCGCTGGCGGGTCGGCCGGATCGTCGGCGAACCGCTCGACCTGCCCAAGGCCGAGCGCGCCGCCCGGGTCGCCGCCGCGCTGGCCGAGGTCGGTCTGCCCGCCGACGCCGCCGACCGCTATCCCCACGCCTTTTCCGGCGGCCAGCGCCAGCGGATCGCGATCGCCCGCGCGCTGATCACCCGCCCCGACCTGATCGTCGCGGACGAGCCGGTCTCGGCACTCGACCTCACGGTCCAGGCGCAGGTGTTGGCCCTGTTGAGCGCGCTACGGGCGACCGCCGGCCGGTCGTTCCTGGTGATCAGCCACGATCTCGCGGTGGTCGCGCAGATCGCCGACACGGTCGCGGTGATGGTCCATGGCCGGATCGTCGAGTACGGCCCGGCCCAGGCGGTGCTCGCGGCGCCGCTCCACCCCTACAGCCGCGCGCTTGCGGCGGCGGTGCCGCGGCTCGATCCCGGGGCGCGCCGGTGCGGCCGCCGGGTCACCGCGACGCCCCGATCGGCCGACCGGACCGCCTCGGACGCCGCCGGCTGCAGGTATGCCGGACGCTGTCCGGACGCGGTCGCCCGCTGCCGGTTCGAGCCGCCGGCGCGCCGGCCGGTCGGCGACGGCCGCGAGGTCGCCTGCCATCTGGTGGACGCCCCGGTGCCGGGTGGGTCGCCGGGTGGGTCGCCGGGTGGGTCATTGTGACGCACCTGTGGCGGCGTCGCCGAAGCGCTCGCGCAGATAGGCGATCACATCGGCGCGGTCGGCCCGGCTGCGGTAACCGGAGAACGGCATGCGGTTGTCCGGCGCGATCGCGCGCGGGTCGGCGAGATAGCGGTCAAGCAGCGCGTCGTTCCACCGGAACGTCCCCTCGCGCAGGGTCCGGGAGTAGCGCCGATAGCCCGCGGCCGAGCCGGCCGGGCGGTCGAACAGCCCGAACAGGGTCGGCCCAAGCCGGTTCGCCTCCGGCTCCAGCCGATGACAGCGCAGGCAGTGGGACCGATAAAGCCGCGCCCCGCGCGCGCTGTCGTCTGCCGGCGCGGCTGCCGGCGTCCCCAGCATCGCAACCGCCGCCGCCGCGGCGAGCCCGAGCCCTGCCACGATCCAACGCTGCCGCCGCACCGCGCGGGCCGCAAGACCGATCTTTCCCCGTCCGACCATTGCGGCTGTTCCCGTACGCCATGGCGGAGATTGGCGCCGCCACGGACTCGACGGCCTGTTGTCGCGCGGTCCGGCCGCCCGATCAACCCCGATGCCGCCCTGGGAAGGATCGGTACCGGCGTCCGCCGGAGTTAAATTCCGGGGGATCCCTGCCCCCCCTCAGTCCGATCGTTTGATCCAGGCAACCGGCGCGATCCAGGCCAGCGCAACATCTTCAAAATCAGGTAAATCAGGGTTGTAGGAGCGCAACGTGAACCGGCCGGTGCGCTCGTTCGGGATCAGATATTTGAACAAGCCCCGACCATCTTCGGTCATAACCGCACAATCAAGCCGACGAAACCGGTCTATCTGCTGCACATCCAGTCGATCGACATAAAACCTTCGGCAGATAACCATGTCGCCGTTGCGATAGACTGGTGCCATTGACGAACCATTGATTTCAAGTGTTACGAAATCCCCGCTGCCGAGTTCGAAATCGACAAAGCTCACCTCGCCACCGTCTTGGTCCAGCAAGGTCCAGGTCTCTTGGCCGCTCATCCGTCCGATCACCGTCAGGCGATTGCTTCGTGCGCCACGTCCGGTGCGCAACCACCATTCATTGACGCCCAATGCTTCCGCCATCCGAGTCAAGGCGTCACCCCGGGGTTGGTCGACCTCACCAGTTACATACTTATAGAGGCGTCCTCGATCGATGCCGGTTCGTCGCTCGAATTCGACGACCGTCCATCTCTGGCGATCGAGTTCGTCGCGGATACGTTTCCACCATGGATACATGATTCAGACACGATCAGTCTAAAAGGAGTATTCTCAAAGACCCGCTAGCACAGGGTCCCACAAGAGTGACACAGAATTTAATTCCACGATACCGGCGACCACTTGGGGGGAACGCGGAAGGGGCGTTCCGAGCGGACGCGGTCGTCGATCGACCGCCACCGAATTGATTGCGGCGCCCTTGGCCGAACCGCTCGCGGACCGGCGGGCCCGGGCCGACCGGTCGACACCGTACCGCTGGATCCCGCCCGGATTCCGATGGCGCCTGTAAGGGTTGCCAGGTACGCCGGTGGCGGGGGTGCCCGTACAGTCACAGTCATTGACCGCCGATGACATCGGGCGCGCCGTCCATCGACTAAGATGTGGACGCGGCCGCGCGGGGGGCATCGGGACCGTGGGGGCCGCAATGAACATCGCAGAAGTCCTCAGCCATCGTGATGACGACGACGTCGTGACGATCGACCCCGCGGCGACTCTTGAAAAGGCGTCGGTGCTGCTGGCGGAACACCGGATCGGCGCCGTGGTCGTCTGCGATCGCTGGGGTGAGGTGGTCGGCATCCTGTCCGAACGCGATATCATCTGCGCGCTCGGCGAACGCGGGGTCGAGGTGTTGCAGGAGCCGGTCAGTGCCCTGATGAGCCGCGACGTCGTCAGCTGTGGCCCGCTCGACAACGCCGAGGACGTGCTGAAGCGGATGAACCGCCACCGCTTCCGCCACATGCCGGTTGTCGATCGCCGTGAGTTGATCGGCATGGTCAGCGTCCGCGATCTGCTTAAGTCCTTTCTCGACACCAAGGCACAGATGGGGGCTTGGCCGCGCTACTTGAGCCGGTTGCAGGGCTGTCCCGCGCCGGTGATGATCAGCCGCTGACCGATCCGCCCCCGGGGCGATGCACGCCCGTTTCGGCTGACGAAGAAGTGTTGAGGCCGACTCGCGCACTGTGGTATTTTGATGTGATGTGGGGACCGCGTTGCTCCGCCGCGCGATCGCCACATCATATCTCATGGGTCGATATGTGTTATGGGTCGATCGCCGCGGCCGATCGGCGCGCGCTGTCCGTCCGCGCGGACCCCGAGACCGCCGCTTCGACGTGACCCGCGGACGGAGGAACGGGCGATGTTGCGCGAGGCGTTGTTCGAGATCATCCAGCAGGAGTATCGGGAGACCGGCGACCGCATCCGCCGGGAACGGTCGCTCCCGCACCCGGATACCGGGGCCTTGTCGCGTCTGCAGAGCCGGGAACTCGACCTGAGACGCGAGCTCGAAAGCTTCCCGGATCGCTAGGAAGACCGGTCCCCGCGATCGGTCGCGGCGTCTTGGTGCGTTCGGGGTTGGCCCCGCCGCCCTGGTCATGCGTCGAAATGCCGCCCATATGAGGCGGTATGTCCGCGTGCATCTCAGCCGAGCCGGCGCTCGATCCGACCCTGCCTGATCTCGGCATTGCCCCGGCCGAGATCGCCGACACCCGGGTGGTGGTCGCGATGTCGGGCGGGGTCGATTCGTCGGTCACGGCAGCGCTCCTGGTTGCGGCCGGGTTCGACGTGGTCGGCATCACCTTGCAGCTCTACGACCACGGCGCGGCGACCGGCCGGCCGGGTGCCTGCTGCGCCGGTCAGGACATCCACGACGCCCGCCGGGTCGCCGACCATCTCGGCATCCCCCATTACGTCCTCGACTACGAAGCCCGGTTCGCGCGCGCGGTGATCGACGACTTCGCCGACAGCTACCTGGCCGGCGAGACCCCGATCCCCTGTGTGCGCTGCAACCAGCGGGTCAAGTTCCGCGACCTGCTCGACACCGCCGGCGAGATCGGCGCCGATCTGATGGCGACCGGCCACTATGTCCGCCACCGGCTCGGCCCGGACGGGCCGGAGCTCCATCGCGGCCGCGACCCGGCGCGCGACCAGAGCTACTTTCTGTTCGCCACCACCCGCGACCAGCTCGGCCGCCTGCGCTTCCCGCTCGGCGACCGCACCAAGGCCGAGACCCGCGCGCTCGCCGCCCGGCTCGGCCTGCCGGTCGCGGCCAAGCCGGACAGCCAGGACATCTGCTTCGTCCCGGCCGGCAGCTATGCCGGCACCGTCGCCCGCCTGCGCCCGGGCGCCGCGGTCGCGGGCGAGATCGTCGATCTCGACGGCCGGGTGCTCGGCCGCCACGACGGCGTCATCCACTACACGATCGGCCAGCGCCGCGGCCTCGGCATCGGCGGCCGCCGCGACGACGACCGCCCGGCACCGCTGTACGTCGTCGCGCTCGATCCGGCCCGCCACCGGGTCGTGGTCGGCCCGCGCGAGGCGCTCGCCAAGCGGCGGGTCCACGTGCGCGAGGTCAATTGGCTCGGGCCTGCGGTGCCGCCCCAGAGGCTTCAGGTCAAGCTCCGCTCGACTCAGCCGGCGGCGGCGGCCACCGTCGCGCTTGGCCCGGACGGCACCGCGGTCGCCAGCTTCGAGGCGCCGCAGTACGGCGTCGCGCCCGGACAGGCCGCGGTGTTTTATGACGGCGATCGGGTGATGGGCGGCGGTTGGATCACCGGGGCGACCGGCTGACCGCGGCACCGGATTTTGGGGCTGGCGCCCCCCAAAGGTTTGCCCCCTGGCCCCCACTTATACCAATGGCCTCACGCGGTGACTGGTCACCGCGTGAGGCCCCGCTCAAACGCCGCTGGGCTTCGTGCCATAGGGCGCGGCGCGCGGTCGCGCGCTCCAA
>JANQHG010000073.1 GCA_028277115.1 Azospirillaceae bacterium
CGTCGCGAGCGATCTCACCGCCATGACCGACGAGGCGTGCCAGACCTGCCACGCCCGGCCGTTCGCCGCGCTCGCCCGCGGCCATCCGCCGATCGACCAGGTGCTGAGCGACCGGCGGATGCGGCTCAAGTTCGATCACAACGCCCATTTCGGTCGCTACTTCGACCAGGCGACCGCCGCAGTGGCCGCGCCCCGCGCATGCACGGACTGCCACGCGCTCGGGGCCACCGGGCGCGACATGATCGTGCGCGGCTTCGACGCCGCGTGCGCGGCCTGTCACCGCGCCGAGATCACCGCGGCCGCGGCGACCGGCCGCGCCGGCATCCCGGTGTTGACCGCGCCGGGGCTCGACCTGTTCGAGTTCGAGGCCCGCGGCGTCGAGATCGGTGGCTGGCCCGAGTTTTCGGAAGAACCGCTGACGCCGTTCATGGAGGTGTTGCTGCGGCGCGCGCCGGCGGTCGCAGACGCGCTCGACCGGCTCGCCGGGGCCGACCTACTCGACCTGCGCGACGCCGATGCCGACCGGCTCGACGCGGCGGCGCGGGTCGCGGTCGCGATCAAGCGCCTGATCGCCGAGGTCCGGGCCGAAGGCTTGGCCCCTGCCGCCCCGACGCTGACCGAGATAATGGCCGCCGCGCCGGCGCAGCAGCCCGGCGATCTGTTCGCCCTGCTGCCGTTCGACGTGATCGACGCCGCCCGCAAAGACTGGTTCCCGACCCTTGCCCAAGACCTGCACCGGTCTCTGCCGACCCGGACCGCCCCGGCGCCCAACCCCGCAGCCGCACCGGCGGACGACGAGATCGACGCCGGGGGCGCGATGGATCAGGGCGACATCCTGGCCGGGTCCGACGGCGGCCTGGACCACGGCGACATCCTCGGCCTGCCCACCGACCCGGACCACGGCGACATCCTCGGCCTGTCCGCCGACCCGGACCAGGGCGATATCCTCGGCCTGTCCGCCGACCCGGACCAGGGCGACATCCTCGGCCTGCCCGCCGACCCGGACCAGGGCGACATCCTCGGCCTGTCCGCCGACCCGGACCAAGGTGACATCCTCGGACCGCCCGCCGGCCTGTTGGCCGACCCGACGCGATCGCTCGCGGACCCGGACGCGGCGCCGCCGGTCGCCGCGTTGCCCGAGCCGATCGAACCGGACCGCTGGGCCGCGATGGGCGGGTGGTACCGGCAGGATCAGGCCCTGGTCTACCGGCCGACCGGCCACGCCGACCGGTTCCTGCGCGCCTGGCTCGACGTGGCCGCGGCGCATGCCGGCGATGCCGCCGACCACCTGGGTCGACGCCTGATGGCTGCGATCGGCACCGCGCGCGCGCCAGGCCGCTGCATGCGCTGCCACAGCCTCGACGCCGCGCCGCCGACCGGTAACGCGGCGCCGGCCTCTCGGGTCAATTGGCTGGGCGCGCGGCTCGACCCGCGGGTGCGGACGTTCACCCACTTCCGCCACGCCGACCATTTCAGTCTGGTCGAGGGCGAAGGCTGCGCGCATTGCCACCGCCTGACCGGCCGGATCGACCCCGAAGCGTTCGATGCCCAGTTCCAGCCGCCCGATCCGCGCGCGGCATCGGTCGCCGATTTCGATGGCCCCAAGGTCGAGACCTGCGCCGGCTGCCACACACCCGACGCCGCGGGCGATGCCTGCACGCTCTGCCATCGCTACCATATCGGCCGGGTCTCGCCGCGCTTGCCGACCACCGAGACGCGGCCGATGCCTTAGGCACAACGTCGATCGGGAGACGCTGTCGGGCCGACACGCGTTCAAGCGTGCCGGCCGTCCGGCACGCCGGGTTACGCCGCGCGCACGCCTTCGAGGAAGTCGCGCATTTCGTTCGAAAGACGGCTCGCCTGGACCGACAGATCGGACGCCGCGCTCAGCACCGCCTTCGAGGTCTGGCCGGTCTCGACCGCGCCGTCGCGCATGCCGGAAATGTTGGAGCGCACCACCTCGGTCGCGTCGGCCGCGGTGTGGATGTTGCGGGTGATCTCCTGGGTCGCCGCCCCCTGCTCCTCGACCGCCGAGGCGATCGTGGTCGAGGCGTCGCTGATCTGGCGGATGATCCCGGTGATCGCCGCGATCGTGCTCACCGACTCGCCGGTCGCCGCTTGGACCGCGTCGATCTGGTTGCGGATGTCGTCGGTCGCCCGCGCGGTCTGGCCGGCGAGCGTCTTGACCTCGCTCGCCACCACCGCAAAGCCGCGCCCGGCCTCGCCGGCGCGCGCCGCCTCGATTGTCGCATTCAGCGCCAAGAGATTGGTCTGGCTGGCGATCGCGTTGATCATCTCGACGATCTGGCCGATCCGGTTGACCGCCATGGCCAGGCTTTGGACCTTGGTGTCGGCCTCGCTCGCCTCGTTTGCCGCGTCTTGGGCGACCGAGCTCGCCTGGCTGACCTGGCGCGCAATCTCGCCGATCGAGCTCGACAACTCTTCGGTCGCCGCCGCCACGGTCTGAACGTTGGACGAGGCCGCCTGGGCGCCATGGTTGACCTGTTCCGCCTGGTCCAGCGTGCGCTCAGCCGTGGTCGACATCGAGGTCGCCGACGCTTCCAACTCGTCGGCCGCTGCCGAGACGTTCTGGACGATCGCCGAGATCCGCCGCTCGAACTCGTCGGCCAGGGCGGTCATCGCCTGTCTCTTGGCCTCGCGCGCCGCCTTTTCGTCCGCGACCCGCTGCGCCTCGAGCCGGGCCAACTCGTTGGTCTGATCGCGAAAGGTCTCAAGCGCGCGCGCCAAATCGCCGATCTCGTTCTGCTTGGCGACGTCGACGATCTCGAACGCGGTGTCGTTCGATGCCAACTGGCGCATCTGGCCGGTGATCCGCGCGAGCGGTCGGATCGCGCTCCGCGCGATGCCGATACCGGTCCCGGCCAGGACCAGGACCACCACCAGGACCACCGAGCCGATCGCCAAAACCTGGTCGTAAAACGCCTGATCGACGTCATCGACATAGATGCCGGTCCCAAGGACCCATTGCCACGGTGCAAACAATTGTACCAAGCTGATCTTGCGCCTGGGTGGCGAGGTGTCTGTAAGTTTCCAGTGATACTCGACCGTACCTTCGCCGTCGCGCATCGCCTCGCGCACCATTTCGGCGATGAACCGCGTGCCGTCGACATCCTCGACGTCGATCATTGACCTCCCGACCAACGCGGCGTTGCCGCCGTGGGCGATCACCCGCCCGGCCGGGTCGAACATAAATACATAATTGTCGCCCTCGTAGCGTAGCGCCGACAGGGTCGCGATCGCCGCGGCCTGGGCCTCATCCCGCGTCGCCTCGCCCGCTTCGACCCGCCGGTGCTGCTGGTCGACGATCGACACGGCGAACTCGATCAGACGGCGGACCTGGATTTCCTTCTCAGCCATCATCGCATCGCGTAGGCTGCCAAGGCAGATCGCGATCACGACCATGGTCCCGAGAATGCTGAGCACCACCAGAAACCCGATCCGATGGCTGATTTTGATCCAAGACATGGCGGTTTGCATGGTTCGTCCATTGCTCCGGCCAGCCAGCCCAAAGAAGCGGCCGGGTCGCAGGCGGGCGGACCGGTCAGCGCTTCGGGACGCGTGGCTGATAGCGCACGTTAAATTTGGGCGGGAGTTTTTCGATCTTTGGGAGAATCGCCAGCGTGAGTGCCCCGCTTTTACAAACGTACCTTGCGCACGGGAAATTACATACACAATGTGTGAAGCGACTCTAGACGAATCCAACGCCTGTGTTGTTTTGTCGCAACGGGCCGGGCGATCGCCCGATCCCGATCGAGCGCGCGGAGGAGGCGCCATGTTCTTGACCCCGATCGCCGTCGCCGTCGTGTTGCTGGAGGGCGCATACGGCGCCGCCACACTCGGCGGCACCCTGCCGCCGCTGATCGTCGCCGCCGCGGCGGCCGACGGCCTGTTCTTGTTGACCAAGTCGGCCGCGTTCGCGCTGTTGTTGGTCGGACTCGGCGCGTACTGGTGGTATGTCGGGCCGTTGTTCTAGGCGACCGCCGAAACGGGTGGGCCGGCGCAGGCCCTTTTGGTATTCAGATCGCCAATCGCCACCCACAACAGGGAGAAACCCACCGATGCGATCAAGCCATACCCTGGCCCTGGCGGCCGTGTTGACGCTCCTGCCGGTTGCGGTCCACGCCCAGTCGGAGTTCACCACCGGCGGCGCCGATCCCAAGACGGCCAGCGATGCGCTGAAGGGGATCACCCCGATCCCGACCCTCGCCAGCCTTGAGACCCGCGAGGTTTATACGCGGGTCACCGGGCCGAACATGGTGACCATTTTACAGGACACCGGCTACCGCGCCGAACTCGATGTCGACGGCGTCGGCGATCCCTTGATCCACAGCACCACCGAGGGGATCAATTACTCGATCTCATTTTACGGCTGCAACGACCAGCCGGACCGCGCCTGCGACAGCCTGTTGTTCTCTGCCGGCTTCGATTTGCGCGACGGCGCCACCTACGAACTGATTAATGAATGGAACCGCGCCAAACGGTTCGGTAAGGCCTATCTCGACCATGAGATGGACCCGTTCATTGAGATGAATTTGACGGTAGACGGCGGCATAACTGCCGACAACCTAAAGGACTGGTTGTCCTGGTGGTCGATCGCGCTTGCCGAGTTCAAGCAGCACATCGACTGGTGACCCACCGCCGCCCGGGGCCGCCTCGGGCCCCGGGCGGTGGCCCGGACCGCTCCCGTCCCGGTACATTCGCCCCATGGCCCCAGCCCTGACCGCGGTGATCGGTGCCCACTTCGGCGACGAGGGCAAGGGGCTCCTGACCGACCGGCTGGTGGCCGACCAGGCCGCCGGCGCGGACGCTCCCCCCTTGGTGGTGCGGATCAACGGCGGCGCCCAGGCCGGCCACACCGTGACCCGGCCCGACGGATTTCGCCACGTGTTCGGCCATGTCGGCGCCGGCACGCTCGCCGGGGCTGCGACCGGGCTCAGCCGGTTCTTCGTCGTCAACCCGTTGCTCTTGATCCGGGAGCTCGACGAGCTTGCCGGCAAGGGGGTGACGCCGCGGCTCTCGGTCGACCCGCGCTGCCCGGTGACCTTGCCGTTCGACATGATGATCAACCGTGCCGCCGAGGCGGCGCGCGGCACCGGCCGGCACGGCAGCTGCGGCGTCGGCTTCGGCGAGACGCTCGAGCGCGGCGAGGACCCGCGCTTTGCCTTGCGCGTCGCCGATCTAGCCGACCGGTCGGCACTGGCGGACCGGCTGGACCACATCCGCCGCGACTGGGTCCCGGCCCGGCTGGCCCGGCTCGGCATCGACCCGGCGGCCGACCCGGCCGCGGCGGCCGAGCTCGCCTACCTCGACGACCCCGGCGTCGAGGCGCGCTTTCTCGGCGACATCGCGCGGATGGCCGACGCGGTCACGGTCGAGGACGTCGCGCGCCGCGCCGCCGCCGCCCCCGCGGTGATCACCGAAGGCGCGCAGGGGCTGCTGCTCGACCAGGACCATCCCTGGTTTCCGTATGTCACCCGGTCCCATACCGGCTTGCGCAACGTCGTCGCGTTCGCCCGCGACGCCGGCTGCGAGCTCGCCCGGGTGGTCTATGTCACCCGCGGCTATCTGACCCGCCACGGCGCCGGGCCGCTTCCGGGCGAGCTGCCGCGGCCGCCGTGCCGCCGCTTTGCCGACCCGACCAACCGGCCCAACCCGTGGCAGGGCGCGTTGCGCTTTGCCTACCTCGATCCCGATCTGTTCGCGCGCACGGTGCGCGCCGATCTCGCCCATCTGCCTGCGGGCGCAGCGCCGGACCTCGCGGTCGCGGTCACCTGTCTCGACCAGTTCGCCGGCGACCCGATCCCGCTCGCCGGCGCCCCGACCCGCCCGGTCGCGGCGGAGCAGCTGATCCGGGCATTGGCGGCCGCGATCGGTGCGACCGCCGCGTTGCGGTCGGACGGCCCGTGTCGCGAGCAGGTCAGCCGCGTCGCCGCCACCGGCGACCGCGATCCGGTGCCGGGGCAATAAAGCGGGCGCCGCGCACCACCAGGGCACCGATCGCGTGCCGGCACAAGGCGTCGATCGCCGCGTCGGGATCGATGGCATGCACCTGGCGGCCCTTGCGCGCCAAAAGGTCTTCGATCAGCATGATCGCTCCCGCGTTCTGGATCCGGCGGCGGGCGTGCGACGCTCGGTCGCAGGGTCTCTCTGTACCCGACCGGCCGGCGGCTGCCGACTGTCAGATTTGGCAGGGTCGCGCGATCGGGGCCGGCCGCGGTTACCTTAAGCTGGAGACGTCTTACTCTATGTCCCGATTGACCGACCGGGTCGCCCTGATCACCGGCGCCTCGCGCGGGATCGGCGCCGCGGTCGCCGCCCGGTTCGCCGCCGAAGGCGCCGCGCTGATCCTGACCGCCCGTACCACCGGCGGGCTCGAAGCGGTCGACGACCAAGTCCGCGCCGCGAGCGGCCGCAAAGCGACCCTGGTGCCGCTCGACCTCACCGAGCACGACAAGATCGACCAACTCGGCCAGGCGATCTACACCAAGTTCGGCCGGCTCGACATTCTGGTCGCCAATGCCGCGACCTTGGGCACGCTTGGCCCGGTCGCGTTGTCCGAGCCGCGGCCGTGGGAAGAGGTCTGGGCGCTCAATCTCCAGGCCAACTACCGGCTGATCCGCAGCCTCGACCCGATGTTGCGCGCCGGCCCGGCCGGCCGGGCGCTGTTCGTCACCTGTGCCGCCGGCCGCGCCGCCACTCCCTATTGGTGCCCCTATGCGATGAGCAAGGCGGCGCTCGAGACCATGGTGCGGACCTACGCCGCCGAGGTCGCCTTTTCCCAGCTCAAGGTCAATCTGATCGACCCCGGTCCGGTCGCGACCCGTTTGCGCGCCAGCGCCTTTCCGGGCGAGGATCCGGCCACCCTGCCCGCTCCGGCCGCGGTCACCGACGGCTTCGTCGACCTCGCGGCCGCCGACTGCGCGGTCACCGGCACGCTGGTCGCGGGGAAAGGGGATTAGACAAAATCCGGTTGTTTGGTTCCGGTTATCCACGCCTGAGGAAACTGCTCACCGATCTGTAGGTTGGGGCGATCGGCCGGCACGGTTTGCCTGTTTGTATCGCCGGTGGGGGCCGATCGCCCCAACATCGGCGGTTCAGCTTTGCGGCACCGT
>JANQHG010000265.1 GCA_028277115.1 Azospirillaceae bacterium
CCGGTTGCATGCCCGTCAAGGCGCCGCAGCGCAGACCGGCGCGGCCAGCCGGTCGCAGCGCGCGAATTCCTCGACCCGCTCGACCGCGCGGGCGGAGCCGATGCAGGCGGCGAAGTCGCCAACCCAGCGCGGCCCGTTCGCGCCCGGGTGGTAGGCGAAAAAGCGCACGGTCGGCGCGCCGAGCGGCGCACGCTGCCACACCCCGTCGATCGCGACCCCGACAAAGCTGCCGGCCTGGGCGATCACGCAGGTCGGTCCCGGCGCGGTGCGCGGGCGCAGCACCACCACCCGGGCGAACGCCCCGTCCTCGAGCCGGTCGAACCACAGCTCGGGGTGAACGATCCCAAGGCGATCGGCCGCCGCGGCAAACGCGGCTGCCCGGTCGGCCGGACCGAGTTGAGGGGCATCCCGATACAGTTGATCGGCCAGCCGGCGCGCCTCGGCGATCACCGCGCGGCGGTCGGTCGCGGACCACGGCCGGGGTGCCGGCGCGGTCGATGAGGTGGGTGCGGTGCGGTGCGCGCTCGACTCGGGGCGCGGCGGCAAGGTCGCGATCACCACCACGATCACCAGACCACCGAGCGCCGCCGCCGCAACGCCAAGCGCCAAGACGCGCGGCGGTTGGCGGCCAAGCCAACGCCACGCCGCGACGAGCCACGGTCCGCCGACCGCCCAAGCCTGCGCAACGGCCCCGGCGAGCCAGGCCACCCCGGCCCCGAGGCCGTGCAGGGTCGGGCCGAGCCAGGTGGCGGCGCCGCTCGGCCGGCTGCCGGGGCGGCGCAGGCGGCGGCGCCGGGTCGCGATCACGATCGCTCGCGCGGACGGAACGGCACCGGCGCCGCCGCCGCGGTCCGGGGCCGGGTCTGGGACGGCGCCGCGTTTCGCCCGGCAACGCCGCGTCGGAAATCGACCGTGACCACGGTGACCTGGTCAAGCATCGCCCGCCCGGCCGCGGTCAGCCGGCAAACCTCCCAATTCGGCTTCAGCGGGTTATGGAACCAGGGTTCGGCCCAGCCGGCACGCAGACACGCCCGGACCGTGCTGCGCCCGACCCGGCGCCCGCTGTCGTCGAACAGCGGCAGCTTGCCGCCCGGCTGATCGAGCCCGCGGCGCAACCACGCCAACTGCACCTCGCTCGGCGCCCGCCGCCCGGGCGTCGCCGCCGGCTGGTCCGGCGCCGAGCCGCCGGGCGGGTCCGGGGCCGCGGGGGGAAACATCGGTCGTGCCATGGATCGAAACGCCTGTCTTGACGGCTCGGACCGACCGGCCCGATTGACGGTCGGGCCGACCGGGACGCGAAACGAAAGGTGGGATGCCCGGCCGCCGCGGAACGGCGCTAGACAGAGATCGCGCGGATCATACAGACTGATGCCCCACCGGGTGAAGAGGGTCGGGGAGCGCGCAGCATGGCCAAGGTCCTTGCCTATATGACCGCCGGCTCGGTCGAGGACGCCAAACGGCTCGGCCGCGCGCTCCTCGAAGAACGGCTTTGTGCCTGCGTCAACATCCTGCCCGGCATGACCTCGCTCTACCATTGGCAGGACACGGTCGCCGAAGACCGGGAGGTCGTGGTGATCGCCAAGACCCGCGCCGAGCTGTTCGACCGGCTGGTCGAACGGGTCGATGCGCTGCACGGCTACAGCGTGCCCTGCGTGCTCGAGCTGCCGGTCGGCCGCGGTCACCCCGAATTCCTCGCCTGGCTCGAGCGCGAAACCGCCTGACCGGGTCAGGTGGGACCGGGACGGACGGACCGGTCGCACATCACCTGGACATCTTCGTCACATGGCCGTCATGCCGGACGGCCGGCTTGTCCGGCCGACGGGGATCATGCGACCTTTCGCCGCTCATGGCCCTCTTCTTTGGCCCTCTTTTTGGTCCGTGCTGGGCCGCTGCCCCGGAGCCCGATCGCCGATGTCCGCCTCGTCGCCGTCCGCCCTGTCGTCCCGTCTTTCGATCGGCTTTTCCTGGGCCGGCCACGCCTACATGCACATTTTGACCGGTCTGTTCCTGACCATCGTGCTCGCGCTCGAGGATGTCTGGACGCTCGACTACGACAAGCTGATCCGGCTTTGGACGTTCGGGTCGTTGCTGGTCGGGGTCGGGGCACCGCTGGCCGGCTGGCTCGGCGACCGCTGGAGCAATGCTTGGATGATGGTGGTGTTCTTCGTCCTGACCGGGGCCGGCGCGGTCGCCGCCGGGTTCGCCGACGGGCCGGATCGGCTGTGGCTCGGCTTGGCCGTGCTCGGGCTCGGCGCAGCGATCTACCACCCGGTCGGGCTGTCGTGGGTGGTGCGCAATGCCGACGCGCCGGGCAAGGCGCTCGGCTACCTCGGGGTGTTCGGCAGCATCGGGCTCGCCACCCCGGCGTTGATCGCGGCGACCCTGATCGATCTGGTCGACTGGCGCGCCGCCTTCGTGGTGCCGGGCGTGATCTCGATCGTGACCGGCCTTGCGCTCGCGGGCGCCATCCTGGGCGGCTTGATCGTCGAGCGTGCGACCGACCGCCGGCCGCAGCCGCCGCCGGCGCGCGGCGACGTGCTGCGTGCCTTCCTCGCCCTGTCGGTCACCATGCTGTCGGCCGGAGTGATCTGGAACGCGCTGCAGGTCGCGGTGCCGAAATGGTTCGACGCCGAGCTCGGCGCCTGGGTCGGCGACAGCACGCTCGGGGTCGGCGGCCTGGTCACGATCGCGTACTTGGTCGCAGCGCTGCCCCAGGTGCTCGGCGGCCATTTCGCCGACCGCTTCCCGATCAAGCGGGTGTTCGTTGCGTGCCTGGCGCTCCAGGTCACGGTGCTTGGCCTCGCCGCCGGGACCGCCGGCCCCGCGACGCTCGCGGTCGCGATGGTGATCCTGGCGGCGTTGGCGCTGCAAATCCCGGCCGAGAACGTGCTGCTCGCGCGCTACACGCCGGGCCGCCACCGCGGGCTCGCGTACGGTGCCAAGTTCGTGCTCAGCTTCGGCGCCGGGCCGGTCGCGGTCCAGATGGTCGCGGCGCTGTATGAGTGGACCGGCGATTTCGACGGGCTGTTTGTGGTCCTGTCGGTGCTCGCCGCCTCGGCGGTCGCGGCCGCGGTGATGCTGCCCGCCGACCGGCCGAGCCAGACGGCGGTCGCCGCCGCGTGAGCGGGCGCGATCGGGACGGCGTATGAACGGCGCGCCCCGGGCGTGCCGGCCGTCGGGCGGCGGCGGCGTGCACGCGTTAAACGCGTGCACGCCCCACCAAGCGCGCCTGGTTAAAACCGCGCTTCGGCGACCTTGCGCACCAGGAAGTCGCGGAACACTGCGATCCGTTTCGAATGGCGCAGCTCTTCCGCATAAACAAAATAGGACTCGACCTCGGGCCCATTGGTCTCCGGCAACACCCGAACCATGCCCTCGCACCCCTCGGTCATGTAATCCGGCAAGGCGGCGATCCCGAGCCCGCCCTGCACCGCGCGCAAGATCGCATAGACATTGTTGACCCGGAGCACCGGGCGCGTCTTGCCGCCGCACGCCTCGACCACCCAGTTCAGCCCGGGCACCGGTGGGCGGACATGCTCGGGATACCCGATCACATCGAAATCCTTCAACTCCTCGAGCGACTTCGGATGGCCGCGCGGCTCCAGATAGCTCTGGTGGGCATACAGGTGAAACCGCACGGTCATCAGGTGACGCTGGATCAGATCGGGCTGACGCGGCGCGGTCATCCGGATCGCGATGTCGGCCTCGCGCATCCCGAGATCGAGTTCGCTGTCGTCGAGCAACAAGGTCAACTCGATCTCCGGATGGATCGACAAGAACTCATTCAGCCGCGGCGTCAACCAGGTCGACCCGAACGCCAGCGTGGTGGTGACCCGAAGCGGCCCTTTCGGCGACTCCTTGCTTTCGATCAGCATCGCCTCGGTCATCGCCAGCTTGGCGAAAACGTCGCGCACGGTACGATTCAGCATCTCACCCTGCTCGGTCAGGATGAGGCCGCGCGCGTGCCGATGGAACAACGGCACGTTCAAGCTCTCTTCCAACGCGCTGATCTGCCGGCTGACCGCCGATTGGCTCAGATTCAGCGACTCACCAGCGTGGGTGAAGCTCCCCGCCTCCGCCACGGCATGGAAAACCCTCAGCTTGTCCCAATCCATCGGTCCCCCGCTGTGGTCGCGGCCGCCGACGGCGGCCGCCGAACCTGAGCGTAACCCTATCTCACATTCGTTCGTCGTTGAACGATATATCGCAGCGCATCGCTGCGTCAGGGGGCGCGGCGAACTTTCCGCGCCCCGCCCCGCCGGCCGCCCCCCTTGCTGCACTGCGGTGACGCACGTGTGGCACCTGTCACGGCTGTGTGATATGCCTGATCTCGGCTGAAACAAGTCGAAACCAACGCCCGCCCGGCCCACGACGCCCCGGGGGTCGCCGGGGCGATCACGGTGACACCGTCGGCCACCGTCCCTCGACACTCTCGGTTTTTGTCCAGAGTCGGATCGATTTATCTTTTCGGTAGGCCCGACGGCATGACAGAGCGAACACTCGACATTCTGTGGATTGTGGTGTCGACCAGCCTGGTCCTGATCATGCAGGGTGGTTTTCTGTTCGTGGAGACCGGGCTGACCCGGACCAAGAACAGCATCAACGTCGCGGTCAAGAACACACTCGATCTGTGCCTGTCGATCCTGGTGTTTTGGGCGGTCGGCTACGGGCTGATGTTCGGCCGGGATGCGTTCGGATTGTTCGGCACCGACCAGTTCCTGGTCAATGGCTCGGGCGATGGCTTTCTGCACGCCTTTTTCCTGTTTCAGGCGATGTTCTGCGGCACCGCGGTCACCGTGGTCTCGGGCGCGATCGCGGAACGGGTGCCGATTCGCGCCTATTTGGCGTTTTCGGTGCTGATTGCCGGTCTGATCTATCCGCTGATGGGACACTGGGCGTGGGGCGGTCTGGCGCCCGGCGCCGAGCCGGGCTGGCTCGGCGCCGCCGGGTTCGTCGATTGGGCCGGGTCGTCGGTGGTGCATTCGATCGGCGGCTGGGTCGCTTTGGCCGTTTTGTTGATCATCGGGCCGCGCACCGGCCGGTTCGCCGATGACGGCACGGTGCGCGACTTCGCCTCGCACGACCTGCCCAAGACCGCGCTCGGCGCGATCATGCTGTGGTTCGGATGGATTGGATTCAACGGCGGCAGCACGCTCGCGCTGACCCCGGAGATCGGGACGATCATCGCCAACACCAACCTGGCCGCGGCCAGCGGCGGCGTCACCGCGCTCGCGGTCGCCTGGTACTGGGACCGCCTGCCCGGCTTTGGTGCTGCGGTCAACGGCGTGCTCGGCGGCCTGGTCGGGATCACCGCCAACGCCCACTGCGTCGGGCTCGGGGCCGCGATCGTGATCGGCGCGCTCGCCGGCATCCTGGTCGAGCTCGGCGCGCGCGCCCTGATCCGGCTCAAGATCGACGACGCGGTCAACGCGATCCCGGTCCACCTGGTGTGCGGCGTCTGGGGCACGCTGGCGGTCGCCCTGTTCGGCGATCTTACGATCCTCGACACCGGCCTCACCCGGCTCGAGCAGTTCGCGGTCCAGTTTCAGGGCGTGATCGCGTGCGCCGCGGTCGGCTTCGGCCTGACCTCGATCCTGCTCCACCTGGTGATCCGGCGGCTGATCCCGCTTCGGGTGCCGGCGCATGACGAGTGGATCGGGCTCAACGTCAGCGAGCATGGCGCGCGCACCGAACTCCACGATCTGTTCCAGGTGATGACCACGCAGGCCAAAACCGGCGATCTGACACTTCGGGTCAAAGCCGACCCGTTTTCGGAAATCGGCCAGATCGCCGGCACCTACAACCAAGTGATGGATCGCCTGGAAGAAGAAATCGCCAAGACACGGGCGATCGTCAATTCGGCCAAGGACGCGATCATCATTTTTGCCGGTCCCGAAAACCGGATTTTTTATGTCAATCCAGCGGCAGAGACCATTTTCGGCTACGATGGATCGGTGTTCTCCACCTTGCCCCTGCAAAGCCTGGTGCCGGGGTTGGCGTTCGCCGCGCTTGACACCGACCGCCCGGTCGAGATGGTGGGTTTGCGCTCGGACGCCCGTCCGGTGCCGCTCGAGGGCATCGTGACCACCGCCCACACCCACCAGAACCGGTTCCGGGTCGGCGTGTTCCGCGACATCACCGAACGGCGCCGCGCCGAGGCGGCGGTGCGCGAGAGCGAGGCGCAGTTCCGCGCGGTGTTCGCAAGCGCCGCGCTCGGCATGGCGGTGCTCGACCACACGGCCCGGATCAAGCAGGCCAACGATCGCTTGGCCGACAGCCTTGGGGTCGCCCCGGCGCATCTCGAGGGGGTCGCCTTCACCGCGCTGGTGCACGAGCGCGACCGCCCGCTGGCCGCCCAGCTGTTCGACGAGCTCGGCGGCGAGGGTGCCGCCGGCGACCCCTCGCCCAGCCGCGAGTTCCGGATGCACGGCGGCGACCGGGTGTTCATCTGGGTGCGCTGCTTTGCCCGCTGGCTGCCGCGCACCGCCGAGGGGACCCGCCGGGCCGTGGTGATCGTCGAGGACATCACCGCCCGGCGCGAGGCCGAGTCCGCGGTGCGGCTCGCCGCCTCGGTGTTCGAGGGTACCCGCGAGGCGATCGTGATCATCCGCCCGAGCGGCGAGATCGACCGGGTCAACCGCGCCTTTCTCGACCAACTCGGCTATCTCGATCGCGAGGTGCGCGGTCTGTCCTTGATGAGCTTCCTGACCGGCTCGTCGCGCACCGAACTCTACAAGGACGTCGATGCCGGCCTCGCCGCCGACGGCTTCTGGCAGGGCGAGGTCCTGATCCGCCACCGCGAAGGCAGTCTTTTGCCCTATTGGGCATCGTTCAACCTGGTGTCGTCACCGGACGGCACGGTGCAGAACCGGGTCGCGATCCTGACCGATCTGTCGGAACGAAAAAAATACGAAGAGGAAATCTGGCATCACGCCAATTTCGACCAGCTGACCCGGCTGCCCAACCGGCGCCTGTTCACCGACCGGGTCGACCAGGCGATCCGCCAGGCCCACCGCTACGGACACCAGGTCGCTTTGTTCCTGCTCGACCTCGACCGGTTCAAGCATGTCAACGACAGCATGGGCCACGATGTCGGCGACCGCCTGTTGACCTCGGCGGCCGAACGGTTGATGGACAATCTGCGCGCCCATGATTCGATCTCGCGCGACAGCTTCACGCTCGCCCGGCTCGGCGGCGACGAGTTCACGATGCTGCTCCCGATGATCCCGGACGCCGACGCCGCGGCGGTGGTCGCCGACCGGATCCTCGACGCGATCCGCCGGCCGTTCGCGCTCGCCGGCGACGAGATCTATACCACCGCCAGCATCGGGATCGCGCTGTTCCCCGATCATGGCGACAGTCTCGAGACCTTGTTGAAAAAGGCCGACATCGCGCTCTATCGGGCCAAGGACGACGGTCGCGACCAGTTCCACTTCTTCAACGATGCGATGCATCAGGCGGTGATGGACCGCAAGACGCTGGAGGTCGACTTAAGGCGCGCGTTTGATCGCGACCAGCTCTGGCTTGCCTATCAACCACAGATCGACGCCGCCACCGGAGAGATCGTCGGCGTCGAGGCGCTGATGCGCTGGCGCCATCCGGAGCGCGGCGACATCCCGCCCAGCGCCTTCATCCCGGTCGCCGAAGCCACCGGCATGATCGTCGAGATCGGCCGCTGGGCCTTGATCGAGGCGTGCCGCCAGGCCAAGGCGTGGCAGGATGCCGGCCTTCGCCCGATCCAAGTCGGGGTCAACCTGTCGGCCAAGCAGTTCCAGGACCCGGGCATTCTCGAGGTGATCGACCAGGCGTTGGCGAGCACCGGGCTGCCGGCGACCTGCCTCGAGCTTGAGATCACCGAGAGCCTGATGATGGCGCGCACCGAGTGGGCGCTGGCGACCTTGCGCGCGATCGCCGCGCGCGGGATCAAGATCTCGCTGGACGATTTCGGGACCGGCTACTCGTCGCTCAGCTATCTGACCCAGTTCCCGGTGACCAAGATCAAGATCGACCGCAGCTTCATCCGCAACATCGTCGAGGACGGTCACCGGAAGACGATCACCGGTGCGATCGCCGAGCTCGGTGCCAACCTCGGCATCCGGGTCACCGTCGAGGGGGTCGAGGAGCCGGGCCAGGTCGATATTCTGCGCCCGCTCGGGGTGCAGGAGTTCCAGGGGTTTCTGTTCGGCCGGCCGATGGCGGCGGACGATTTGACCGGGCGGTTGAGCCCGGCGGTGTGACGGTGTCGGCGGACCGCTTCGGACGGCCCGGCACGCTTTGACGCGTGCCGGGCCTACGGGTTTCAAAATGGGGTCAAGGGGGGTGCCCTCCCTTGCGGGGGTGTCGGGGGCGGCGCCCCTGACACCGGCCGTCAGGCCGCATACGGCATTTCAGCCGGCCGGGCGAGTGGGGACGGGCTGAAGCCCTGCCCTCATGGCTGCGGGGCAAGCGCGATCTGCGACGCGTCGTCCGCCTCGCAGGCCGCACGGATGTAGGCGAGATAATCCTCCCGCAAAAGCTCGTACGGATCCCGGTCGCCGGACTCGGGGAAACTGGTGGCATAGCGCAACGCCGACGCCGAGCCGCCGAGATCGATCAAGATGAAATCGATCGTCGCCAGGGTGGTCGAGATGAAGCTCAACAAATAGACCTCAAGCGCGATGCCGAGGATCAGGGTCGGGGCCGCGATCGCGTTGGTCGCCCCGATCAACGGCAAAACCAGATAAGTGCCCGGCGGGACCCCGGCCGCGCACAGGGACGCGCCGAAATCCCGCTTGCGCCGGTCAAGGCCGAGGTAATCGGCAACCTCGAAAAAGCCCAACACCCCGACCGTCGAGTTGACGACGAACCGTCCGACCGAGATGCCGAGCCCGCCCAGGTCGCCCGACAGGGCATTGTTCAAGACAAACTCGATCTCGGTCAGATTGTTATAGACATTGCCGAGCCCGGTGATCACCCGGTCGGGCAGCCGACGTTCCCAGAAGGCGCCGAACGGGTTGATCACCTGGTGAACCAGGGCATAATTGAAATCATACATCGCCCGGTTGAACGGCTCCCACGGATCGTCGTCGGCGGCGACCGGCGCTGACCAGGCGAGGGCGACCGAGATCACCACAACAGCCCCGAGCGTCCTCATGCTTTTTCCCCCCGCGTTTGGTCGAGCCGATCGCTGTCCGGTCGGCCCGTCGTTGGTGGCCCATAGTTGCGAATGTGTCAATTCGCAAACACCCTGAACCCGTCGGACGCCGTCGAGGGTGGCGAGCTTGCCGCGCGTCTTGCCCGCGGCGAGGACCCGCTGGGCGACGCGTTCTGCCGCGCGCGGCCGGCGCGGCTGCGCCGGGCCGCCGGGGCGACCTACACCCCGCCGGCGATCGTCGCGGCGATGGTCGGCTGGGCGGCGGCGCGCACGGCCGCGGCGGCGCCGGCGCGGATCGTCGATATGGGGGCTGGCAGCGGGCGGTTCCTGCTGGCGGCGGCGCGGGCGTTTCCCGACGCGACCCTGGTCGCCGCCGAGACCGATCCCGACGCCCGCGCGGTGCTCGCCGCCAACGCCGCGGCGGCCGGGGTCGCCGGCCGGCTCGCCACCCATGCCGGCGATTACCGCACGCTGGACTTGCCGACGATCGCGCGGCCGACCCTGTTCCTCGGCAACCCGCCCTATGTCCGCCACCATCTGATCGCGCCCGCGTGGAAGGCGTGGGCGCGCGAGACCGCGGCCGGGTTCGGCCTTGCGGCAAGCGGCCTGTGCGGGCTCCATGTCCACTTTCTGCTAAAGACCGCGTGCCTGGCGCGCCCCGGCGACCTCGGCTGCGTGATCACCGCGGCCGAGTGGCTCGACGTCGGCTATGGTGCCCTGGTCCGCCGACTGGTCACCGGACCGCTCGGCGGCCTCGCCGTGCATGTGCTGGACCGCGCGCTCCGTCCGTTCGAGGACGCGCTCGCCAGCGCCGCGATCGTCTGTTTCGCACCCGGGACCGCCGCGGCGACGCTGGCGCTCCACCGGGTCGAGCGGCTCGAGGCGCTGGCACCGCTCGATGCGCCGACGCCGACCGTGCGGGTCGCGCGCAGTGACGCGGCGGCAGCGCCGCGCTGGTCGGACCGCCTGCGCCATCGGCCGGTCGGAACCGCCGGGTCGGCGCCGACCGTGCCGCTCGGCGACCTGGTCCACATCCATCGCGGCCAGGTCACCGGCGCCAACCGCATCTGGATCGCCGGGCCCGACACCCCAGCCCTGCCCCGGCGCCTGTTGGTGCCCGCGGTGACCGCTGCGCGCGAGCTGTTCGCCGCCGGCGCCGCCTTGACCGATCTCGCGGTTTTGCGCCGGGTGATCGACCTGCCGCTCGACCTCGACGCCTTGTCGGCGGCCGAGCGCGCCGCGGTCGACCGCTTCCTCGCCTGGGCCCGCGACCGGGGCGCGGACCGCGGCTACATCGCGCGCCACCGGCGCGCCTGGTGGGCGGTCGGGCTGGCGCCGCCGGCGCCGATCCTGTGCACCTACATGGCGCGGCGGCCGCCAGCGTTCGTGCGCAACCGCGCCGGCGCCCGCCACCTCAACATCGCCCATGGCCTGACCCCGCGCCGCCCCCTGGACCCGGCGGGGCTCGACCGCCTGGCCGCCTGGCTCGCGGCCGAGGTTCGGCTCGACGCCGGCCGCGTCTACGCCGGCGGTCTGGTCAAGTTCGAGCCGGGCGACCTTGCGCGCCTCGCGGTGCCGGCCGATCTGGTGTCGGATCTTCCGGACCCGCCCGCCACGGCCGAAGGACCGACCCCGGCATGACCGAACGTTCCCTCCTGATCGTCGAAGGCAACCCGCGCCGGTTCTCGGATGCGATCGCCGCCTCCGGCGGCACCGTCGCGGCCGACCTGTTCACCCGGGTGCTGGCTGAGCTTCGCCCCGACGCGCGTTGCGCCACCGTCCGCCCGGCCGATCCTGACGGCGCGCTGCCCTCCGGCACTGCGCTCGCCGACTACGACGCGGTGGTGTGGACCGGCTCCGGGTTGAGCGTCTATTGGGGCGGGGCCGAGGTGACCCGCCAAATCGACCTGATGCGGGCGGCGTTTGCCGCGGGGGCCCGAGTGTTCGGCAGCTGTTGGGGCCTCCAGGTCGCGGTCGCGGCCGCCGGCGGGACTGTGATCCCCAACCCGAACGGGTGCGAGATCGGGATCGCGCGCAAGATCCGCCTGACCGAGCTCGGACGCGTCCACCCGATGTACGACGGCAAGGCAAGCGTGTTCGACGCCTTGTGCGTTCACCGCGACGAGATCGGCGGCCTGCCCAACGACGGCGCGATCGTGCTGGCGAGCAACGCGATCAGCGCGGTCCAGGCGCTCGACCTGCGCTGCGATCGTGGTCGGTTCTGGGGGGTCCAATACCACCCCGAGTACGATCTTAACGAGATCGCCTGCCTGATCGGGCGCACCGCGGTCGATCTGGTCGCCGACGGCCTGGTGGCGGACCACGCGGGCGTGTCGGCCCTGAAAGCCCGGGTGCTCGCGCTTCACGACGATCCGGGGCGGCGCGATCTGGCCTGGCAGCTCGGGATCGATCGCGACATCCTCGACGCCGGCGTGCGGCGGGCGGAGCTCGCCAACTGGCTCGACCATCTGACCCGGGATGGCAACCGTTTGGGTTGATACCTCGTCCTACGACGAAACCGTAGGTTGAGGTGGCATCCCCAACGGCCGGCTGTCATTGCGATGCAATCTTTTGCTTTCCTTGCCGCAGACGCGAAGGCAGGCTGGAACGGCGGCCGGCCAGCCCCCGGACGATCGTTCGCGAAAGGAGACCACGGTGCCTGATCTCAAGCTTGTCCCCGACGTCATCCGGATCCAGAACATCGTCCTGATCCCGCCGACCGCCAGCGTGCGCACCGCAGTCGAGGCGATGCTCCAGCGCGACATCGGTGCCGTGTTGATCGCCGAGCGCGGTCTGTTGACCGGCATCTTTACCGAACGCGACCTGGTGCGGCGGGTCGCCGCCCACAATCTCGACATGGAGACCACGCCGGTTTCGAAAGTGATGACCCGGGACCCCCGAACCATGCCGCCCGACGCGACCGCGGTCGAAGCGCTCGCGATGATGCAGCGCCATCACTTCCGCCATGTCCCGGTGGTCGACGGCACCGACATCATCGGCATCGTGTCGATCCGCGACCTGCTCGCCGTGATCAACGAAGACCTCGCGGCCGAGGTCCGGCGCTATGAGGCGATGCTGTTCCGCCCCCAGGCGTGACGGTGCGCGGGGTCAGCCCTCGGTCCAGGCGACCCGGCGCCAGGACGGCAACAGGACACGGGCGGTGGTCCCGGACTGGCCGTCGCTGATCAGATCGATCCGACCGCCGTGCAAGTCCACCAGCACCTTGGAGATCGACAGGCCGAGGCCGCTGCCGCCGATCCCGGCGATCCGCGGGTCGCGGGCCCGCACGAATGGTTTCAATAGGCCGCCGATCTCGCTCGCCGGGATACCGATCCCGGTATCCTCGACCGAAAGCACGATGTCGCCGAGGTCGGGCGCGATCACCCGCACCGTCACCGATCCGCCGCCCGGGGTGTATTTGCCGGCGTTGGTCAGAAGATTGATCACGATCTGGCGGATCGCCGAGCCGTCGGCCTTGATCACCACCGGATGGTCGGGCATCGACAGCTGCCAGGTCAGGCCCTTGTCGGCGAACTGTTGCTCGACCCAGCGCAGGGCCTCGGCGACCATCTCGTCAAGCGGGAACACCGCCTCGTCGAGCGGCCGACGGCCGGCCGTCAGTTTCGACATCTCCAGCATGTCGGTGATCACGGTCAAGAGATGCTGGCCCGACTGGCTGATGTCGTGGGCATAGCCGCGGTAGGCCGCGATACCGATCGGCCCCAGGATCTCGGCCTTGATCGCCTCGGCAAAACCGATGATCGCGTTCAAGGGCGTGCGCAGCTCATGGCTCATGCTGGCAAGGAACTGCGCCTTGGCCTGCTCCGCGGCGTCGGCTTCGGCGCGCGCGGCGCGCAGCGCGTCGTTCGAGCGGCGAAACTCGGTGACGTCCTGGAGCCGCAACAGCAACAGCTGCGCCGAGCCCCCGGCGCCGGCGCTCTCGGCGATCGTCTCGCGCCAGATCCGCACGGTGCGCAAACCCATCAGGTCCGACCACACCTCGCACTCCGGCGGCACCGGTCGGTCCGGGTCGGCACAGCCCGACGGCAGGCCGATCCGCTCGACCGCGTCGCCGGCCGGGCAGCCGACCAACTCGGTCTCGTCCAGCGAAAAGGCGTCGCACAAACGGGCGTTGACCGAGACCACGATCGCCGCGGCACCCGCCGGCAGGCGCACCGTGATCACCATATAGTCCGACATCGCGGCGAGCATTTCCTCGCGCACGACATCGTCGCGGCGGAACCAGCCGTCGCAGTCGGCGACCACGCGCCGGACCAGCGCCAACCGCTCGGACGCGCTCGGCACGCGTCGGGCGAACTCGCCGACCAGCCGGCGATCGTCCTCGGTCCACGGTCGGGCGTGCCCGGAAACCTGCTGGCGCCATCGCTCGAAACTGCCGCGCGGGGTCAGCTTGTCGGCGTCGTCGCGGGTCACCGGATGGTCCGGATCGCCGGCCCAAAACACCTCGTGGCGAACCTCGGGCCGAAAACACAAAAGACAGACCGGCGGTTCGGCGTCGAGCACGGCGGCCAAGACGCCGCTCGCCACGTCCTGCCAAGCCTCGCCCAACGGATAGGCCGTGCTCAGCGCGTCGAGCGAGACCACCGGCGGCGCGCCCGCGCCGTCCGGGCCCGCCGCCATGCGCCCGACCAGCCAACGCGCGAGTGCCGCGATCTCGGCGGCCGGCGGGGTGGCACCGCGCCGGAACACCTCGGTTCCGGCGACCAGGGCGGCGCCCGAGGCCCCGATCAGCGAGGTCAGGCGCGGGTGGCCGAGGATCAGACGGCCGAGCGGATCGTCCCCGGCCATCGCCTCCAGCAACAGCCGGTGGCACCGGACGGCGCGGGCGCGGGCCCGCACCGTCGCCTCGGTCTCGAGCCGCGCGATCGCCGCGCCGAGACGGGTCGCGCACGCCAGGACCGCATCGCGCAACCGCCACGACGGGGTGGTCGCGACGTCGTGGCGGCACGACACGAACCCCCACATCCGGCGATCGACCATGATCGACGCCGTCATGGTCGCGGCGACCCCGATGTTGCGATGGTACTGGACGCAAAAGCGCGACACCGCGCGCAGCTGGCTGAGGCCGAGGTCGAGCGGCACCGCCGCGTCGGCGGCAACCGCGTGCAGCGGCGCCGGCACGCCGTTCATGTCCGGGATCACCCGAACCCCGACCGCGGCCTGCAGGCGTTGCGCCTGGGGCGGGAAATCATGGGGCGGGAACCGAAGCCCGATCAGCGGCGTCAACGCCGGCAGACGCTCTTCCGCGACCACCTCGCCGCTGCCGTCCTCGGCCAGCCGGTAGACCACGACCCGGGCGTAGCCACACAACCGCCGGACCTCGACCGCGGTCGCGCGCGCCAACTGAGAGAGGTTGCCGCCCGCCGCGACCGCACTCAAGAACGCCGCCGAGAGCGCGAGGTCCGCGTCGGTCTCGGCCGGCGGTGCCGGTTCGAGCTCGATGATCAGGCGGTCGTCGACCCGATGGCCGAGCAGGTCGAACCGCCGAACCTCGCCGCGCACC
>JANQHG010000003.1 GCA_028277115.1 Azospirillaceae bacterium
GTGACGGCATCAGCAGAGCCTCCCTGTGGCGCGCGGTAGGCCTGCATCTCACCAGATCGAGCCGTTCCAGGCTATGTGGGTGCCAGACGACGCTTACGAATCGGCGTCTCGCCAAGGATTTTGAAACCCGTGTTGAGACGGTCTGTACATGGCTCATGGTCGCGAGCGTCAAACTCTTGACCCGCAGACTCGCCAGGGCGTGATGCAACTTAAGGGCGCGCAGAGGTATGATAAACACAACCAGTCCGATTCTGAGTCAGACTCTCAGGGTGCTCGACCATCCGACACTCCCGCTCCACACCAATGGGTCGGAAAACGACATCCGCTGCCAAGTCACCAAACGAAAGGTCAGTGGTGGCACACGATCCGAGCAAGGACGCGAGAGCCGGGACACCTTCCTCAGCCTCTTCAAGACAGCGAGGAAGCTCGGTCTGAAATTCTGGGACTACCTCGGCGCACGGCTCAAGTGCAGAGACGCACCCGACGTCCCCGACCTCGCCGAAATGGTCGCGCGAAAGGCAGTGCAAAGCGGCTGACCGCCCCCTATTTTGCCCCTCTTACGCAATTGGGACCTAACCAACTGATTTTGTTAGTTTTCTGTCAACTGCGTGGTAGATCGCCTTAAAGTAGTATCCTTGAGCTCTAGCCGTCATCTTCCGATCGCAATTGCGCGAACGAGAAGGAATTTGAAGCCGGCTTCGAATATGATGTCACAGTCATCGATGGCATATTGTGCGTTACGGAACAGTGCCACCTGCTCCGCGACACAAAAGGTTCACAGGTCCTCGATTGATGGGCTCACAGCAACCGCAGCGGGCGCCCCGCACCGTGGGCAGGTCTTGGGATGGCAGGCGCGGCAGAACGGCTTGCCGCAGGCGGGGCACGGCGCCTGCCCGGCGGGCTCGGTGAGGTGCAGCCGGTCGTCGCAGACCTGCCGGACGCGGTCCAGGCCCAGTCCCCAGTCGCACGGCGGCGGTTCCATCTGGCGGGCCAGCGGGTGCCAGTCGAGGTGGATCAGCCGCTCGCCCTTGCGTCGTCGCACCAGCAGTGCCAGCCGCTGCACCGGCACCAGCACCTCCAGCGCCTGGACCCAGGCCACGGTCAGGTTGAGCGCGTAATTGTGGCGCAGGTCGTCGAGCTTGGCGCGGTAGTCCTGTTCGATCGCCGCCACCCGCTGGGTCTCGCGCCGACGGTCGGCGTCGGCCTTGTCGCCTGTCACCTCGGCCAGATCGGCCAGTTTCTTCAGGGCCTGGGCCCGCAGGTCGTCGTGATAGGCGTAAAGGCGGCCATGATCGCGCTCCAGCCGGCGGCGCATCGCTCGCAGGAACGGCGCCAGTTCCTGCCGCACCCGGTGGGCCAGCAGCGGCCGCAGCCGCGCCTCCAGCACCGGCGCGTCCCAGCCGGGACCCGCACGGGCCCGCCGCTCAGGGTCGACCGGCAGCCACGGCGCCTCCGCCAGCGCCGCCCGCAGCCGCGCCACCAGCTCGCCGAGGGTGGCCCCCGTGCCCAGGTTGAACCCCAGCCACAGCAGACCCTCCCGCTTCTCGTCCGACAGCGCCGTATAGCGAAAGGCGAGGATCAGGCACCGGGTCCAGCGGGCCTCCTGGCCCCGGAACCGTGCCACCGCATTGTCCAGCACAAGCCCATGGGACAGCAGCCGTTCGGCATCCCCGGGCGGCGGAACCTCGCTGGGCGGTGCTTGGCGTTCCACCCACTGGCCGCGGTCCCCCAGCAGGAGGCCGAAGCGCTCCAGCCAGTCGCCCTCGAGCCCGACCCGGCGCGCGCCGGCGGGCAGTTCGGTGCCGAACCCCAGGCGGGCCATCTCCGGCACATCGAGAACCGCCCGCACCGGCGGCGGGGCCAGGACCTCCAGACCCTCGGGCTCGATCGGCTCGACCGCGGCGCCGTGGCGGTCGAGCAGGGCCGCGGTGAATTCGCGCAGCAATGCCATGTCCCGAGCGTCCCTGTGATCACGCCGTTTCGAAGTCTTCGCCGAACAGGGCGTCGTCCAGCGCCTTGGTGTCGCCATACTCGCGGCAGGCTTGGTCGATGCGGGTGCCCAGCGCGTCGAAGGCGTCGGTCCGGCCGGCCTCGGTGGTCTCCAGCCAGGCGTCCAGGACCAAGTCGGCAAAGTCCCGCTCTTCGTCCAGTTCGCCCAGGATGGCGCCCACCTCGCCCACCACCAATTCGAACATGTTGATCTTTTCGTCGAGCAGCCGCAGCACGTGGTCCTCCACCGTGTCGCGGGTGGCGAGGTTGAAGATGAACACCTCCCGCTGCTGGCCGATCCGGTCGATGCGTCCGATGCGCTGCTCGATGGTCATCGGGTTCCACGGGATGTCGAAGTTGATCAGGGTATTGCAAAACTGGATGTTGCGGCCTTCGCCACCGGACTCCGTGCACAGCAGCACCGGCACCTGGTCGCGAAAGGCGGCGATGGCGGCGTCCTTGTCCGGACCGGACAGGCCGCCCTCAAAGCGGGCGAACGGAATGGCCGCCCCTTCCAGCAGGGCGGCCAAGTGGCGCAGCGTGTCCGCGTGGTGGATGAACACCAGTTTCTTTTCGGCGGGGTTGCGCTGGAGCAGGTCGAGCAGCGCCGCCTCCTTGCCGCCGGTGTCGATGGCGGCCCAGCGTTCGGCCACCGCCTGCCAGTCGGGCTGGTCGGGGTGGCGGGCGCCAAAGCGGGCAATCGCCCCGGCGGCGGCGGCGGGCGACGAACCCGCCGCCGTCAGCAAGTGATGCAGCGCCATCCGGTGCCGGCCGGGGGCGCCGTCGATGGCCAAGTGGCGGGCGAGCCGCACCAGCTCGGCGTAGGCCGCCCGTTCCTCCGGCACGCCGTCGACCCGCAGCGTGGCCGCTTGGCGCCGCGGCAGGCGCAACGCCACCACCGCCCGGGTGTTGCGGATCATGGCGTCGCGCATCAGGGTGCGCAGCCGGTCCGGGTTGGCCGGCTGGCGCGGCTTGCCAGCCGTCATGTAGGCGGCGCGGAATTCCTTTTCGGTCTTGAAGATGCCCGGCTTGAGCAGGGTGAGCAGGGTGTAGAGCTCGATCAGCGTGTTCTGCACCGGGGTGGCCGACAGCAGCAGCAAGAAGCGCTTGTTCAGGCCGTCGACCAGCTTATAACTCAAGCTGGAGCGATTGCGCAGATGATGGGCCTCGTCCACGATCACCAGGTCGAAACTTTGGGCCAGCAGGTGCTCGGCATGCTCGCGGCGGCGGGCCACCGCCAGGGAGGCGATCAGCCGCGGCTGGGACCAGAACCGCCCGGGGTCCTCGCGCAAAAGGCCGTCGTAGGTGGTGGCGCACGGGATGTCGAACTTGGTCTCCAGCTCCTCGCGCCATTGGCCGACCAGCGCCGCCGGCACCAGCACCAGCACGCGCTCCACCATGCCGCGCAGCAGGTATTCCTTGAGGACCATACCGGCCTCGATGGTCTTGCCGAGGCCGACCTCGTCCGCCAGCAGGACGCGGCCGCGGAATTGCTTCAGCACCTTGCGGGCGGTCTCGACCTGATACCAGAAGGTCTCGATGCCGCGCAGGTGGGGCAGGCAGACCAGTTCGTCGAAGCCCTGGGCCAAGCCCAGATGGGCGAACTGTTCGCGCAGCGCGAACCAGCCGCCGTCGGTCTCCCGCGGACCGGCCGCCGCAGCCAGCAGGACAGCCAGATCGACCTCGGTCGTGACCGGCAGGTCGAGGGTCGCGCGGGCCAGGGGCGGTGGTGCGGCCGGGACGGGCTGTTCGGCGGCGGTCGGCGGGGGGACGGCCTTGCCGGCGGATTTCGCGGGCGCCTTGGCGGAGGCGGCGGTCTTGCGCTTGGCCGGGGCCGGGTTCGGACGCTTGGCGGCACCCCGCACCGCTCGCCCCATGATCCGATCGATCTGGTCGCGCAACCAGACGAACTGGGCCCGGCCGCCCGGAAAGGCGCGGATCGCCGAGGTCCAGGCGGCGAGGCCGTGGCGCTCCAGCAGCACCCGCGCCGGGGCCAGCTTGTTCTGCTGGGCCAGCGCCAGGGCATGGAGAAGGTGGTCGGTGTCGGTGGGTTGGTAGCGCTTGGAGAGGCGTTTTAAGAACACCAACGCGCGCTCGGTCCGCCCATCCAGGATTGCGGCGGTCGCGGCCCGGCAGAGGATTTCGGCGTTGCCGGGGCAGGCCTGAACGGCCCGTTCGGCCAACGGCAGGAATCCCTCCCGCTGCGCTTCGAAAGTGGCTGCAAGCCGATCGTTCCAGCCATCGGCATCACCGGCAGCCGGAAAGGGGGCGTCAAGGGATGGATTGCTGGCGATCGTCCGCGGCATCTCAACACGTGCACATTTGTCGCATGACGCCCGAGCTGGGCGGGCAAATTGATCCAAACGCGGCAGGTGGTGTCAACGACGCCCTGATCAAAACCAGATACGACCGGCCAATCATCACCACCGCGCCCCCCGACCTGATGACCGCCGAAGCGCGGCTCGACGCTATCGCCGAGGATCGGCAGTACATGGGCCGTGGGACCGCGCGCAAGCGGACCAAGGACCGCCCGGTCACCGGCACCCGGCTCATCCGGGAATGGAAGGGGGGCGAGCATGTCGTCACGGCGACCGGCCCCGGTGCTTGGGTGCAAAGGGGCGACATGCGCGCCCCCTATCCCCTGCACAACCGCCTATGCCGCTCCGCAAAGTAACCGCGCCACGCCGCGTACGGGTCATCGCTCGCCAGCGCCGCGCGATACTGCCGAACGTCTTCCTTGCTCGGCCGGGTGACCGCGACCAGGATCATTATCTCGACGACTTCCTTGATCAGGCCGCCGACCAGACCCAGAACCGCAAAGCCGCCGACCACGATCGCCGCCCCGGTCGCGGTCTGGAGCGAGGTCGCAGACCCGATGATCGGCAGCACCAGATAGGGCCCATCCGGCACCAGCGCGCCGCCGCAGATGGTCGATTTGCCCGCGTTCTCGCGCGGGATGCCGAGCCAGCCGGTGAGGTCGAGGACGCCGCCGAGACCCAACGTCGTGTTGATCACCGCCCGCCGGCCCTGGACCGATGCCTGGTCGGTGTCCCATGCCGCAAGCGCCAGCAGCGCGCCGACCATGTCGTTCAGGTTGAACAGGATGTTGTTAAGGCCGGTGCGCACCGGCGCCGGCACGGTCGCGAGATAGCCGTCGCGCACCGGCGCGTAGACGTCCGCCGAGAACCACCGGTTCCAGTCGAAAATCGACCGATTGATCGGCTCCAACGGATCGTCGATCGCCGCCCGGACCGGGATCGGACCGAACAGGCCGAGACAGATCACAAGGAAAATCGGCGCGGGCCGTGCATGGTATCTTGGCACGTGCACTGGCATCTGAGCGTCCCCTCGGCGAACCTTGGACCGACCAGTCCCGAGACCAGTACACCGCGGCGGACGTAACGTCATGCTGTCAGTGGCCGCCGCGGTGTACTCTTCATCTTGGCGTACAGCTTTCCGGCTCAGACCCTGACCAGGTCAGGATTTGACCCGGGCTGTACTAGGTCAACCGAGGAAGAGTTCAAGCCGAACCCCGGCCGGTTCAGGTCAAGGCAGCGGGGTCGCGATCGCCGCGCCGCGGGCGAACATCATGGCGCCGGTATCAACCGCGATCGCCAACGGCGCCCCGACCATCATGAAATAGAACATACCGGACGACAGCAGACCGACCACCGTCGGCTCCTTGACGAATTCGGTGACCAGGAGATAACCGGCCGCGACGCCGACGAGGGTGATCAAATACCGCGAAGTCCACAACCACAGACCCGGGTGGGCGGCGGCCGGTTCGATCGACGGGTCTGCCAGGGCCGGGATCGGTACGCCCGCAGACACCGCCTCGGCACGCATCGGCGCCGAGACACCGCCCAAAACGATCAGCACAATCACCAGAACAGCTCGTAGCCTCGCGCGCATGGTGTGGCGCCTTTCCGATCCGGGCGGGCGTGGAACGCGACCCTGCTATAACTTTGATTTTAAAGGTCCGGGTGCCGCATCCCAAGGCGACACCCTGCCGCAGGGTCCCGCCGACAATTAGCCGGCCGCCGGCCCCAAAGCAAGCCACGCCGCCAGCGCCAGGACGCCGCCGATCAGGATTACGGCCAG
The DNA here is from genome assembly GCA_028277115.1 of Azospirillaceae bacterium. Lineage (GTDB taxonomy): Bacteria > Pseudomonadota > Alphaproteobacteria > Azospirillales > Azospirillaceae > JANQHG01. Next base: position 6,091 of record JANQHG010000003.1, read on the forward strand.
GTAGAACCGCACCGGCACCGAAACCTGCGCCACCGCAGCTTGTCGGGTCGCCTTGGGCGGTCGCACTGGCGGCCGCGCCGGACCGGTCGGTGCCGCAGGGGTCTCCGGCCCCGTGATCCGGCCGGTGCGCGGGTCATACAGCGCGACCAGGCGCCAGCCGAACTCGCGGCCGCCGCCGCCGTCCGCGTCTTCGTCATCGTCGGCGCCGGCGGCGGCGGCGGCGGCGCGCGGCTCGAGCCGGATCAACCGGAAATACCCGCGCGGGTTGGTCGCCGCCATGCCCTTGAACACCCGGTCCGCCTCCGCCTGGTCGCGGTCGACCAACACCGTCTTCCAACCGCCCGGCTTGCTTCGCTGCACCGCAAAGCGGACCGGCGCCGCTCCGGACGCCTGCGACATGTCGCTGCATGCCTCCCCTACCCGCGGCCGTCCCGGCAGCCGCGGCGCGGACGCTAGCACGGCCGCCGCCCTGGTCCCAGGCACAATGGATGGGCCAAGCGATGGCCTCACTAGGATGAATTCCATAGTATGCAGGAATATCAACCCATAGACATCTTGACAGTCAGGTGCCGCGGCGGGAAGCTGACCCCCGGTTGGGCGGGCACGCCGATCAGCGGGAGGGACGCGGGTTGAGCCCAGTCGTCTGCGTGCGCCGGCTCGCGGTCGGCGCGATCGTGGTCGCGGCGCTGGCGATCGGCCTCGGCAGCGGGGCCGTGCGGGCCGGCGAGCGGCTGCGTGGACCGGTCCCGGCCGAGGTGGTCCGGATCATCGACGGCGACACCATCGCGGTCCGGGCCAAGATCTGGCTCGGCCAGACGCTCGACATCGCGGTGCGGTTGCGCGGCATCGACACGCCCGAGCGCGACGGCTGGGCCGACTGCGCCGCGGAGCGCTTTGCCGCCGCCGATGCCACCGCGCGGGTCACCATGCTGCTGATCAACCAAGAGGTCGATCTCTTCGACATCGGGTATGACACGTTCGGGCGCCGGGTGGTCGCCCGGGTGGTCACTCGTCCCGCCGGCATCGACCTCGGTCAGAAGCTCCTCGACATCGGGGTCGCCCGCCCCTACGTCAGGGGCCAGCCGAACACCTGGTGCCGGCGGCGCGTCGCCGCCGACCAGCAACCCCGGTGACCCGGGCTCGGCGGCGTCTCACCGCGTTTCCAGCACCAGCCGTTCCAAAAGCCCGCCGACCGCGGTCGCCGGCACCGGGCCCGGGCCATCGAACACCCCGGCGTCGGAGCAGATCATCACCGCGCCATGGCGATCGAGCCCGAGATTGAGACCGATCAGCTCGATCCGGTCCGTCCAAGGCGGTGGCGTAGCGTGTGACCGCGTCGCGCAGCCCGGGCCGCGCCGCGGCCAGCCCGAGCGCTCTGCCGGCCACCATCCCGACCAGGCTCGACGGTACCGGCAACGGCACGTCGGCGGCCAAAGCAGCCACGATCACCACGGCCAAAAGCCACGGCGCCGACCCGGGCGCGGCGAGGCCGGCCAGCGCACCCTCGATCGGCTGGGCCAAGGCCACGAACCCAGCAATGAATCACGCCCATGACCGAAACCAAAATGGCGAACCATTTGAGAGATCGCGTCATGCCCAAACCCATACCATTGCCGAGGTCGGCGATCACGCCAGCTCATGATCAGAGCGGTTACGTTCGGATTTTACAAATTCTACGTGATCTCACCGATCATCGTCCGGCGCCGCCGGTTCCACCGCATTGACACGGGACAGCGTCGGCCCTTGACATGATCGGCGGTGCATACCGGAATATTGGCCCTTGTCAGGAGACCGCCCGTGATCGTCGATCTCTTTCGCCGCCGCCGCCGCGTCCGCGTCCGACCACCCCGGCGGCGCCGGTTCAGACTCCCACGCCGGCGGCGCGCCGACCATGACGGCGGCCTGCACCTGGTGTTCGGCCACCCGCGCCTGATCCACGACCTTCTTGCCGGCTTCATCGACCAGGCCTGGGTCGCAGAGCTCGACCTTGACAGCCTCGACCGGGTCAACGCCAAGCTCCATGCCGGCAACCTGCGGCGCATCGATGGCGACATGATCTGGCGGGTCCGCCTCAAGTCCGGCGGGCACGCCTACATCTATATTCTGCTCGAGTTCCAATCGACCTCGGATCGCTGGATGGCGGCGCGCATCGCGGCGGCGCTGTCGCTGCTCTATCTCCACCTCATCCGCGAAAGCGTGCGCGAACCCGGCATCGTCGCCGCGCCGTCGAACGGCGGCAAGCTGCCGCCGGTGTTCCCGTTGGTGCTGTACAATGGCCCCGACGGCTGGACGGCCGCCCGCGATCTCGGCGACCTGATCGCCGAGGTGCCCGGCCTCGACGCCTGGCCTTGGCGCCCCTCGGTCCGGTATCATCTGCTGGATGAGACCCGGCAGGATTTGGCCGGGTTCGACGGCACCGACAACGTCGCCGCGGTGGTCTTCGCGCTCGAACGCTGCCGCACTCTGGACGCGGTCGAGGCCCAGATCGAACGCTTGGCCATTCTGCTCAAAGGCGACGCCTACACCGACCTGCGCCGGGCCTTGATGACCTGGATCCACTCGGTGCTGGCGGTTGCCCACTCGATCCCGCTCCGCGCCCGCGACGTCGAAGACCTCTCGGAGTACAAATCGATGCTGAGGAACATTGGCGAGTACATCAAGAAAGACAAGGAAAAAGCCGTCACCGAGGCGGCAATCGCCGCCGAAGCCAAAGGCAGATCCGAAGGTAGATCCGAAGGTAGATCCGAAGGTAGGTCCGAAGGCAGAGCCGAAGGTAGAGCGACCTCTTTGATTCTTGTTTTGGAGAAACGCTTCGGTCCGATCGCGATCGACCGCCGGCAGGCGATCATGAAGGCCAAGCCGGCCTTGCTCGAGGCCTGGCTGACCCGTGCAATCGACGCCGCCGAACTCGACGAGGTCTTCGCCGAACCGACGGTCAATTGACCACGCGCTCAAGCCTGCCGGCGCAACAGGGGGGCGACCGCCCGTGAGACGCAGGAGAGCCCGCGGCCATGATCCGTGATCTCCCGGGCAGCCGAAGCGCGCCCCTCGGCAGGGCCGCATGGGGCGGTCCGGCCAGGTCAGGCGGGGCCAGACCACTTCGCCGCCGACGCCCCGCCCCTTTAAGCCGTTCACCGATCTTGACCAACTCGCCGAAAGGTATGCTTGGTGTCACCAAGTCTATTTTGGCGCGAATCATAACCAAGAACACTCAAGTGGTCGCGCTGATGCTCGCCACATGCGGAATCGCACACACCCCCACTGTTCCAAACCAGCTCGATGCAGTCGCGCTCCGTACCGTCTCGAACAACAAGAAAAGCCAATTATGATGAGAGGTCGATATCTAACCGGCAGTGCCGATCCTTATCAAGGGTCTGGGATTGATAAGGGGTCTCATCATTAACTTGATCGCCGCAGCAGGGTGATCGCTCGCCCTGCTGAAGTGGCAGGCGGCTCGACCGAGAGCTCGACCATTGACAGCGGGAACCACTCTGCGCGACGGTCTGTTTGACGTGACCACACAATGCTGGATCACAGAACTCGCCTGTGAGATGTTGAGCAACGCTCACACCCGATTGGCACCAAAGGCCGCTCCAGCGGCGAACGGCCCGCCCCAGTACTAATAGAATCAATGCGGTAACTAGAATCAATGCGGTAACGCCGCGGCAGGGCGTCCACGGGCCCTGTCACGGCACCGGCCGCCGAACACGGCGCCACCGGCGATCTTGATGATTGAACAAAAGGAGCCCGACACATGTCGATCTTGCGCCCCCTTCGGGCGGTTGCCCTCTTGGGTGCCGGCCTTGCCGTCTGCGCGACCACGGTCTCGCCGGCGACTGCGGCCGAGCCGAACTGGCAGGCCCAGCCGACCTACGGCACCTACAATCTTGGTGCCGGTTTCTCGCCGGACCCGTATCAAGTCTCGGTCGCCGCCGGCGGCAACACCTCGGCAACCAATCTCCGCGGCGATATGTCGGGGTGCATCAATTGGGGGGCGCCCGACGTCGATCTCAATTACAGCGCGGGCGGCTATCCGCTCACGATCGGCGCCCAAAGCGGCATCGACACCGTCCTGATCGTCTACGACCCCAACGGCAACTGGTGGTTCAATGACGACGCCCATGGCTCCAACCCGGCGATCCGGCTGAACAACCCGCCGAACGGAAATTACAATGTCTGGGTCGGCACCTACCAGTGCGGGGTCGGCACCCCCGGCGCGACCGTGTACTTCACCGAGCGCTGACGCCGTCGGCGCCCAAGCCACTGTCCCGGACAGGTCACCTCCTGTCCGGGACGAATGACCGGCTCCCAAGCGTGGCTGACACCGCACCTCACGCCGACGCGCCCTCGCCGCCGGGGCCGGGGGGGCCGTCGATCGACGCAAGGAACGCTTGCGCCTCGTCCTTGCGTTCGAACACGTGCGGCGCGATCTCGCGTTCGGCAAACGCCTCGCCCAGCTTCATCCGCATGAAGCCGCTGGTGGCATAGCGGGTGATCGTGGTGAAGTAGCGTGACAGCATGTAGCGGTCCATCTCGGCGTAGTCGTCGTAGACGCCCTCGTCGATCCGGAACTCGTCATAGTTGAAGAACGCGCCGACCTTTTTACCGATCTCCTCGCAGCGCCGCTCCAGCACCATCTGAAGCGCCGAGACATCGGCCTTGACCCGAAGATAAATCCCCTCAAGATTGACGAACAGCACATTGCGTTCGGCGTCGTAAGTGACACGGTCGGGCAGGCTCAGGTTCAACAGGTCGGCCTCGAGCCCCATCGGCTCGTCCTGGAAGATGCGTATGTCCATCTTCTGCAGATCGTGGATTTGCGGCACGAACTCCATTTGATCCAGGATATCGCGTTCAAGATCAATCCCCGGCGCGACTTCGATCAGCACCAGGCCGTTGCGGCCGCGGCGGAACACGCAGCGCTCGGTGACATAGAACACCGGCTGCTTGCGCTCGAACGCATAGTCGCCGCTGAAGGTGATCTGCTCGACATTCTTCAAGAACTTCTTGGCCTTGCCTTCCTTGACGATGTGGAGCCGGCCGTCCTCGACCGCGATCTCGAGCCCGCCCGCGGTGAACGAGCCGACGAACACCACCTTGCGCGCGTTCTGGCTGATGTTGATGAAGCCGCCGCAGCCGATCAGCCGGCCGCCGAACTTGCTGACGTTGATGTTGCCCTTCTCGTCGCACTGGGCCATGCCGAGGCAGGTCATGTCGAGCCCGCCACCGTCGTAGAAATCGAACATCTGGTTTTGTTCGATCACCGCGTCGGAATTGACCCCGGCACCGAAGTTGGGCCCGCTCGCCAGCACGCCGCCGACCGTGCCCGGCTCGGCGGTCATGGTGACGTAACGGATGATCTTCTCCTCGTTGGCGACCGCGGCGACCCCTTCCGGTACCCCGACGCCCAGATTGATGATGCCGTTGGGCGGCAGTTCAAAGGCAGCGCGCCGCGCCATGATCTTGCGCTCGTCGAGCGGCATCGGCGGCAGCGAGCGCAGCGGCACCCGAATCTCCCCGGAATAGGCCGGGTTGTACTGGGTCGCCAGCGTCTGCATGTGGTGCTCGGGCTCGGCGACCACCACGCAATCGACCAGGATACCGGGGATGCGCACCATCCGCCGGTCGAGCGTGCCATAGTCCGCGATCCGCTCGACCTGGGCGATCACGATGCCGTTGCTGTTCTTCGCCGCCATCGCCATCGCGAGATTGTCGAGGGTCAGCGCCTCGCGCTCCATCGTGATGTTGCCGGCGTCGTCGGCGGTGGTGCCGCGCAGGAACGCGACCTTGACCTTGGCAACCTTGTAGAACAGCCACTCCTCGCCATCGACCTCGACCAGTTGGACGATGTCCTTGGTCGTCACCTCGTTGATCCGCCCGCCCTCAAGCCGGGGGTCGACAAAGCTGTGCAGGCCGACCTTCGTGAACGAGCCCGGCTTGCCCGCGGCAAGATCGCGGTAGAGATGGGTGATCGTGCCCTGCGGCAGGTTATAGGCCTGAATCTTGTTGTCCATCGCCAGCTGGACCACCCGCGGCATCCGGCCCCAATTGCCGGCGACGACACGCCTCAGCAAGCCCTCGTGACCGAGCCGGTTGGTGCCGCGCTCCTTGCCGTCGGACTGACCGGCGGCGGCGAACAGGGTCAGGTTGCGCGGGTGACCGGTCTCGAGAAAGCGGCGCTCAAGCGCGGCGAGCAGAGCGTCCGGAATGCCGCTCTGGACGAAACCGGTGGTGACCAGGCTGTCGCCGTCGCGAATCAAGGCGACCGCTTCGTCGGCGCTGACGATCTTACTTTTCATAGAGTTTCCTCCGCCATGTATTGCGCTATTATTATCGTTGAGCGCCTGTGGAGGCCGCAGGGTCTTCGGACCACCCCGAACAAGACACGCCACGGCCAGACTGCCATAGCTCATGACTAGTCAGTTTGGACTTCGAGGTGAAGACCATTTGACACATAAGGAAAATCTGTCGCAGCGGAAACGCCCGAGGAGAAACGGCCCGGACCTAACCGGGGTCCGGGCCGCCCGGGGTCAGAACATCGGCAGATCGCCGGCCTTCACCGGGGTCCGAACCGGAAGACCGCGGCTCGGCATCTCACGATTGGTCATGATCTTTTTCCCGATCGACAACATGGAGCGACGTCACGCGCCGCCTCAAAACAAATACCACACCATCGACGAACGGCCAAAGTGCCGTCGGACAGAAAACCGGCGCCGCAGCGCGGGTCTGCGGACGGCCGTTGGAAAACGAGATGTCAAGCGGACGCCCGCGGGCGCGGCGCGATCGCATCCAAGCGCATGGCCGAAAGCGGCATCACCCGCGGCCCGTCGGTCCACACGATCACGCAGACGACCGCGCGGTCGGGGTAAATCTCGGCGAGCGTCGCGCGATAGAGCGCCATCTGGCGCAGATAGGCGACCGGCACCTCGGCCTCGGTCGCGGGCGGCGGGCGCAGGGTCTTGTAGTCGGCGATCGTCACCCGATCGGCCGTCACCAACACCCGGTCGATCTGGCCCGACACCGCGCGGCCGGCGACCAGGCCGGCGACCGGCACCTCGGCGCGGCTGCCCGGGCCGAACAGGTCGCAAAGCTCGGGCGTCGCGAGCACGGCCAGGGTCTCGGCGACCACCTCGTCCTGCTGGTCGGACGCGAGGCCCAAGCTTGCGCGCCCGACCCAGCGGCGGGCCGCGTCGGCGCGCGCCGCGACCGGCAGCTCGGGCAGGGTCTGGAGCAGGCGGTGGATGATCAGGCCGCGGCGGAACCGCCGGCCGTCGTCGCTGCCGAGCGGCGAGCGCACCGGCGGGTCGTCGTCCTCGGGCCGCGACGGCACCAACGGCCGCGGCGGATCGGGCTCCGCGGCCGGCGGCGCGCTCGCCCAACCCGGCAGCGGCGGCGGCGCGGCAGCGGCGCGGGCGCTCGGCCGGTCCGGGCGGGGAGCGGCAGACTGGTCGATGACCAGGCGGCGCCCCTCGCCCTGCCAGCCGTCGGCACCGCTGACCGCAAAGGCGAACGGGCGGGCGACCGCGTCGTCGGCGAGCGCGCCGGCAACCAAGCTGTACCACGACCCGCCGGGTGGCGCCTTGGCACCGCGCCAGCCGCACAACGTGAGCCGGTCCTCGGCCCGGGTCAGCGCGACATAGAGCAGTCGGCGGTACTCCTGGTCGCGCCGGCATTCGGCGGCGCCGCGCGCCTCTGCGCACGCGCGCGGCTCGCGGTCGCGCCGCGGCTGCACCAGCGGCACCGTGCGCCCGCCCTCGGGCCACAGGATCCGCGGGGTGCGCTGGGGCACCGCGGTCATGTCGGGCAGGATCACGATCGGCGCCTGCAGCCCCTTGGCGCCGTGCACGGTCATCACCCGCACACTGCCGTCGCCGGCGTCGTCGCCCGGGTCCTGCTCGCGCTTGATCTCGGTGCGGCCCGAGGCGAGCCACGCCAAGAACCCCTGGAGCGACGGCGGGTGGCCGCGCTGAAAAGTCAGCGCGGCCGCGACCAACTCGTCGATCGGGTCGCGCGCATCGGGGCCGAGCCGGCCGAGCAACGCGCGCAGACCGCTGCCCGCCGGGTCGGCTGGACAGGGGCCATGGAGCACCCCGGCCAACAGCTCATACGGTGCAGCCAGATCGGCGCGGCCGCGCCACGCCGCCAGATAGCCGTAGGCCGCCGCGACCAACGGGTCGGCACCGGCGGCGGCGGCGCGTGTCGCCAGCGCCTCCCACAACCGCCCGGACCGGCCGTGCGCCAGCGTAAACAGCGCGGCCTCGTCGAGCCCGATCAACGGCCCCTTCAACACCGCCGCGAGGGTCAGATCGTCCTCGGGCAACAACAGGACCTCGGCGAACGCGACCAGGTCCATCACCGCCAGCTGATCGGTCAGAACCATCCGGTCGACCCCGGCGACCGGGATGCGCCGCTCCTTGAGCGCGCGCACCAACTCGGCGACGAACGCGGTGCGCCGGCGCACCAACACCAGGATATCGCCCGGGCGCACCGCGCGGTCGCGCGCCGGCAGCCGCTCGCCGCCCTCGAGCCAGCCGCGCACGGTCTCGGCGAGCGCGACCGCAAGCCGCGCCGACGGGGCCGCGGCCCGACCGGCGCTGACCGGCAGCGCCCAAGGTTCGGCGTCTTCGCGCGCTTCGGGTTCGACCAGCGGCCACAGCTCGACCAGCCCGGCCTGGCCGGCGCGGAACGGCCGGTGGCGGATCACCGTGCGGTCGTCGGCGACGCCGTCGCGGGCCCGCGGGTCGCCGAACACCGCATCGACCACCGAAAGCACCGCGGGGGTCGACCGGAACGAGGTGTCGAGATCGACCGTTTCCCAGTCCTGTTGCGCAAGGCGCACCCGGTCTGCGAAATGGCGACGCATCGCGCGGAACGCGGCCGGGTCGGCGCGCTGGAAGCTGAAGATCGACTGTTTTTCGTCGCCGACCGCGAACACGGTGCGCGCGGTCGCGCGCACGCCGGCGCCGGCGAAGAACTCCTCGGCGAGCCGGGCGACCACCTGCCACTGATCCGGGTTGGTGTCCTGGGCCTCGTCGATCAAGATGTGATCGAGCCCGCCGTCGAGCTTGAACAACACCCAGGGCGCAACCCCCGGACGCTCGAGCAACGCACACACGATCAGCACCAGATCGTCGTAGTCGAGCCGGGCCCGCGCACGCTTGCGCGCCTCGTAGGCCGCCAGCACCGCGGCCGCGACCGTCAACAGGGCCGCGGTCGCCGTGGCCGCCGCGGTCGCGGCGCGGCGCTCGGCCACCGCGACCAGCCGCTCGGCCTCGCGGCGCAGCGCGTCCTCGGCGTCCGGGTTGACCTTGAGGGCCTGCTTGGTGACCAACCGCTTGCGCACGTCGCCGTCGTTGGTCAGGAACGCCCTGGCATAAGCATCGAACCGGTGGGCGCGCGCCTCGGGCGCGAGCTCGAGCCAAGCGGTGATCGCGGCGCCACGCTCCTGATCGGTCGCCGTGCCGGCGGCCAGCGCCG
>JANQHG010000035.1 GCA_028277115.1 Azospirillaceae bacterium
CCTCATCTGCGTTCGTCATAAACCGCCCACGCGACCCCAAAACGGCCGAGCGCACCCCTATCCCACCGGACCCCCAGTGGGGTGATCGGGGATCCTGGCGGCGCCGCCGGCTTGCGTCCGCCTTGGTGTTACAGTATATCATTTTTTTTGGCCCGGCGGTCGGCGCCGGCGGACAGGACGATGTCGATGGACCCCGAGCCACGCCCCCCGCTGCTCCAGGCGAGCGCGTTCGTCCGCCTTGCGGTCAGCCTCGGCCTCGTTGCCGGCCTGTGGGCGTGCGTGCTCTGGGCGATCCGATGAGGGGCGACACCGCGATGGCCGGTCCCATCGAAATCGAGAATCTGACCATCGGCTACGACCGCCATCCGGCGATCCACCATGTCAGCCTGATGATCGGGCGCGGCTCGCTGACCGCGGTGGTCGGCCCAAACGGCGCCGGCAAGTCTACCTTGCTGAAAGGTCTGGTCGGCCGGCTGCGGCCGATGGAGGGGCGGATCCGGTTTCGTGGGGTCGGCGACGACGGCATTGCCTATCTGCCGCAACAGGCCGACATCGACCGCCAGTTCCCGCTGTCGGTGATCGATTTTGTTGCGATGGGCCTGTGGCGCCGGATCGGTCTGTTCGGGGCGGTGACCCGGGCCGACCGGGCGCGGGTCGCGGACGCCTTGGCGGCGGTCGGTCTGTCCGGGTTCGAGCGGCGCGGCATCGCGACCCTGTCCGGTGGCCAGGTCCAGCGCATGCTGTTTGCGCGCACCCTGCTCCAGGACGCGGGCCTGATCCTGCTCGACGAGCCGTTGACCGCGATCGACACCAAGACCGCGGCCGATCTTTTGGACCTGATCCGGCGCTGGCACGGCGAGCAACGGACGGTCGTGACCGTGCTTCATGACCTCGACCAGGTGCGCGGACATTTCCCGGAGACGGTGCTGCTCGCGCGCGAGGTGATCGCCCACGGCGCCACGGCGGACGTCTTGACCGCGCGCAACCTTCTGCGCGCGCGCCAGATGTGCGAGGCGTTCGACGACCGGGCCGAGGTGTGCGACCGCTCCAGCGATCGTCCGGCGGCATGATCTGGGACCTCGTGATCGACCCGTTCGTCGCGTTCGGCTTCATGCGCCGGGCGTTGGTCGGCTGTCTGGCGATCGCGCTCGGCGGCACCCCGGTCGGCGTGTTCCTGGTGCTGCGCCGGATGAGTTTGACCGGCGATGCGATCGCGCACGCGATCCTGCCCGGCGCCGCGGTCGGCTATCTGGTCGCCGGCCTGTCGGTCGGGGCGATGACGGTCGGCGGCCTGGTCGCCGGCCTGACCGTCGGCCTGCTCGCCGGCTTCGTCACCCGCGCGACCGTGCTGCGCGAGGATGCCAGCCTCGCCGGGTTCTATCTGACTTCGCTCGCGCTCGGGGTCTTGCTGGTGTCGATGCGCGGCGGCAGCGTCGATCTGATGCACGTTCTGCTCGGCAACGTGCTCGCGCTCGACGACCAGGCCATGGTCCTGTTGGCCGGGATCGCCACCGTGACCCTGGTGGCGCTGGCGGTCGCCTATCGGCCGCTGGTGGTCGATAGCGTCGATCCGGAGTATCTGCGCACCGTCAGCCGCACCGGGGCGCGGGTGCATTATCTTCTTCTGACGCTCGCGGTGATCAACCTGGTCGCCGGGTTCCATGCGCTCGGGACGCTGATGGCGGTCGGGATCATGATCGTGCCGGCGACCGCGGCGCGCTTTTGGCACCGCGACCTTGCGGGCATCCTGGTGATGGCGGTCGCAATCGCGGTGGCGGCGAGCCTGACCGGCCTGTTGTTGTCGTTCCATTTCGGTCTGCCGTCGGGCCCGGCGATCATCCTGTGCGCCGGGGGCGCGTTCGTGCTGTCGCTTGCGGTCGGGCCGCACGGCAGCCTGCTCGCCCGGCGGGTGCACCGCAGACATTTAAGGGCTTGACGTGAGTTCTCCACCGGCTTTCGGCCGACCCGCCCTGGATGACATGATGCTGGATGACATGATGCCGGCACCCCCGCCCCGGGCGGGGATGGGAAAGTCCGCCCGCCACGGCACGTGGGGGGCGTTAGAGGGGGGAGCGTTAGAGGGGGGGGCGTTAGAGGGGGGCATGCAGCGGTGCGGACCGGCTCCGTCGTCGCCGGTTGGCCCCCATCCGGCCGCTGGCGCGGCCACCTTGTATCTCCGTGCGACCGCTTCGCTCCGTGAGCCCAGTCGCTTTCCCCGCTTGGGTGGGGGAAGGAAGGTCTGCCGCGCCACCCGTCGGTTTCTCGTTGGGGTGCCGACCAAACCGATGGCGCGCGGCGCCGCGCTGATCGCCGTCCTGATCGCCGTGATCGCTGCCGGTCCTCGGGCGGCGGCCGAGACGGATCCGGTCGAGGTGGTTGCGACCTTCAGTCTGATCGGCGACATGGCGGCGGCGATCGGCGGCGAGCGGGTGTCGGTCGCCACGATCGTCGGGCCGAACGGCGACCCCCACGTTTATCAGCCGACCCCGGACGACGCCCGCCGGCTCGCGGCGGCCGACCTGGTGCTCGCCAACGGGCTCGGGCTCGAGGGCTGGATCGCGCGGCTGATCGCGGCGGCGCGCAGCGACGCGCCGGTGGTCACGGTGTCGGACGGTATTGCGCCGCTGACCTTCCACCGCACCCGGGCGCATGCGGCGATCGCGCGCTACCGCCGCTGCCAGACCGGCAACCGGCTCGATGTCGCCTGCGCGCGCGGACCGCTCGATTACGAAGACACCATCGGCACCGACCCGCACGCCTGGCATGACCTCGCCAACGCGCGGATTTACGTCGCCAACATCGCCGCCGCGCTTACCGAAGCCGATCCGGCCGGGGCCGAGACCTACGCGGCCAGTTTGGCGGGTTACCAGCGCCGCCTTGCCGCGCTTGAGGACACCATCCGCACGGTGATCCGTCGTCTGCCCGATGCGCGCCGGGTTGTGATCACCACGCACGACGCCTTCGGCTATTTCGAGCGCGCCTATGGCTTGCGCTTCGAGGCGTTGCAGAGCGCGATCGCCGACGCCGAACCCTCGGCCGCGGACCTCGCTTATCTGATCCGGCGGATCCGGCGGATGCGCGTCCCGGCGATCTTTGTCGAGACCACGACCGATCGCCGCCTGATCGAGCGGGTCGCCCGCGAGACCGGCACCCGGATCGGCGGTGAGCTGTATTCCGATGCGCTGTCGCCGCCGGACGGCCCAGCACCGACCTTTCTCGACATGATCGGTCACAACATCCGGACCATCGAGGCGGCACTGAACGCCGGACGGTAAGTCCTGATCGCGCTTGAACGGGAGGTACCTGCTGTGATGCGACGTTTGTTCCCACACTTGACCGCCGCGGTCACGGTGGCCGCGGTGCTCGGGTCGGCCGCGGTCGCGCCGGCGCACGCAGAACCGGCAATCGCGCTCGCCTGGGGCGATCTGATCCCGCCCCCCGCGTCGGGTGAGGCCGGCGCGGTCTCGACCCTGGTCACCGGGATCGCGAGCCACGGCTCGGTGACCCTGGCGCCCGGCGAGGGCGAGACCATGGACCGTCTGGTCCGGACCTATGACGGCCGGCGGGTCCAACTCGACGGCTATGTCGTGCCCTTGACCTATGACGGGGTCGAGGTCACCGAGTTCTTTCTCGTCCCCTATGTCGGCGCCTGCGTTCATGTGCCGCCGCCGCCGCCCAATCAGCTGGTTTACGTCAGGACCGGTCCCGGCTTCGTTCCGTCCGGTCTGTTTCAGCCGGTTTCGGTCACCGGCACCATGAGTTCGGCACCGGACCAGGAGATCCTGGACCGGGTCGGTCATGGCTATTTGGTCGACGCCGAAGAAATAAAACTATTTGAGGGGTAATCGAGATGACCAGTTTGACGTCTGTTCGCGCGTTCGTCCTTTCCTCCCTGCTGCTGGCCACCCCGGCGTCGGCTGCGGCGTTTCGGGACCACGACGCCCATGTCCACGGGGTCGGTGAGCTTCGCCTGGTGGTTGACGGCGCAACCGTATGGATCGAGCTTCAGTCGCCGTCGTACGATATTGTCGGGTTCGAACATCAACCGAGCACCGAGGAGCAACACGCTGCGGTCGACGCCGCGGTGTCCCGGTTGCGCCGGGGAGACCAGCTGTTTCGCTTCCCCGACGCCGCGGAATGCCGGCAAGCCGAGGTCACGGTCGCCTCCCCCCTGATCGAGGCCGATCACCACGAGGCCGGGCACCACGACGAAGCGGCGCACCACGACGAAGCGGCGCACCACGACGAAGCGGCGCATCACGACGAAGCGGCGCATCACGACGAAGCGGCGCATCACGACGAAGCGGCGCATCACGACGAAGCGGCGCATCACG
>JANQHG010000086.1 GCA_028277115.1 Azospirillaceae bacterium
CGAGCCGGCGCTGTCCGACGCGCTGCGCTTCCTCGAGTTGGTGTCGGGCCTGATCGGCCAGGCGGTGCGGCTCGGCCGCGAGCGCACCGAGGCGGCGGACCAGGCGCGCGCGGCGCGCGACGGCGCGCGGCGCGCCGCGCGCGACCGCCACGGCCTGGGCAACCTGGTCGGCCACACGCCGGCGATGCGCACGGTGTTCGAAACCGTGCGGCTGGTCGCCAAATGGAAGACCACGGTGTTGCTCCGCGGCGAGTCCGGTACCGGCAAGGAGTTGATCGCCAACGCGATCCATTACAACTCGCCGCGCGCGTCCGGCCCGTTCGTCAAGCTGAACTGTGCCGCGCTGCCCGACACGCTGCTCGAGTCCGAGCTGTTCGGCCACGAGCGCGGCGCGTTCACCGGCGCGATCGCGAGCCGCAAGGGCCGGTTCGAGCAGGGTGACGGCGGCACCCTGTTCCTTGACGAGATCGGCGAGATTTCGCCGGCGTTCCAGGCCAAGCTGTTGCGGGTGCTCCAGGAGGGCGAGTTCGAGCGGATCGGCTCGTCGAAGACCGTGCGCACCGACATCCGGATCATCGCCGCGACCAACAAGGATTTGGGCACGGCGGTCGCCGACGGCCGCTTTCGCGAGGACTTGTTCTATCGCTTGAACGTGATGCCGATCCGCCTGCCGCCGCTGCGCGAGCGGCTCGAGGACATTCCGGCGCTCACCCAATTCCTGGTCGACCGGATCGCCGAGCTCCAGGGCCGGCGTCTCACGGTGACCGACAGCGCGCTGCGTCTGCTCGCGCGCCAGAGCTGGCCGGGCAATGTCCGCGAGCTCGAAAACTGCCTGGAGCGCGCGGCGATCTTCAGCGAAGGCGGCACGATCGACCGCGACGTGCTGGGCCGCGCCGGGCTCACCGAGGCGCCGCCCGAGGCCACGCCCGACGGCGACCCGCGGGCGGCGCGGCCGCGGGTCGATTTGAGCGACCCCGGGCTCGACGAGCGCGAGCGGCTGATCGCGGCGCTCGAGGAGGCGGGGTGGGTCCAGGCCAAGGCGGCGCGGCTGTTGAACATGACGCCGCGGCAGATCGCCTATCGCATCCAAACGCTGAACATCAAGATGCGGCAGATCTGAGCGGTGCGGTCGCTCTTGACGCCGTTGGTCGGTGTTTCAGCCGGGTTCGGTGTCGGTCTCATCGTCACGTTCGCCGAACACCTCATCCAGCGTCGGTGCGGCGACGGCGCGATCGAGCGATCGCGTCATACGAAATCCGGCTGAACCGTTCCGTTTGGTCGGAGCAACGCAACGCCGGTCGGTCGGGGCGCGGGCCGCACCCTGGGCGATCGGGAGCGCCCTGTACCGGGGCCGATCGCCCCAACGGGATCGGTGAATAGCTTCCTCAGGCGTGGATAAGTCGCGGGGTCATCCGGCAAACCAGCGCGGCAGCGCCAGGGTGAGCCCCGGAACCAGAATGATCAGCGCGACCCGGACCAACTCGGCCACCAGGAACGGCGAGACGCCGCGGAAGATCGCCGCCATCGAGACGTCGCGGGCGAGCGCGTGGATGATGAACACGTTGAGCCCGACCGGCGGCGTGATCAGGCCGACCTCAACCACCACCAGCGCCAGAATGCCGAACCAGACCTTGAGCGCCTCGGTGTCGAGGCCGAAGCCGGCCGCCTCGGCCGGGACCCAGGCGCCGCCGTTGAGGCTGACCAAGGCCGGCCACAGGAACGGCACCACCACCAGGATCATCGACAGCGAGTCCATGAAACAGCCGAGGACCAAGAGCAACACCAGCATCGCGACCAGCACCGCCCAGGGATCGAGCCCGGCCTCGACCGTCCAGGCGGCGAGCGCCGCCGGCAGCCCGGCGCGGCTGAAGAAACCCTTCAAGACCTCGGCGCCGAACAGAATCAGATAGATCATCCCGATCGTGGACGCGGCATCCAGAAGCGCGCGGCCGAGGCCGTCGAGCGTCAGCCCGTCGCCCCACAGCCGCGCCAACCCGCCGTACGTCAGCACCGCGAACACCCCGACCGCCGCCGCCGGGGTCGGGGTGAACAAACCGAGCGCCAGGCCGCCGATCAGGGACGAGAACAACACGACCACCGGGACCAGTCGCCACAGCGCCGCGCGGCGGGCCGCCGGGCTGAGCGATGCCGCGGCCGGGCCCGGCTCGGGCATCCGGCCGGCCGGGCGGCGCCGGACCGTGACCGCGATCACCGCCAGGAAGAACACGACCGCAAGTCCGCCGGGGACCACCGCCGCCTGGAACATCTCGAGGATCGAGGCATCGACGGTGACCGCGTAGATCACCAACACCACCGACGGTGGGATCAGAATGCCGAGGGTGCCGCCCGCGGCGAGCGCGCCGGTCGCGAGCTCCGCCGGATAGCCGAGCCGGCGCAACTCGGGCAAAGCGACCCGGCCGACCGTCGAGGCGGTGGCGAGCGACGAGCCGCACACCGCCCCGAACCCGGCGCAGGCGCCGATCGCCGCCATCGCCGCACCACCGCGCACGCCGCCGAGCAGAACATTGACGCCCTGGAACAGGTCGCGACCGAGCCGGGCATGGGCCGCGAGAGTGCCCATCAAGATGAACAGCGGCACGACCGACAGGTTGTAGTTGGCGAACACGCCCCACAACAGGGTCTTGAACTGGGCGAGATAGGGGGCGAACCGGAGATAGGGCGCCTCCAGGCTCAGCGCATAGCTGCCGGCGACCCCGACCAGGATCATCGCGAGCCCGACCGGCATGCGCAACGCCAACAGCGCCAACAGCGCGACCAGGCCGCCGACCCCGATCAGTTCGGTCCCGGACACGGATCCTCCGCCGCCGGCCGGCCGCCGATCTCCGCCGGGCCGGCGTGCTCGCGGATCGCGACCACCGCCGCCCACAACACGAGCGAGATCACGCCGGTCAGATAAAACGGCCACTCCGGCCAGCCGAGCACCCGCGACATCACCCGGTCGGCCCGGGTTTCAAGCAACCCGAGCGCCATCGACCAGGCGAGCCCGAACGCGACCGCGACCGTCACGCCCGCCCACAGGCGGTCGAGGGCGCGGGCCACAACCGCCGGCAGCCGGCCGGCGAGAAGATCGACCGTGATATGGCCCCGGCGCAGCGCACACAAGGGCAGCATCATCGGCACCGCACTGCTGACCACCAGCCGGACCATGTCCTCATAGCCGGGCAGGCCGGCGACCGACAGGCCGACCGTGCGGACGATCCGATGCAGCGTGAACGCACCGACGTTGGTCATGGTGACCACGGAGACCACCAGCAGCGCCGCGCCGCCCGCCCAGGCCCAGACGGTGACCACCCGGGTCAACAGTTGATCGGCGCGCGCCGCCGGGTCGTGCGGCGGCGCCACCGCTCACCTGCCGCGGTGCGCGTGCCGGCCGACCGCGGCCCGCGCCGCAGCGACCAGGGCCGCACCGTCGATGCCGCGCGCCGCGACCTCGTCGATCCAGCGATCGACCACCGTCTCGGCGCGGGCGTCGAACGCCGCCATCGCCACGGGTCCCAAACCGACCATCGCGCCGCCGGCCGCGCGCAGGGCGTCGATCCCGGCCGTCTCGGCCGCGTCCCAGATCTCGCCGAGCGTGCCGGCGAGCGCCGCGCCGGAATTGCCGTCAATCACCGCGCGCAGATCGGCCGGCAGGCTTTGGTAGCGGTCCTTGTTCATCGCGAACAGAAACACCGAGGTGCCGAACCGGCTGCCGTCGGCCCCCTCGACCCCGAGGCGGCTGAGTTCGTGCAGGCGCAAGGGAGCGACGATCTCGAACGGCACCAAGGCGCCGTCGACCGCGCCCTTGGCCAGCGCCTGGGGCAGGTCGGGCAGCGGCATGCCGACCGGTTCGGCGCCCCAGGCGTCGATCAGCCAAGCCCCGGTGCGCGACGGCGTGCGCAGCTTAAGCCCGCGCAGGTTGTCGACGCCGCCGACCCCGCCGTCCGGCGGGCCGGCGAGAACCAACGCATTGCCGGCGTGGACATGGACCAGGATCGGGTGAATGTCGGCGAAATCTTCGGCCAACAGCGGAAACACGTCCTGGATCGCCCGGTTGGTCGCGGCCGCGCTGCCGCGATGAACGGTCGGCAACTCGAACACCTCGGCGCGCGGGAACACCCCCGGGGTATAGCCGATCAGGGTCCAGACAACGTCGGCGACGCCGTCACGGACCTGGCGAAACAGCTCGGGCGGCCGGCCGCCGAGGGTCATGCCCGGGAAGACGCGCACCTCGAGCCGGCCGTCCGACTGCGCCGCCAACCGCTCGGCCCACGGCACGATCATCCGGGCATGGGTGGTCGACCGCGGCCCAAGGAAGTGATGGACCGTCAGGGTTTCCTCGGCCGCCCACGCCGTCGGCACCGCCGCGACCAACATGACGAACAGCGCGCGCAAAACCGTAAGGCGCATGACCTCAGCTCCTTTTCCCAAACCAACAGCCGCGCGGGTCGTGCTCAGCCGGGCTGCCGGGCTACCGGGTCAGCGGGCCGCCCGGCCACCGGCGGCACCGACCAAGTCCCGATTGAAGTCGAGCTGTCCGCGCGCCAACTGGAACCCGAGCAGCACCTGGTGGTCGGCAGGATTGACCTCGCCCGGCAGCGGCAGCCACTGTTCGAGCTCCTCCTCGCTGCCCGCAATCGGTTCGTTGGGCGGGAAGGTCACGGTGGTCTCGAACACCTCTTTGGCGAGCGGGGTTCGGCCGGGACCGATCAGGGCGACGAAGTACCGATAGGTGTCCTGATCGCCGCGCAGGGCGGGGCCGCGTTCGGCGATCAGATCGACCAGGAAGGTGACCAGGGTGCCGTCGTCGCCGACCTCGCAGCTGCCGGAGATGTCGGCGAGCCGGGCCCGCGAGACCACATCAGTCAGATCGGTGCCGCCACCCGGGCGGAAATGGGTGACCTCGGCGGCGTCGCGCAAAATGCGCACGTCCGGGCAGCCGATCTGGAGCACCTCCTCGTCCGAGGTTCCGCAGGCGGCCGCTGCGAGGGCGAGCAGCGCGGTGCCGAGACAACGGGCAAGGCGGCCGAACGGCCGGCGGGCAAGGCCGCCGAACGGCCGGCGGGCAAGGCCGCCGAACGGCCGGCGGGCAGCGAGGGACGGGGTCATCGCGCGGTCTCGTGATCGAAGGACGGGTCGCAAAGGCGGCCGCGCGAGACCTTAGCCGCTTTGGCCGACCCGCCACAAGGGGCGCGGCCGGGGCTTGATCGGCCGGCCACGCTCTGGTATGCGTCTCCTCTCGTCAAGCCCCCACGTGCGGTCGTGGCGGAATTGGTAGACGCGCAGCGTTGAGGTCGCTGTGGGGGAAACCCCGTGGAAGTTCGAGTCTTCTCGACCGCACCATCGGACCACACCGGGCTCGACGCAGCGGTTGGCGCTCGCGGGACGCCCTGGACCACCACCTCGGCCGGAACAGCATCTCTGCCGGAACAACGTTCGGCGATCCGCGCCCGCTTGGGTGTCGGTCAAGATTGTTCGATCTGCGGCCCCCAAAGACGCGCCGCCATGGGCCCTGCGGCCCGCTATCCCCGCCGGTAGTACAGCATCGCGCGGTGCTGCGCCTCGGCGAAGAACAGCCAGCGTTCGGCGACCACCCCGACCCCGGCGCTCGCCACCGCAAGCGCGGTCGCAACCAGGGCACCGGTCTCGCCGGTGCCCAACGAAAGGCCGACCAAAAACACTGGGAGCAGAAACAAGAACAGATGCACGTGGCGCCGCCGCCGCAGGATCTGCCCCCGGTCGGTCACCGCGCCCATCTCGCGTTCCACAAAGTTACGCTCGGTGTGCGGTGCCTCCAGAAGCTTCACCGCCCCAAGGTGGCCGACGCCGGTCGCGGTTTCCGGCGTGCTGGGATCGGCGACCGTGCGGGCCCGGCGCCAATAGGCGATCTTGACCGCCCATGCCGCCGCCAACCCGGCCAGGGTCACCCATGCGATCACCGGCTGCCACACCCCGAGCGCCCGGGTCACCAGCCCGAGCAGAAGACCACCGGTGGCAAGGCCGAGCAAAAGATAGCCGAGCGGCACCAACGGGCTGGTCCACAAAGGCACCGCACGCAACGAGGCGTAAATCATGCTGGTGCACACGATCGTGATGCACGCCAGTGCGGCCGCCGCCAGCGCCGCCGCCGTGGCGAGGCCGCCGGTCTCGCCCAGCACGCCCCAGACCAGGAACAAGAGGCCGGCCGGCACGAAGGTGACCAGTGCCGCCACCCCTTCGCGGGCGAGCCACGAGGTCCGCCACTGCCGGACCGCCTTGACCGCCCGCTCCGGGTGGCCAAGATGAAAGGTCGACATCAGCAATCCACCGCCGATCAGCCCGAGCGCGAGCCCGAGGCCGAGCCAGCCGAGGTTGCCGTCGTCCGGAACAGCGCCCAGGACGAACAACACCGAGACCAACACCAGCAGGCCGTAGCCGGCGCCGGACGCGGTGGTAAACGCGATTACCGAACGCGCGGGATGCATGGGATCTGGGCCTCCTAAAAAGAAACTAGCGCGATGCCGAGCATCGGGCACCGTGTCCGGTTCGCGCTTGGTGGTTCAAGCGGCCGCGGCGATGGGAGTGAGTTGGGCATCGAATCCGAGCTTTCCGAGTTGGGCGACGAGGCGTTTGGTCTTGAGTTCGAGGGAGCGACGATCGAAATGGTCGGGACCGAGGTCTTGATATCGCGTACCGTCCTTGAGCATGTGGTAGATCGTCGTCAGCAGGGACGCGGCGACCGCACAGGCGGCCTTCTTGGGGCCGCGCCGTGCGCGCAGGCGTCGGAACTGGGCCTGGAAGTAGCTGTCCTTTTTCCGACTGGCGGCCCAAGCACATTGAACGAGGATGGTCTTCAGCCAGGGCGCCCCTTTGCGCAAGCGGGCGGATTTTCGCTTTCCGGCACTCTCGTTGTTGCCGGGACAGAGACCCGCCCACGAGACGAGGTGGGCGGCGCTGGGAAAGCGGCTCATGTCGCGGCCGATCTCCGCAATGATCATCCGTGCCGCCAAGGGACCGATGCCGGGGATTGTGACCAGCAGGGCGACCAGGGCGCCCACCATGGCTTGGCGCTCCGTCGTCGCTTGGTCCATTCGAGCCAGCGCCGCCTCGACTTCGTCATCGATCCGCGTGATGGCGTCGGCCAGAGCGTCGTGCTGATCAAGGTGCAGACGCAGGAGGAAGCGATGGTGATCCGTCACCCGGCCCAGCAACGCTTCGGTCAGGGCTGCGCGAGACGCTTTGATCCGCCGATGCGCCAAGGCTGCCAGTGCCGCCGGATCGGTCTCGCCCCCAACCAGCGCCTCGATCATGGCGCGCCCGCTCGTGCCACGGATGTCGGTGATGACCGAATCGAGCTTGATGTTGGCCTCTTCCAACGTCTTCTGTATCCGCTGGATATGGCTGGTCTGTTCACGCACAAGTTGTTTGCGCGTCCGCAGCAGCGTCCGCAGCTCCGCGTACGGCTGTTCCGGCACGAAACTCGGCCGGATCAGGCCGTGCGCCAGAAGATCGGCGATCCAGGTCGCGTCATTGACGTCGGTCTTGCGACCCGGCACGGCTTTAATGTGGGCGGCATTCGCCAAGATCATCTCGAAGTCGCCGTCGCTCAGAATATTCCAGACCGGCTTCCAGTAGACGCCCGTCGCCTCCATCGCGACATGCGTGCATCCGGTCTCCCGCAGCCATGCCAATAAATCCAGGAGTGCCGTCGTGGTTGTGCCGAAGCTCCGCACCTCCCGGGCAACCTTGCCACCCTGGTGGATGCGCACACATGCAACCACAACAGCCTTATGGACATCAAGGCCAGCGCACCGCGGATAGATGACGTCCATCCAGTCCTCCCCAATCCAATGGCGTCGTCGGCGTGGGGGCCTCCCAAACGGAAATCTAAAAAACGTGCTCCAGACCCAGTTCACTGGACCATGGCACACTTTGGGGTTATCGAGGCGCCCCGAAGTCCAACTCACACCCGGGCTCTCACGCACCATAGAGACACCGACCTCTGTGCCGACGACTGCGTCATCATACACAAGGAACTAGGACCAGCCGTTTCATTTCTAGTGGGTCGGCGAAGCCGGTGTGGAACTCATACGAAATCCGCTCAATCGCCGCTGGGCTTGCGCGCCACGAGGCGCGGGCCGCGGTCGCGGCCTGATCCCAAATCCGGAAGTGAACTCCCGGATTTGGGATCAGCGGGTCACGCCGGGGTCGGCCCAGCGCGGCGGCAGGCCGCCGGCGTCACCGTCCGGTCGGGCCGGCGCGGCCGCCGCTGCCCGGTCGGCGCGACGCGGCGGCAGGTATTTGGTGGTCGGCCGGAACCCGGTCTCGGGCATCAGATCGAAGCCGCCGCGCGCCGCGACCAGCCGCGAGATCGCCGAGTTCGGGTCGGCAAAGTCGCCGAAATGGCGCGCCTTGGCCGGACAGGTCGCGACGCAGGCCGGGATGCGGTCGGCCGGATCGAACGCGCGGTTGTAGATGCGGTCGACGCACAGCGTGCATTTCTTCATCACGCCGTCGGTCTCGTCATACTCGCGCGCGCCATAGGGGCAGGCCCACGAGCACAGCTTGCAGCCGATGCACAGGTCGGGATCGACCAGGACGATGCCATCCTCGACGCGCTGATACGACGCGCCGGTCGGGCAGACGTCGACGCATTGCGGCTCGACGCAGTGCAGGCAGTTCTTCGGGAAATGCACGGTCCGGCCGTCGGCGGCGACCCCGGCCTCGTAGGTGAACACCCGGTTGAACCAGACCCCGTCGGGGGCCGCACCATAGGCGTCGTGGTCGGTCAGTGGCCCCGCCGGGCCGCCCGCGTTCCATTCCTTGCAATGGGTCGCGCAGGCGTGGCAGCCGACACAGGTGTCGAGATCGATCGCAAGCCCGAGGCGGCGCGGTTCGACGGTCATGGGTCGATCCTCCGCGGCGTCGGCGAGAATGCCTCGCCGAACCGGTTGTGGCGCGGCGGCGCCGGCAGCCCCGGCAACGGCGGCAGCGTCGGGAAGGTCGGCTCGGTCGGGCCGGCCTCGCTGTTCGGGCAACGCTCGAGCCGCACCATCAGGTCGTACCAGGCAGCCTGGCCGGTGATCGGGTCGGCATTGGCGCGCCGCACCCCTCCCTGGTCGGGCGGCAGCAACTCGCTGATCAAATGGTTGATCAAAAAGCCTTTCTTCGCCTCGGGGGCGTCTGGCGACAACAACCAGGCGCCGGCCTGGTTGCCGACCGCGTTCCAGGTCCACACGGTGTCGGGGTTGACCCCCTCCATGGTCCGGATCTGCACCTTGATCCGGCCGTGGTGGCTCGACACCCACACCCAGTCGTCGTCGGCCAGCCCGAGCGCGCGCGCCGTCTCGCACGCGACATACAGCCGGTTGTCGCCGAGGATCTGGCGCAGCCATGCATTGTGCGAACCCCAGGAGTGGTACATGACCATCGGCCGCTGGGTCAGCGCGTGGAGCGGGAAGCGCTCGGTGTCGACCAGGCTTTCCTCGGCCGGGCGGACCCAGTCGGGCAGCGGGTCGAAGGCGTCGCGCACCCGGGCGCGCAAGCTCTCGGGCGGCTGGATCGCGCCATGGCCCTCGGCCGCCAGCCGGAACCGTTGGATCGGCTCGCTGTACAGCTGGAGCGTGATCGGCACCTCGTTCGGGATGAAGCCCATGTGGCGCGCGAACGCCAGATAGTCACGGTTGGCGAACTTGTAGTATTTCTCATGCTCTTTCAGCGGGTGGTACCAGAACCCGCCGTTGGCGATATAGGCGTCGAGCTGGTGCGGGTTGACCTCGCCGCGGCCCCAGGCGGCGCCGTCGCGGCCACGCCAGCCGGCGAGCGGCCCGATCCCGGGCTGACGCTGGTGGTTGGTGATGTAGTCGGCGTAACCGCCCGGATAGGCCGGACCGCCCGCCGCGGAGACGAACCCCGGCAGGCCGAGCCGGGCGCCGAGATCCAGCAGCACGCTTTGGAAGCAGCGGACGTCGCGATCGGGCTCGACCACCGGTTGGCGGATCGCGTCGGCCGGGCCGTCGGCCTGGGAGATCGGCCGATCGAGCAGCGAGATACAGTCCCAGCGCTCGAGATAGGTGGTGTCGGGCAGGACCAGGTCGGAATACGCGACCATCTCAGAGTAATAGGCATCGGAGTAGATGATTCGCGGGATCTTATACTCACCGGTCTCCGGGTCCTGATCGGTCAGCATCTCGATCACGCCCGCGGTGTTCATGGTCGAGTTCCAGCTCATGTTGGCCATGAACATGAACAGGGTGTCGATCGGATAGGGATCGCCGGCCCAGGCATTGGTGATCACCATATGCATCAGACCGTGGCTCGACAGCGGCGCCTCCCAGGAGTACGCCTTGTCGATCCGGATCGGCTGGCCATCCGGCTCGACCAACAGATCCTCGGGCCCGGTCGGAAAGCCGAGCGGCATGCCGTCGAGCGGCCAGTCGGGCCTGGTCTCCTTGCCGGCCGGTTTGCCCCCGGGCGGGATCGGCTTGGGGAACGGCGCCTTGAAGCGGAAGCCGCCCGGGCATTCGACCGCGCCGAGCAGCACCTGGAGCAGATGGATCGCCCGGCAGGTCTGAAAGCCGTTGGTATGCGCGGCGATCCCGCGCATCGCGTGCATCGCGACCGGCCGCCCGGTGGTCCGCTCGTGCCGTCGCCCGGCCCAGTCGGTCCAGGCGATCGGCAACTCGATCGCCTGGTCGAACGCGACCTCGGCCAGTTCGGCGGCGATCCGGCGGATGTCTGCGGCCGCGACGCCGCAGCGCGCGGCGACCGCGTCGGGGGCGTGGCGCGGGTCGAGATAGCGCTCGGCGATCAGTTGGAACACCGGCACCGCGCGCCGGCCATCGGCCAGCGTGACCGCGCCGAACAACGACGGCGCAACCCCGGCCCGGGTCGCATCGACGACGGCGCCGGTGCCGGCATCGCGGCAGAGCGGCGCGGTGTCGGGCGCGCGCGCGAACAGCCCATGGTCGGCGGTGCCGGGCGCCTGGATCACCAGCCAGGGCGCGTTGGTGTAGCGCACCAGATAGTCGAGGTCGATCCGATCGGCGCGCAACAACTCGTGGATCAACGCCAGCACGAACAGGCCGTCGGTGCCGGGGCGGATGCCGATCCACTCGTCGGCGATCGCGGAATAGCCGGTGCGCACCGGGTTGACCGAGACCACCTTGGCGCCGCGCGCCTTCAGATGCGCAAGCCCGGTCTTGATCGGGTTCGAGTCATGGTCCTCGGCGACCCCGAACATCAGGAAATAGCGCGCATGCTCCCAGTCAGGCTCGCCGAACTCCCAAAACGAGCCGCCGATCGTGTACAGCCCGGCTGCCGCCATGTTGACCGAACAAAAGCCGCCGTGCGCGGCGAAGTTGGGCGTGCCGAAGCGCGCCGCCCACCAGCCGGTCAGCGACTGGCTCTGGTCGCGCCCGGTGAAGAAGGCGAGCTTCTTGGGGTCGGTCGCGCGGATGCGGCCGAGCCAGTCGGTCGCAAGTCCGAGCGCCTCGTCCCACTCGATCTCGACGAACGACGCGGTGCCGCGCGGGCCGACCCGTTTCAGCGGCTTGCGCAGCCGCGCCGGCGAGGTGTGCTGCATGATCCCGGCCGAGCCTTTGCCGCACAACACGCCCTTGTTGACCGGATGGTCGCGGTTTCCCTCGATGTAACGGACGACGCCGTCCTTGAGGTGGACCTTGATGCCGCAGCGGCAGGCGCACATGTAGCAGGTGGTATGTTTGACCTGGTCAGCCAGCGCCTCCGGCGGGTCTTTGTCGATGTGCCCCGGCACCTGGATGGTCCTCCCGTTTGATTTTATTGTCGGTGATCATGTGATCGCCTCGATTTCGTCCCGGGTCAGCGAGCCCGGCACGATGATGATCGGCAGCCGGACCTGATCGGCATGCTTGCCGGCGACCGCGCGGATGATCGGGCCGGGGTCGCGCGCGCCGTGCGCCGCGGCGAGCACCAGATGCGAGATTTCCTTTTCCTCTTCGATCAGCTTCAACAGCTGTTCGATCCGGTTGCCGGTCCGGATAAAGCACAAGGGTTTGCGGCCGGAACGCTGTTCGACCCGGCCGCCGATCACCTCCATGGTGATCTCGGCCTCGGCCTGGGCCTCTTGTTGCATGACCTCGCTGACCCCCATCCAGCCGCCGAGTTCGGAGGCGCCGCTCGGCTCCGCCTCGATCGCAAAAAACAGCGCGACCCGGCCGCCGGAATTGCGCACCCTGAGCGAGGCGTAGAGCACCGCGGCGCCGACCTCGGGATTGCTGTCGATCACCACCAGATACATCCGCTCGCGCGGTTTCGGCGCGTCGCTCATGACCATCGGACCTTTTTGAACACCAGGTTGGTCAGCCATCCGACCAGGGCGGAGCCGAGGACCGTCAAAATGCCGTAGAGAACCCGATGGTCGTCGGCGAACGAGAACAACAGGTGGCTCAAGCCGGCGCGGCGGATTTCGACCGACATCTCCTGCGCGCGCACCACCGCGCCCTGATCGACCAGATAGACCTTCGACCGAAACGCACCAAGCGGCACGTTGACCGGAAAATGCAGGGTGCCGCGAAACAGGCTGCCGCCAAGGAAGCTGAGACCGACGGTTTCGGAATAGAGACCCTCGTCCTGCTTGACCCCGATCAACGCCGCGACCGCCCCGGGATCGGCGGACTGGGCGGCGGTGTGGGCGAGCGCGTCGATCCCGATGCCCTGGCGCCGCCGTTCCTCGGCGCTGACGATCTCGTCGAGCGGTCGGTTCGAGACCACCGCGTAATAGGTCGGGACGTCGGGCACCACGGTCGGCGGCCCGTTGACCCAGATGCCCATCCAGCGTTCCTTGCGCCGGACCCCGACCGGGCGCCGCGGGCCGCTGACCACGACCACGACATCGCCCTCGCCGCCGGTCGCACCGTACAGCAAAAGGTCGCGACCGGTGAAGCCGGCGGTCACCCCGACCAAATGGTCGGAGACGTCGGCGGCCAACGGCTCGGTCGGCGTTGCCGACGCCGCGCCGACCGACAATGCCAGCCCCAGCACAACCGCCAACGAAAAGGCGCGCCCTGCCGCCCGGCCAGGTCCGAAGCTCGGCATCACGTCACGATCCCGCAAGATTGGTAGACACGGAGAACACGGCGCTCGGGGTCAGCAACAGGTCGGCCGCCATCCGCCCGCCGACCGCGAGGATCAAGAGCGCCAGCAGGATGCGCAGTTGCTCGGCTTTGAGCCGGGCGCCGAGCCAGGTGCCGATATTGACCCCGACCACGCCGCCGACCAGCAGCAAGCCGGCGAGCAGGGCATCGACTGTCCGGTTTTCCACCGCCTGCAGGAACGCGGTGCAGGCGGTCACGAACACGATCTGCAACAAAGAGGTGCCGATCACGATCCGGGTCGGGATGCCCAGGATGTAGATCATCGCCGGCACCATGATGAAACCGCCGCCGATCCCCATCAGCGCCGACAGGATGCCGACCGCAAAGCCGATCCCGAGCGGGGCCGCCACATGGCCGAGCACGGCGGGCCAAGTGAACATCGCGCGCAACGCCAGCGGCGCGCCGGCACCCGCCGCGGACGCGGCGCCCGGCGCCGGCGACTGCCGGCGCGCGGTCAGAAGTTTCTTGGCACTCTCGACCACCATCACCGTGCCGACGAAACACAACATCACGACATAGAGGATCGCGACCATGATGTCGATTTGACCGATCGCCATCATCATCTTGAAAATCTGGACGCCGAGGTAAGACCCGGTCAGACCGCCGACCAGTAGAACGATCGCGAGACGCAGATTAACATTGCCGCGCCGCCAATGGGTGATCACCCCGGACACGGTGGTACCGACCAGCATGGCGCTGTCGCTCGCGACCGCGACCGCGGGCGGCACACCGTTGAAGATCAGGGCCGGGGTCAACAGGAAACCGCCGCCGACCCCGAACATGCCGCTCAGCATGCCGACCACGGCGCCGAGGCTGACCGGGATGAACAGCTCGATCGAGATTTCCGCGACCGGCAAATAAATCGGCATCTCGCCCCACCCGCTCCTGCTCGGACCCATCCCGGGTCCCCGAGGTCCCGCCGTGCTCGCGCGAGACCGCCGCCACACCGACGACGACCCGCCCCGGTCCCGGCACCCCAGGCCGACAGACCGATGGTTTCACTAACGGCTTTTGTGAATCGTTCCGACAGATCGGTTTCCCGGCGGACGACCGATGCCTGGTCGGCTCGATGCACCGACCGCTTGGTCCGCCGCCCGATCGGGCGGTCGGTCAAGACGATCATCGAAGATCCCTTAGAGATATCGGCGTACGACCATACCTGCGCCAAGACGGGCGCGGTCACCGGCACGCCGTTTGTTCACTCCCCTAGGTTCGGCACCGGTTGACCCGGTCGCCATTTTTCTCATTTCCGCCCCAGATACGGACGGATAACGGATGGCCCTACCCTTACTAGGGTCGGAAATTCAGCGCAAGCCGAAAAACTTCTTTCGAATGGCGGGCGCAGAGGCGTAATCCTTTTGACGTCGGCGCATGCTGCCCGGGACTTATGGACCTTTACGACCGGACGGCGAGCGGCCGATCGACGCAGCCACGGTGCCGGCACCGTCGCCGATCGCGTCCGGGCTGCTGAGCGCGGTGCCGCGCCCCGGCCGGCCTCGGACCGCCGCCCGGGATCGCGAATCACGTCGTCCTGTGCAGCGCCACCCGCTCGCCCGGGACCGTGGCGATGAGGTGTCATGGACGTTTCGATGATATCGTCACCAGCCCCACGTGGTGACAGAATCCGCTTGGTGGTATATACTCTAAAGAGATCAATTCTACCGGCTCATTCCGACACGGCTCGCAACTTGGAGAGAAATCGATCCCTACAATTTCCAAGATGGCCCGTTATAGAAAGCACTCGCAATCCCGGCCAGATCGATCATGATCTGCGAGCCCGTCTGACGGATGATTAAGAGTCGGCGTCAGATCACCGAAGACCGGACCCGGCACAGGAACTCACCGCGGGAAACTTGGAGCGTGGCCGGTTGGTGGAACGTGTTCGGACCGGTCGATCCCGCCGTCGCGGGGTTCGGCGGTTCCTATGACACCAAGAAGACACTAGACAGAAACCAATGGGTGGCGCGGCGAAATCTCCTTCCCCCGCCCCAAGGCGGGGGAAGCGACTGTCTTCGTGGTCAAGCGTATTTTTTGGGGCTCCTCGCTGTTTCACGTGGGTAGCTGGAATTCCAGCTTCCCGGCGATCAGGTAGATCATCGCGCAGAGGTTGCGGTTGGAGCGGTATCCCCGAG
>JANQHG010000099.1 GCA_028277115.1 Azospirillaceae bacterium
ACCAACGGCCCGACCGGTTGACCGGTCGGGCCGTTGGAGCGCGCGACCGCGCGCCGCGCCCTATGGCGCGAAGCCCAGCGGCGTTTGAGCGGGGCCTCACGCGGTGACCAGCCACCGCGTGAGGCCATTGGTATAATCCGAACCAAACAATCGGATTTGGGTTTATGCGAGATCAAGCGCCATATAGCCGCCATATGACGACGCCGTCCCACGGTGGCCGCGGTGTTCGGCCAAGACCGGCTCGACGACGCGCTTGGCGCGGCCTGAGCGGCCTCACATCTCCCGGGCCATCTCCCGGAACGAGATCAGGTCCGACGCCACCACCGCATAGATGCCGGCCCAGATCGCGGCCGCGATCACCGTGGTGACCGCGACCTTGGTCCAAATGTGCGGCCGGTCCGGCGCGCCCGCCATGTGGCCCGGCTCCGGGGTCTCGGGCATCCGGACACCCCAGGGCAGAACCGCGAACAACACGACCCACCACACGATCAGATAGACCGCAACGCCGGTGACCCAGCCCATGGCGCCGACCACCCCCAGGGTCCAAAGAGGATTCAAGCCTGTTCGAGTTCGACCAGGGTGCCGAGGAAATCCTTCGGGTGCAAGAACAACACCGGCTTGTCGTGAGCGCCGGTCTTGGGCTCGCCGTCGCCGAGCACCCGCGCGCCCGCTGCCTTCAACTGATCGCGCGCTGCCAGGATATCGGGCACCTCATAGCACAGATGGTGGATGCCGCCGCCCGGGTTCTTTTCCAGGAACTTCGCGATCGGCGACTCGGCCCCGAGCGGATACAGAAACTCGATCTTGGTGTTGGGCAGTTCGACGAACACCGTGGTCACCCCGTGCGCCGGCTGGTCTACAGGCTCTGACACGGCGGCGCCCAAGGTGTTGCGGTAGAGTGCGGTCGCCTGCTCCAAGTCCGGCACGACGATCGCGACATGGTTCAGTTTGCCGATCATGTTCGTTTCCTCGCTTTTGGTTGTTGATTGGTTGATTTTTCTAGTGTCACACCCGGACCAGATGGATCTCGGTCACCGGCTTCTTGCCGTGCGACGCCTTGAACGCGCGCCGGGTCGCGACCCGGACCGCTTGGCGCACGGTGTCGTCGTCGAGCCGCGCCGGTTTGGGCAGGGTGCCGACCGCCTCGCGCACCGCATCGACGACGTCGAGCAACTGGTCGCGGTCAAGCTCGTCGTCGAGCAGGCCGAGCGCCGACACCTGGGGCGCGGCGGCGAGGTCGCCCCGCTCGGTGAACACCAGGCTGACCACCACCGCCCCGTTCATCACCATGCGCTGGCGGCTGCGCACCGCGCCGCGGTCTACGGGCACGATCCGCCGGCCGTCGATCGCCAGCCGCCCGGTCGGCACCTCGGCGACCACCGCGGCCGGGCCGGGGGCGAGGCGGATCATCTCGCCGTCGCTCGGGATCAGGACCGCCGGCACCTGGCAGGCGGCGGCGATCGCGGCGTGGGCATGCTGGTGGCGCTGTTCGCCATGGACCGGCACCGACAGCTGCGGGCGGACATGCTGGTACATCCGGATCAGCTCGTCGCGCGCCGGGTGGCCCGAGACATGGACGAACGCGTCGGCCGCGGTCACCACCTCGATCCCCTGGCGGATCAGCTGGTTTTGGACATGCGCGATCGCCTTTTCGTTGCCCGGGATGTCGCGGCTCGAAAAGATCACGACGTCGCCGCGGTCGAGCTCGATCTGCGGGTGGTCGAGCGCGGCGATCCGCGCCAGCGCCGACCGCCGTTCGCCCTGGCTGCCGGTGCACATCAAGACCACCCGGTCGCGCGGCAGCTGGTTGGCCTCATGGTCGGTCAGGAACGGCGGCAGATCGCTGTTGTAGCCGCTGTCGCGCGCCGCCTCGTTGATCCGCCACAGCGAGCGGCCGACCAACGCGACCTGACGGTCGTGCGCCGCCGCGGCGCGGGCAACCGCCGCCATCCGCGCGACATTGGAGGCAAAGCAGGTCACCACGATCCGGGCGGAAAAGCGCCCGAACAGCTCGGTCAGGCTGTCGCGCAGCGCCGCTTCGGAGCCCGAGTTGCCGGGCTCCATCGCGTTGGTCGAGTCGCAGACCAGGGCCGCGACGCCGTTGCCGCCGAGCCGCGCCAACGCCGCCTCGTCGGTCAAGGCGCCGACGATCGGGTCGGGGTCGAGCTTCCAGTCGCCGGTGTGCAACACCGTGCCGTGCGGGGTGTGGAGCGCCAGCGCGTGCGCGTCGGGGATCGAGTGGGTGAGCGCGATCAGCTCGATCCGGAACGGCCCGACCTCGAACGGGGTGCCCGGCTCGACGACGTGGACCGGCACCTTGCCGACCAGCCCGCGCTCTTGCATCTTGCCGCGCAACACCGCGGCGGTGAACCGCGAGGCATAGATCGGGCAGCCCAGCATCTCCCACAGATAGGGCACGGCGCCCAGATGGTCTTCGTGCGCGTGGGTCAAGACCAGGCCGGCCAGATCCTCGCGCCGCTCGCGGATGAAGGTCGGGTCGGGGACCAGGATATCGACCCCGGGCAGGGTCTCGTCGGCAAACGTGATGCCGAGGTCCACCATCAGCCATTTGCCGGCGTGGCCGTAGAGATTGAGGTTCATCCCGATCTCGCCGGACCCGCCAAGCGGCAGGAAATAGACCGCGTCCGCACCCGGTCGGTGGGCGTCGATCGGGCCGCTCATGATGTCACGTCTGCCGTCACGTTCGGTGTCGCGTTGCGCATGTAAATCCGCTGTAGCCCCCGCAAGGTCACCTCGCCGTCGACATGATCGATACTGGCGGTGGCGCCGGCGAACAGGCGCGCCATGCCCCCGGTGGCGATCCGGGTCAGCGGCACGCCGATCTCGTCGCGCAGCCGGCCGACCACCCCTTCGATCAACCCAATATAGCCCCAATAGACGCCCGACTGCATGCAGGAGATGGTGTCGCGCCCGATCACCTTGGGCGGCCGCGCGACCTCGATCCGCGGCAGCTTGGCCGCGGCGTGGTGGAGCGCGTCGAGCGACAGGTTGACCCCGGGCGCGATCACCCCGCCGCAATAGTTGCCATCGCGATCGACCATGTCGAAGTTGGTCGCGGTGCCGAAATCGATCACGACGGCCGGCAACGGGTAGAGCCCGGCGACCCCGGCGGCGTTGCACAGGCGGTCGGCGCCGACCTCGGCCGGCCGATCGACCACCGCCTTGATCCCGAGCTCGACCCCGGGATCACCGATCACCAGCGGCGCGCGGCCGAAATGGTCCTGGCACAACCGGCGCAGATGCTCGGTCGCGCCCGGGACCACGCTCGCGACGATCGCCCCCGTGACCACACGCGGCGCGTACCCGCGCAGCTGCATCAGCTGGGTCAGCCACACCGCATACTCGTCGGAGGTCCGGTCGGGGTTGGTCGACAGACGCCAGCGTACCAGCTGGCGGTCGCCGTCGAACAGCGCGAACACGATGTTGGAGTTGCCGGCATCGATCGCAAGCAGCATGCGGGTTCAACCCTCGGGGTGGTCGTGGCCGGTCGGCGCGGCCGCATCGAAGGCGACGTCGCCGCCGCTGACCGCGAGCCGGCCGCCGCCGTCGGCGCGCGCGACGATCAGCGCGCCGGACGGGTCAAGGTCGACCACCATGCCGCGCACCGCGCGATCGGGCAAGCGCACCGTGACCGGCCGGTCGAGTCCGAAGGCGTCGGCCCACCAGGCCGCGCGCACCGGGGCAAACCCTTCGGCCTGCCAGCGCCGGTACCAGGCGAGCAGGCAGGTGCCGTAGCGGTCGCGCACC
>JANQHG010000127.1 GCA_028277115.1 Azospirillaceae bacterium
CGCGTTCAAACGCAGCGTTCCCCCCATGCCGCGGTCCCCCCTGGCGCCCGGCTCTTTTCCCGCGTTGCCCCCGGTCGCCGGGGTCGGGCTCGCGGTCGGGCGATGGGGCGGCTACCCGACCCGCGACCGCGACGATCTGGTGCTCGCGGTGTTCGACGCCGGCACCACGGTCGCTGGGGTCCTGACCCGGTCGCGCACGGCGTCGGCGCCGATCCATTGGTGCCGGGCCGCCCTACCCGGTGGGCGGGCCCGGGCGATCGTGGTCAACGCGGGCAACGCCAACGCGTTCACGGCGAAGAGCGGCGATCTTTTGGTCGATACCACCGTCGATCGCGCGGCGGCGCTGTTCGGCTGTCCGCGCACCGAGGTGTTCGTCGCCTCGACCGGTGTGATCGGTCAGCGCATCCAGGCGCCCGACGCGATCGCGGCGCATCTGCCGGCGTTGGCCGCGGCCGCGGCCGCAGCGCCGGCGGAACCTGAGGCCGCAACCGCGCTGTGGCGCGCCGCAGCCCTCGCGATCGGCACCACCGACACCTATCCCAAAGGGTCGGCCGCAACCGCGACGATCGATGGCACCCCTGTGACGATCGCCGGGATCGCCAAGGGCTCGGGGATGATCGCGCCCGACATGGCGACCATGCTCGCCTTCGTGTTCACCGATGCCGCGCTGCCGGCCGCGGTGCTCGAGGCGCTGGTCGGGCCGATCAACCAGCGGACCTTCAACGCGATCACGGTGGACGGCGACACCTCGACCAGCGACACGCTGTTGGTCGCCGCGACCGGGCGCGCCAGGCATCTGCCGGTGACCGCGGCCGACGACCCGCGCCTGGCCGGGCTCGCGGCCGCGCTCGAGACCGTGATGCGCGATCTTGCGCACCAGGTGGTGCGCGACGGCGAGGGCGCGACCAAGTTCGTGACGATCCGGGTCTCGGGCGCGGTCGATGCCGCGTCGGCGCGCCGGGTTGGGCTTGCGGTCGCGAACTCGCCCTTGGTCAAGACCGCGATCGCCGGCGCCGACGCCAACTGGGGGCGGATCGTGATGGCGGTCGGCAAGGCGGGCGAGCCGGCCGACCGTGATCTCTTGAGTCTCGCGATCGGCGGTCTCCCGATCACCGCATGCGGCGCGCTCGTGCCCGACTATGACGAGACCCCGGTCGCGGCGCACATGCGCGGCTCGGAGATCGAGATCGGGATCGACCTCGGGCTCGGCGACGGCGCGGCGACGGTGTGGACTTGCGATTTGACCCAGCGCTATATCAGCATCAATGCCGATTACCGAAGCTGAGGGACCGGTCGCCCGATGAGCTGTTACGAGGCTGCGTCGCCGCCCGGGCCTGCCCGACCGTTGTTGCTGGTCGCGGCGGCGGCGCTGGTCGACAGCGACGGCCGGGTGCTGCTGTGCCGCCGACCACCGGGCAAGGCGATGGCGGGCTTGTGGGAGTTCCCGGGCGGCAAGTTGCACGATGGCGAAACGCCCGAGACGGCTCTTGTCCGCGAACTGGCCGAGGAGCTCGGGATCGACACGGCGACCAGTTGTCTGGCCCCGATCGCCTTTGCCTCGCACCCCTACGACGACGTGCATTTGTTGATGCCGCTGTTTGCCTGCCGGGTGTGGCGCGGCACCCCGACCGCGCGCGAGGGCCAGGAGCTCGCCTGGGTCTTGCCGGTCCGGATGGGCGACTACCCGATGCCGCCGGCCGACCGGCCGCTGGTCGCGTTGCTGCGCACCTTGATTTGAGACGCTGCGGCGCCCGCGGGTCGGCGGTGACGATCTCGACCGCCGCGATCTCGCGCGCGCTCATCGGATCGCCAGTTGGAACACAAGCCCGGCCAGCATCGAGCCGGTAAAGGCAAAGCCGAGATAGAGCGCGAACACCTTGGTCCGGGCCAACGCCCACACCGCGATCGCGGCCGGGATCGACGACACCCCGCCCGCGACCAGGAACGCGAGACCGGCGCCCGGCGCCATGCCCTGCTCGATCAGGCCCGAGACCAGCGGCAACGCCGCATAGCCGTTGAGATAGGCCGGCACCCCGACCAGGGTCGCGACCACCACCGGCACCACGCCGCCGCCGCCGACCGCACTTGCCACCAACTCCGCCGGGACATAGGCGAGCATCACGCTTTCGAGCAGGAACGCGAGCGTCAACCATTTGCCGAGGAACAGACCGGACCGCCACGCCTCGGTCGCGAACTTGGCGCGCCGCGCCGGCTCGTGCCAGAACGCCCAGACCGGCGGCTTGGGCGTGCGCACCTTGGCGCCGCCGCAGCCACCGTCGCCGATGCCGTCGCGCAGCGGGTCGGCAAGCCAGCCGCCGCGCGACAGCGCCAGCACACCGAACCCGCCGAGCAGGCCGAGCCCGACCGCCGCCAGCGTCTTGGCGACCGCGAAATCGACCCCGAGTGCGCCCACGGTCAACACGAACATGGCCGGGTCCATCACCGGCGAGGCGAGCCAGAACGCCATCACCGGCGCCAGCGGCACCCCCATGGCGAGCAACGCCGCGATCAGCGGAATCACGCCGCACGAGCAAAACGGTGACAGGCCGCCGAACAGCGCTGCGGTCACGATCATCACCGGTTCGCGCCCGCGAAACGCCCGGGCGATCAGATTGTCGGCGCCGGTCGCGGCCGCGGCCGCGGCGATCGCGATCGACAGCACAAGCCACGGCGCCACCTCGCGCAAGGCAAACCCGGTGAACCGCACGCCGGCGACCGCCTGGTCGGCATCGACCACCGCGAGCGCGGCCAAAATCGCGACCACCGCGATCCAAACCCGGTCAAGACGGCCCAGCCTCGGCCAGCGCCGCTCGAGAACGATCTCCGTCATCCCCATCCCCCTCGGTTCCTCGTTGGCGCCGGTCAAGCGCGCACTCGCCCGCCACTGTCCACATAACCGTAACACTAGAAATTTAGTTATGTCAACGGCGGCGGGTCGGCCGGGCGGTAGCCGAGGCGAGACAGGATCGGGCCGGCCTCGGCCTCGATCCCGGCGATCGCCTCGGCCGGAAGTTCGGTGCGCCAGCCGTCGATTGCGCCGGCCCGGAAGAACGGGTTGCCGCTTTGGGGCTGGAACCTCGTCGCCGCGTCAACCGCCGCGAGGGTCGCCGGTTCCTGTGCGACCCCGAGAAAGCCGAACAGGCGGGCGAGCGTGCGAGCGGGGGCCCGCCGTAAATCCTCATAGCGCATCAGATGGAGCCGTGGCGCGAGCGCCGGGTCGGCACGGCAAGACAACAGATAGCGCGTGGTGTGGGCCCAGGTCACGGCGACCCCGCGCGACCAGTCGGTCAAGGTCCCGGCGCGCGCGGCGAAGTCGGGCTCGACCCGATGATTGTGGTGCCAGGACGACACCGCGATGCTGCGCGGGTCACGCACGATCGCAATCAGCCGGGCAGCGGGAAACAGGTCGGCATAGAGCTTGATCCGATTGTCCAGGATCGCGTTGTCATTGAGGCCGTACCACGCGACCGGCGCACCGGCGGCGCCGCGGACCAGCGCCAGGGTCACGACGTGGCGGAACACCGCGGTGACGTCGGCGTCGGTGAACGGGCGGGGGCCCTGGCGTGCGGTCCGCTCGTCGATCACCTGCAGCATCGCGTTGTATTTGGCGAAGATCGTGTCCAATCTACGTTCCAAAAAGCCGAGCTCATGTTCGGACGGGCACGAGACCTGCGGGTGGGCATCAAGGATCATTTGCAAATAGGTCGTGCCCGACTTGGGCATGCCGAAGCAGAACACCGCGTTGATTTGACCGGGATCCGCGCTCATCGCCGAACACCAAGAACCATCGCCGACACACCAAGCGAAGCCCCGCGCGCGTTGTCGTGTCAAGGACGGCTTTGTGGCGACGGTGTGTCGGCAGCTCAGCTTCGAGATTTCGGGGGCCCGCGCCCCCAAGGTCAGGAGGATCGCCCCCCTGGACCCTATTTCATGGGGGTCGAGGGGGCAGCGCCCCCCCCCCATAGGCGCTAACTTAACGGGATGTGCGGCAAATTGGCAGATTGCTTTTTCCGCTGGCGTGGTGGGTCGCAGAGCGAGCGAATTAGATCTCTG
>JANQHG010000179.1 GCA_028277115.1 Azospirillaceae bacterium
CTGTTCACCGATCCTGTAGGTTGGGGCGATCGGCCGGCACGGTCTGCCGGTTTGCATCGCCGGTGGGGGCCGATCGCCCCAACATCGGCGGTTCTAAACGGAACGGTTCAACCGGATTTCGTACAACAGACGCGGATTGACCGATTTGTTTCTCGGAAAGGCGCCGTTCCGCCGACCCCGGGGTGCGCGGGACGCGCACCCACCGGTGGATCACTGTTCGAGCAGGACGTCACGGGCCCGGTTGACCTTGGCCGCAAGATAGCTCGAGCCGCCGCGGTCGGGGTGGACGGTCGCCATCAGGCGGCGGTGGGCGTCGCGGATCTGCTCGGCGCTGGCACCCGGGGTGAGGCCGAGCACCGCGAGCGCCTGGGCCGGGGTCATCGGGCCGTCGTCGGCCGCCGTCGGGCCGGGGGCGTCTACGCGCTCGGCGCCGGCCTCGGCGCGCCAGCCGGGATGGGCGCGCTCGAGCCAGGTCTCGAGCAGCGCCACCGACGACGGGTCGAGGCGCACCACCTCGCGGTAGAGCCACAGCGCCTCGGCGCGCTCCAGCGAGTTGAGCGCCCGGCCGGCGAGCGGCCCTGCCCGGATCACCCCGTCGATCGTGCCGCTGTCGTGGTCGAGCGTCATCGACAGGGTCGCGGTCTCGACCTCCGAGCGTTGACCGGTGCGCGGGTTGCCCGGCGGCTGCAGCCGTTGCCAGTATCGATAGAGCGTGCCGACGACCGGGACCAGCACCGCGGCCATCGAGATCAACCCGGCGAGCCGGCCCGAGGCCGCGAGGAACACGACAAGACCGACCGTGAGCCCGCCGAGCGTCCACGCACCGGCGCGCACGATGTCGCCCGGTCGGGCCCTGAGGATCGCCCGCACCAACAACGTGCCGCCGAGGACCAAAGCCAAGGTCAAGATCAGCCAGGACACCGGCATAGTCCCGCCTAGCTCCGGCGGACCTGGCTGGTCAGCTGGCGCACCGCGGCCGCGGCCGCACCGCCCGCGGCGCCGTAGTGGTCGAGCGCCGGCCGGCCGCCGGCGGCGAACGCCGCGACCGCGCCCAGAAACGCCCGCAGCTGGTCGGCGCTGCGGCCGTCGAACGGGCAGCACGCGCCGCCGCTCAACCGCGCGATCTCGGTGAACGCTGCCCGCGCGGTCGGGTCGTCGCCCTCATGGAACAGGAACACCGGCGCCCCGATCAGGCCGAGTTGGCCGGCGAGGTGACAGAGATGATCGATCCCCTCCTCCATCGCGTCGCCGACGAACACCACGGCGTTGACCGGGCGGGCCCGCGCCTCGGCCAGCGCATGGGCGAGCACCCGGCCGATCTGGGTCCGGCCGCCGAGGCAGCGCACCCCGGTCATCCGCCTCAACAGCGCCGCCGGGTCGCCGACCCAAGGGCTCGCCTTGCATTCGCCGAAGCCGCGGTAGAACACCAGCTGCACCTCGAGCCCGCCGATCGCGCCGGCGGCCGAGAACAGCTCGCCCTGGATCTGGCAGGCGAGGTCCCAGGTCGGCTCCCGGCTCGCCGTGGCGTCGAGCGCGAAAATCAACCGGCCGCGCGGAGCCGTGACCGGCACCGCCGTCGCCCTGGCCAGAAAAGCTGCCCGTTCGTCCGCGGTCGACAGCCGCCGCGGCAGCTTCGGATCATCGGACGTCATTGGGGCCTCACCGGCTTACGGTCGACCCGCCGCGGCGCCGGATGCGGCCTCGCGGCCGTGCGGGGGGCGCCGCCCCCTCGACCCCCGCAAGGGGCCTCGCCCCCTTGCCCCCACTCAATGGGGTCCAGGGGGCAACCCCTGGTCGGGAGGTGTCGGGGGGTGACCCCCCCTGACCTTGGGGGCGCCAGCCCCCAAACCCTCGGGGCGGTCGTCACGTTCCGTCCAAGCCCCACCGGCGTCAGGCGCCGCCGCCGAACATCTGCTCCTGCTGGTAGTTGTGCAGACCGACCCGCTGGATCAAGTCGATCTGGGTTTCCAGCCAATCGATATGCTCCTCGGTATCGCCGAGAATTTGCCCCAGAATGTCCCGGCTGTGGAAATCGCGGACGCTTTCACAATACGTGATCGCCTCGATCAGACAGGTCCGGTTATGCGTCTCGATGCCGAGGTCGGCCTCGTACATCTCCGTAAGCTCTTCGCCGATCTGAATCTTATGCAGATCCTGGACGTTCGGCAGCCCTTCCAAAAACAGAATCCGCTCGATCAACAAATCGGCGTGCTTCATCTCGCCGATCGACTCCTGGTAGACATAATCAGCGAGCCGCAGCAGTCCCCAATTCTTGATAATCCGGGCGTGCAGAAAGTACTGATTGATCGCGGTCAATTCATTGGTCAGGATCGTGTTCAGGTGACGGATGACATTCGGATCACCCTTCATCGCTTGGTCTCCCGATTTCGGCGGACTGCCGCGACGGGGTGTCGCGGGCGCGGCCACGGTATCAAGTCTCCGCCGCCGGCGACACCCCGGCATCGCGGTGTTCGTGTCGTCACGCGTCGGTGCGTCCGGCCGCATGCATCGTCCGGGCCAAGGTCGCCAGGCGGTCGTCCTCGGCCAGGGCGTCGAGGGGCGGCGCCAATCGTCGGCGCCAGTTCGGGTGTTGATCGATCGTCCCAGGCAAATTGGGCTGTTCAACCGCGCCGACAATGTCCTCGAGCGGCAGGATCGCGAGGTCACACGGGGTGGCGGCGAGAAAATGCCAGACCGCGACCAGCACGGTTTCGGGCAGGTCGGCGGCGTCGACCACCGGATCGATCCCGGTGCCGGCCGGCGCGGGCGCGAGCAGCCCGGCCGCGCGCACCGCCGCGACCAGGGCCGCACGGTCGGCGCGGCGCCCCGCCGCGGCCTCGACGAGCGCCGCGTCGTCGGCGATCTGGCCGAGCCGCCGGCGCCAGTCGAGGTCGCGCCCGCGCCACCAGCCGGCGAGCGTCGGCAAATCATGGGTGGTGCTGGTCGCGAGCGCCTGCGCCGGCCAAGCCGCGGGCGGGCGGTGGCGGCCGTCGGCCTCGCGCTCGAACACCAGCACGCGATAGGACCGCAAACCCGCCGCGGCGACCGCCGGGCGAAAACCGTCGGGCACGGTGCCCAGGTCCTCGCCGACCACGACCGCGCCGCTGCGCGCCGATTCGAGCGCGACCAGGCCCAGCAGATCCTCAAACGGCGCCCGCAGATAGGCGCCGACCCGGCCTGGCCGGTCGGCGCCCTCGGGCGGGCCGGTTTCGGGGCGCGGATAGACGAACATCTGGCGCAGCCCCATGACATGGTCGATCCGCACCACCCCTGTGTGGCGCATCACCGCGCGCAGCATCGCAAGGAACGGGGCGTAGCCGGCCTCGGCGAGCCCGATCGGCGCGAACGGGGCGAGCCCCCAGTCCTGACCCTCCGGCCCCAACGGGTCGGGCGGCGCGCCGAGGCTGAGCCCGGTCGCGACCGCGGCCTGGTTGGCCCAGGCCTCGGCGCCGCCCGGCTCGGTGCCGACCGCAAGGTCGCCGTAAAGGCCGAGCCGTGCGCCGGCGGCGCGGGTCGCCGCGGCGGCGTCGGCCAGTTGTTGATCGGCGAGCCACTGGAGATACTGGAAGAATGCAACCCGTTCGGTGTTGTCGGCGGCGAACGCCGCGACCTCGGGTCCGTCGGGATCGCGCAGCCCGGCGGGCCACCGGCGCCAGTCGGCGTCGTACGGGTCGGCTTCGGTGCGCGCCTCGACCAGTGCGTCGAACACGGCCATGCGCCGCAACCCGTCGCCACGCGCGGCACAGAAATCGGCAAAGGCGCCGCCGCGCGCGCTCGGGTGCACGCGTTCGCGGCGGCGGAACGCGTCGAACAGCGCCTCCAGCACCGGACGTTTCAACGCCCAGACCGCGGCGTGATCGATCAGGGCTGCCGCTTGTGCCGCGGCCAGCGCCGCCCGATGGCGGTCGCTCGCGACCAGGTCCCGGGCGGCCGGCGTTTCGGCGAACTCGGGCACCCGCGTTACGTCGATGTAGCGGCTGTCGAGAAAGGCGCGGTGCGACGGCGCATAGGGGCTGAACCGGCCCGGGTCGCCCGGGAACAGGGCGTGCACCGGGTTGATCCCGACGACGTCGCCGCCGCGGCGGCCGACCAGGGCCCCGAGACGCGCGAGCGTGCCGAAATCGCCGAACCCCCATGCCGCGGCGTCGCGCACGCCATAGAGCTGGGCCGCAACCCCCCAGGCGCGTCGGCGCCCGCCGAGCGCGTCGCCCAAGTCGCGTGCCGCGGGCGGCGTCACCGCGAGCACGGTCTCGCCGACCGACCCGGACGCGCTGGCGTCGGGCCCGGACACTTCGACCGTCAGACGGTGGTAGCCGTCGGGCAGGGCGGTGGCCGGGAGCGCGCGTGCGCGCGCCAGCATCGAGCGCCCGTCGAGCTCGGCCGCCGCGCGCACCGCCAGCGTGTCGAGCGGCACCTCACCGGCGGTCTCGGTGCCGTCCTCGGCAACCAGACGCCAGGCAACCCGGCCGGTCGCGGCGGCCGGCACCCGGAGCGCGACCTCGGGTCGGCAGCCGCGCCCGACCACCTGTATCGCCGGGGTCAGCCGGCGCCACCGCGCCGCGGTCAGCCGGGCGAGGCTGCTCGCCGCCGCGGCCTCGGTCCAGGCAGGGTAGCCGAGTGCCGCGGCGATCCGGCGGCGGCAGTGGTCGTCGGTCGGATGGGCGCGGCCCCGGATGTCGTGGTAGACGTCGATAATCCCGAGCGCCGCGGCCAGCGCCCCGAGAACGGAATCGGACATGCGAGCGTGTGCCTGCTGATCGGGGGGTGGGGTTTGGTGGCGGTCGGCGGGGGTCTGTCGGGCGTTGCGCGGCCGGGGTGATGTTACTCGGACGCGAGCTTGGCGTTGGCCTTGGCGGCAAGGATCGCGTCCAGGCGGGCGCGGTAGGCCGCGACCGCGGCCTTGACGTCCGCGGCGAGGTCGGGGGCGAGACGGTCCGGGCGCAGCTGGGCCAGCAGGGTGTGGCCGAGCCGGACCAACTGCCCGCGCTCATCCAGCGGTGCCGGCGTCCGGTCGGCGCGGCCGATCCGGTCGGCGAGCACGGCCAGCGCGCGGCAGGTCGTCTCGACCCGTTCCGCGGTGTCGTCGCCCTTGACGCCGCGGCGGCGCAGGTCGTCGATCACTCCGGCGATCCGCGCGATATGGTCGCGGGCGAACGGGTCGGGCGGGGTGCGCGCGAGTCCGGGCAGCGCGAACTCGACCAGGAACGGCACCTGGAAGGCGTCGCGCACCACCCGTTCGGCGTTGATCTCGGCGCGCGCGGCCTTGATCAACTCGCGCGCCGAGACCCGCGGCCACAGTCCGGTCGCCTTCAGGCGCAGGGTGTTGGGCACCTCGATCAGCGGGATCTGGGTGCCGCCGCGCGGCGACCGGCGCCGATCCGGCCCGACGTAGTCGGCGGTGACGACGAACTTCTTGCGGTTTTCGATCAGGGCGTGGACCCGGTCGGCCAACTGGCGCGGCGACAGCGGTTTGACCACCACCGAGTCGGCGCCGGCGTTGGTCGCGCGGGTCATCAACGGACTGGTCGGCTGCCAGGTGGTGACCAGGACGCAGGCGAACGGGTTCGGCGAGTCCGGCGCGTTGCGCAGGCGACGGACCAGCTCCAGCATGTCGCACGACCGGGTCTCGGCATCGACCACCAAAAGGTCGCACGCCCCGCCGGCCAACGCCTTTTCGACCCCGGCGGACGAGGAAAACGGCATGACGTCGCGCATGCCCATCCGCATCAGGCAGTCGCGCAGCAATCGCAGGGTGTTCACCTGGTGGTCGACCAGCACCGCTTCGACCAGGGAGAAGTCGTACGCCGCCATGAACCGCCCGTTCCGTCCGACCGCGGGCCGCCGCCGGCGCGGCATTTGTCATAGGGTGGTGACGGTTCATTGACAATGCCTCAACGGCCTGTTCGCCCCCAAGGTCAGTTGGCGTTTCCCCCTTGCGGGGGTCCGGGGGCAGCGCCCCCGCCACGGCCGACAGGCCGCATCCGCCGTGTCACCCGGGACGGGTCGCCCGACCACCGGGAGAAACCTCGATCACGATCTTACCGATCACCCCGCCGGCCTCCCAACGCGCATGCGCCTCGGCAAGCCGGGCAAGCGGATAGATTTCAGCGACCAGCGGCCGCAGTTCCCCCCTGTCGGCCATCTCGGCCAAGGTCCCGAGCACCCGGCCATCGGGCCGGACGAACGCCCACACAAGTCGCCGGCCGCCGGTGATCCCGGCGCGCACCCGGTCGGCGAGGCCGCATGCCGCGCTCGCCGCCAACCCGGCCGGCAGGCCGAGCCGGTCGGTCAACGGCAACACCGGTGTGATCAGGGTGACCAGGCGGCCACCCGGCCGCACCATGCGCAAGGCGCGGGTCGTGGTCTCGCCGCCGATCGTGTCGAGCACCACGTCGTAGCCGGCCAGGCGCAGGCACGGGTCGCCCTGGCCGCTGTCGAGCACCGGGTCGGCGCCCAGTGCTTGCAGCGCCGCGACCGCGCCGGCGCCCCGACAGGTCGCGGCGACCTTGGCGCCCCAGGCGACCGCGAGCTGGATCGCGATCGTGCCGATCCCGCCGGCCGCGCCCAGGATCGCCACCCGTTTGCCGGCGCTGCGCCCCGGGCCGAGGCCGCCGCGCCCGACCAACGCCGACCAGGCGCTGAGCGCGGCGTAGGGCACCGCCGCCGCCTCGATCGCAGAAAGGCTGGTCGGCGCCGGTGCGGCGTCGGTCGCCGGCACCACGACATAAGCGGCCTGGGTGCCGGGGCGCGCCGGCGACTGCGCCGCCCATACCCGGTCGCCCGGGCGGAACCGGCGGACCGCGGGGCCGATCGCCTCGACCACCCCGACGCAGTCGCGCCCCGGGATGTAGGGGATGCGCCCCGCGCCCATCACCCCGAGCACGGTCCGACCATAGCCGCGCCGGCGCCGGCAATCGAGCGGGTTGACCGAGCTCGCCTCGACCCGCACCAACAGCTCGCCGACCCGCGGGCGCGGCATCGGTGCGTCCTCGACGATCCGGATCGTCCGGGCCGGGTCGCCACAACCGGTGATTTCGGCCGCCAGCATGTCGTCTCCTCCTGCCTGATCGCGGCAGACACCGAGGCCCGTTGCGAGGGTTTGGGGGCTTGCGCCCCCATCGTCAGGGGGCGTTGCCCCCCGACACCCCCCACCAGGGGGTGCCCCCTGGACCCCATTTGAGAGGGGGGGCGAGGGGGCGGCGTCCTCCGTATGGCCGTCAGGCCGCGTGCTGCCCCGCGTCAAAACCAGCCGAGCAGGCGCCACCACAGGGCGTCAAGCGGCAGCAGGACCAAAATCGTCACCGCGGCGATCATCAGACAGACCGAGGTCGCGGCGGCGAGCGACGCCCGCCCCAGACCGAGCGCGACCATCAATGGTGGGGACTGATATGGCAGGATCAATGTCGAATATCCGATGACCTGGGTCATCAGGACCGCCATCAGGCTGAAGCCCGTTGCCTCGGCCAAATCGGCGGCAAGCGGGGTCAAGACGGCCGGGACGCCGGGCAGGGTCGCGGTCATCCCAATCACCACCCCGACGGTGCCGAGGGTCGCCCAGTTGGCGAACGGCTGGTCGGGGCCGAGCGGCAACTCCGACAGCGCC
Source organism: Azospirillaceae bacterium (assembly GCA_028277115.1). Lineage (GTDB taxonomy): Bacteria > Pseudomonadota > Alphaproteobacteria > Azospirillales > Azospirillaceae > JANQHG01. Next base: position 7,604 of record JANQHG010000179.1, read on the forward strand.
AGCCCCGTGATCTCGGCGCCGAGCCCGGTATGGTGGGCGAGCGACCCCAGACTGATGATCCCGGCGACATAGAACACCGGCGCGAAATCGATCCGCCGACGAAAGGTGTCGGCGGGAACCAGACCGCTGCCCGGGGCAAGACAGACGATCGCCATCGCGAGCCCGATCCACGCCGGGGCGATGCCATGGACCGCGTCGGTAATCCACAGTGCAAGCCCGAGCGCAAGCAGCCCGGCCAACCGCCATTCCGCGGCGGAAATCGGCGGTTCGGACGCGGGCGCGCTGGCCGGGGCGGGCGCGGCGGGGCGCGGCGTGTCGTGATAGCGCCACGCGATCACCGCGATGATCGCAAACGCCTTGCCGAGCCCGAGCACCGGGAAATGCAGGAACAGGTAGCTGGCGTAACCGGGCGACAGGCCATAGAGCGACTCGGCGGCGCCGATCAGCACCATGTTGGGTACGTTCGACGGCAGGATGCCGAACGCCGGCAGGAAGTTGCCGAACGCGATCGCGAGCACGATGCCGGTGCGCCCCCGGCTGCCCTCGGCAAAGCCGAGTTGGTCGGCGAACGCGAGCCCGATCGGCATGATCAGCATGACCCGGCCCATCGCCGACGGCATGACGAAGCCGAGCGCGACGCACGCCCCGACCGCGCCGGCGATGATCACGAGATAGTCGCGCGCCCCCGCGCCGGCCAGCCGGCGCGCCAAACGCTCGGCGAGGCCCGAGTGGCCGAGCGCGACCCCGATCACCAGCCCGGCGAAAATCATCCACAACGCCGAAGACGCAAAGCCGGCGAACGCGACCGCAGGCGGCGCGATTCCCGAGACCACGACCAGCCAAAACAGAATCAGGGCGGTCAGATACTCCGCGAGCACGCCGGTCGCCCACAGGCCGAGCGCGACCAGGGTGATCGCCAGCGCGGTGTTGGCCGGCGGTTCGGCGAGCGGTGTGGCGAGGATCACCGCAAGCGCGGCGACGCCAAGCGCCGTCGCGATGGCGACACCGAGGATGCCCGGTCGTGCCGTGCCCGCAGCCATTGCCGTCGGACTGTCAGTTCAGCCGCGCGGGCCGGTCATGCGGTCTCCCGGGCCCGCGCCGGCGGCCGGGGGTCGGGCGGCACCCGCTCGCCGGTGCGCGTCGCGGGGCGCGGTGCCGGGTCGGCGACCCGCAGCCCGACCGGGTCGAGGCCGGCGGTGGCGACGGTCGGCGCGGCTCCGAGCCCGGGCGCGCCGGTCCCCGGGGCCGCCGTCGCGGCGGCGGTCGGGTCCTCGGCGCCCGGGTCGAACGGCTGGAGGTTGTTCAAGAACTGCTCGGCCGATTTGCGCCACGAATGCTCGAGCGCGAAGCGCCGACAGCGCTCGGCCGGGATGGTCAAGGCCTCGCGCACCGCATGGCCGAGATCCTCGTCGAGGCAGGCGACATCCGCGCCGCCGAGCAGGTCGAGCGGCCCCGCGACCGGATAGGCCGCGACCGGCACCCCGGACGCCAGCGCTTCGAGCAGGACCAAGCCAAAGGTGTCGGTCTTGGACGGGAACACGAAGACGTCGGCGGCGGCGTAATAGCAGGCGAGCTCCTCGCCATGCTTGGGGCCAACGAACCGGACCTCGGGGTAGCGTTGGCGGAACTCGGCCAGCTGCGGCCCGCCGCCGACCACGTATTTGGTCCCGGCGAACGGCAGGTCGAGGAAGGCTTCGATGTTCTTTTCCACCGCGACCCGGCCGACATACATCGCGATCGGCCGCGGGTCTTTGAGGAAATCCTTGGGCCGCGGCCGGAACAGCTCGGTATCGACGCCGCGGGTCCAGCGCCGCAGGTTGCGGAAGCCCTTGGCGGCAAGCAGGCGTTCGATCGACTGGGTTGCGACCATCACCGCTTCGGACGGCCGGTGGAAGCGGCGGACCAGGGCATAGGTCCAGGCCAGCGGCACCGGCGCGCGGTCGCGGATGTATTCCGGGAACCGGGTGTGATAGGCGGTGGTGAACGGCCGCTTGCGCCGCAGGCAATAGCGCCGGGCGGCGTGGCCGAGCGGGCCTTCGGTCGCGATGTGGATCGCTTCCGGTTTCAGCTCGTCGATGATCTTGGGCAGCCGGTAACCGGCGCCGACCGCGAGCCGGATTTCCGGATAGGTCGGCAGCGGCACGGTGCGGAACCGGTCCGGTCCGACGATCTCGACCGTGTGCCCCATTTTCTGGAGCTCGTCACGGACCGTTGACAGGGTGCGGACGACGCCGTTGACCTGAGGGTGCCAGGCGTCGGTCACGATCAGGATGTTCACGCCGCCGCTCTGACCGTCTGGCTCTGGCTGACCTGTGCCCAGTGGATGATTTCCAGCTCGCCGGTGTCGTGTTCGACCAAAGCGGTGCAGGATTCGACCCAATCGCCGTCGTTGCAATAGAGGACGCCCTCCATGTCCCGCATCTCGGCATGATGGATATGCCCGCAGATGACTCCGTCAACCTGGCGCCGACGCGCCTCTTCGGCCAGGGCGGCCTCGTATTTGCCGATGAACTCGACCGCGCTCTTCGCCTTGTGCTTGAGATAGGCGGAGATCGACCAATAGGTTAATCCGAGTCGGCGTCGCACCCAGTTCAGCCCCGTGTTGAGCCACAACAACAAGACATAGGCATGGTCGCCGATCAATGCCAGCCATTTGGCATATTTGACGACGGTGTCGAACTGATCGCCGTGGATCACCAGGAAACGGCGCCCATCGGCGGTGGTATGGATCATCTCGTCGACCAGGGTGACGCCGCCGAACTGAACCCCGAGGAAGTCGCGCGCGCCCTCGTCATGGTTGCCGGGCAGGTAGAACACCTTGGCACCTTTGCGCGCGCGCCGCAGGATTTTCTGGACGACGTCGTTGTGAGTCTGCGGCCAATACCAGCTGCGTTTCAAGCGCCAGCCGTCGACGACGTCGCCGACCAGATACAGATACTCGGATTCGTTGTACTTTAAGAAATCGAGCAAAAAATCGGCTTTACAGCCGCGGGTGCCCAGGTGGATATCGGAAATGAAGATCGTCCGATATTTCCGGGTCTGCGGGTCGGACTCCATTGCCGCCTATCCTTATGCACCTGGTCGGGTTGCCGCGCCGGTCCGGCATTCTTGGGGTCCGGCGTTTTCGGGACCGTTGGATCGGGCGAACGCGCCGCATTGCCGTCCTTGTAGCAACCGCCCGGGTCGCCCGCAAGACTTCGCCGCACCGCGCAACGGCGTTTCCGCGCTCCCTGACGCGCACCCTGATGTGCGGGTGATGGCCGCCGGCCGCATCCGGGCGACCCGATCACCCCGGCGTCTTGGTGCCGGCATGCGCCAACGCCGCCCGCACGGTCGGCTGCAGCCGCCGAGTGGGCGGTGCGGCAGCGATTAGCGGCGCCGCGCGGTCGGCGGGAAGAACATACCGGTGCCGGTCTCGGCCTTCTTGTGGCAGTCGGCGCAGAACGCGACCTTGTCCGAGCCGGCGCCGTCGGTGGTGCCGAACAAGGTGCCGTCGGGCAAATACATGGTGTAGCGCCAGTCGTCGGTCGCTGGCGAGGCGCCCGGGGCCAGGCGCTCCATGATGAACAACGGCGCCGGGTAGCGCGCGCCGTCCGCGGCGACCGAAAAGCTGTCCTTGACGATCACCGCGCCCGGCGGGTAGCCGACCCCGAGCTCGAAGTCGCCATAGGCGGCGGCTGGGTTGGCGTAGATGTTGACGTAGCGTCGGCCGTGCTGTTTCGACAGATAGGGCACGTCGTTGTAACGCTGCCAAGACGGGTAGCGGCGGGTGATCGGGTCGCGTGACAACTGATAGGCCGCAAGCATGCTGGGGCGCACCGAACGATATGCCGCCTCCGCCGCCGGCCCGTCGAGCGCCGCCGGGTCCGGTAAGGCAAAGTGCTCGCGCGGTGCCGGCAGGCCGCCCGTATCGCCCGTCTCCGCCGCAGCCACGGCCATGATCGCCGCAATGCCCGCGCCGACCGCGATCGCCCCACCCAAGACCACGACCGCCAAGCGTCCGGCCGCGCGGATGATGCGCGTCGAAACCACCCCGTTCGCAGCGGTCATCGAACGACCTCCCCTGATGCACCACCACCCACTCGACCGAGATATGGCCACGGTGGCAGGGCGACGCGGGTCGCACGGCGTCACCTTGCCGTGAGCCTTGCACCCCTGTTGAGATCGCGATATCGTGGGAAAAAAAACCACAAAAAAGACCTGCCGCGGGACGGGCAAGGGCCATGACCGACCAGGGGCGCGAGACGGACACGCTGGTGCTGGCGGCAGTGCGGCGCCTGATGCGGCCGGTCGTCCGCGCGTTGATCCATTTCGGTGTCACCTATCCGGCGCTCTGTCAGGTGCTGAAAAGCCTGTTCGTCGAGGTCGCCGCGGCCGACTTCCCGCTTGCCGGCAAGGAGCAGACCGACAGCCGGATCACGCTTCTGACCGGGGTCCACCGCAAGGATGTCAAACGGCTGCGCCAGGACCCGGCCGAGGCGGCGGCGCTGCCGCACGCGGCGTCGCTGGGGGCGCAGGTGCTCGGCGTCTGGCTCGGCGATCCGGCGTACAGCGATGCCGGGGGGCAGCCTCGGGTGCTGCCGCGGACCTCGGACACCGAGGGTGAGCCGTCGTTCGATCGCCTGGTGTCGTCGGTCAGCAAGGACGTCCGGCCGCGTGCGGTGCTCGACGACTGGGTTGCGTCCGGGATCGTGCGGGTGCTGCCCGACGACCACCTGGCGCTCGACGCCCGCGCCTTTGTGCCGCGTGCGGATTTCACCGGGCTTGCTTATTACTTCGGGCGCAACCTGCGTGACCACGCCGCGGCGTCCGCGCACAATCTGATCGGCCACGGGCGCCCGATGTTCGAACGTGCCGTCTTCTATGACCGGCTCACCGAAGGCTCCGTCGCCGCCCTTGAGGCGGCGGCGCGCGAGCGTGGCATGGCTCTGCTCACCGAGTTGAACCGGCAGGCCCTCGCCCACGCCGACCGCGACGAGGGGCGGTCGGATGCCGATCGTCGGTTCACGGTCGGGGTCTACGCCTACTTCGGCCCCGACCGGCCGGACGGCCCGGACGGCACCGACACCGCCGTGCCGACCGGCGAGGCGGTGTCGTGACCGCCGGTGCCCCGACCGACCGGCCTGCCTGGCCGCGCGCGATCCTGGTCGCCGGGGTGCTCGGCGTGCTCGGCGTGCTCGGTTTGGCCGGCTGCGCCGGCGATCGCTCGGATCGCGGGATCGGCGGCACCGGCGCGGCGATGGTCGACCGGGGCGTCGGCGGGACCGGCGCCGCGGTCGTCGAC
>JANQHG010000247.1 GCA_028277115.1 Azospirillaceae bacterium
CTTGGCGCCGGCGGGGTGGTGGTCCGGTTCGCCGGCCCGACGCTCGCCGCGGCGGCCGGGTCGGCGCCGCTGGTCCCGGTGCCGCTGCGCCGCGGCGACCGGACCCTGGGCGGTGCCCTGTCGTGGTCGGCGCCGGCGCCGCTGGCCTCGTTCGACGCGGCGTCGCCGTTCCACGGTCTCGCGGTGCCGGCCGAGGTTACGGTCGGCCGCCAGGTGCTGGCCGAGCCGACGCTCGAGCTGCCGGACCGCACCTGGGCGCGCCTGGCCGACGGCACGCCGCTGGTCACCGCCGACCGGCGCGGCGACGGCTGGCTGGTGCTGATCCACACCACCGCCGGGCCGGCGTGGTCGAACCTGGCGTTGTCCGGCCTGTTCGGCGACATGCTGGGGCGGCTGGTCGCGCTCAGCGCCCGCCGACCGGCCGCGGCGCGGCCGGGGCGGCTCGCGCCGCACCGGGTGTTCGACGGGTTCGCCCGCTTGGGGGCGCCGGGGCCGGCGGCCCGGCCGCTCGAGGACGGCGCCGTTGCGTCGGCGCCGTTCGGGCCGGCCCATCCGCCCGGGGTTTATGGTCCGCCGCAGGCGCGGCGCGCACGCAACCTCGGCGACGGCATCGACAGCCTGGCGCCGCTCGGCGCGCTGCCCTCGGGGGTCGCGGTTACCACCGGGACCGCAAGCGCCGAGCGCCCGTTGAAACCCTGGCTGCTTGGGCTCGCGTTCGCCCTGGTGATCGTGGACCTGATCGCGGCGTTGGCGTTGCGCGGTCTGTTCGGCCGCCGCGGGCCGGCGATCGCCGCCGCTCTGGTCGGCGCGATCGTGATCGGCGGCGCGACCGCGCGGCCGGCGACCGCCGACGACGCCGCGGCGGTCGCCGCCGCCAACCGGACCTGGCTTGCCTTCGTCGTCACCGGCGACCGTCGGCTCGACGCCACCACCCGTGCCGGGCTCGAGGGGCTGGCCCACGTGCTCAACCGCCGCAGCGCGGTCGAGGCCGCCGGCGCCCGCGGCGTCGATATCGAGCGCGACGAGCTCGCGTTCTTCCCGCTGCTCTATTGGGCGGTCGCACCCGACCAGCCGACCCCGTCGCCGGCGGCGCGGCGGCGGCTCAACGCCTATCTCGCCAACGGCGGCACCATCTTGTTCGACACCCGCGACCAGCGCACCGGGAGCGGCGCGCTCGGCCGCGGCCCGGGCGGCCACGCGCTCGGCCGGTTGACCGCCGGGCTCGAGATCCCGGCGCTCGCGCCGGTGCCGCCCGACCATGTCCTGACCAAGGCGTTCTACCTGCTCCGGGAGTTCCCCGGGCGCTACGCCGGCGGCCGGCTGTGGGTCGAGGCCGATGCCGAGCGCCGGCGCGATGGGGTGTCGGCGGTGCTGATCGGCGCCAACGACTGGGCCGGTGCCTGGGCGCTCGACCCGTCAGGGCGGCCGCTCTTTCCGGCGGTGCCGGGGGGCGAGCGCCAGCGCGAGCTCGCCTATCGGGTCGGCGTCAACCTGGTGATGTATGCGCTGACCGGCAACTACAAGGCCGATCAGGTCCACGTCCCGGCGATCCTCGAAAGGCTCGGCCAGTGACCCTGTTTGGCTCCTCGCTTGCGATCGCGCCGCTGGTGCCGTGGACGATCCTCGGGCCCCTGTTCGCGCTTGCCGGGGTGGTCGGTTTGGTCGGGTTGGTGCGCGGCGCCCGCGGCGCCTGGCTGCGCTTGGCGGTGCTGGCGGTGCTGGCCGGGCTGCTGCTCGACCCGCGGCTGGTGCACGAAGACCGGGTGCCGATCCCCGACGTCGCCCTGATCGTGGCCGATCGCTCGCCGAGCCAAACGGTCGGCACCCGCAGCGCCGACACTGACGCGGCGGTGACGGCGCTGCGGACCCGGCTCAAGGCGCTGCCCAACCTCGAGGTCCGGGTGGTCGAGGTCGGCGACCCCGCGGCAACCGAGACCCGCCTGTTCGCCGCGATCGACCAGGCGCTGACCGACGTGCCGCCGCGTCGGCGCGCCGGCGTGGTGCTGGTCACCGACGGCCAGGTCCACGATGTCCCCGGCGGCGCCGGCGCCGGCGCGGGCCCGGCCGACCCAACCGGCGCGACGCGCGGGCCGGCCGCGCGGATCGGTGCGCTCGGCCCGCTCCATGCGCTGATCACCGGGGTGCGCGATGAAACCGACCGGCGGATCGAGGTCGTCACCGCGCCGAGCTACGGTCTGGTCGGCCGGACCGTGACCGTGTCGGTGCAGGTCGCGGAGGGGACCGCGACCGGCGGCGGCCGGGCCGGGATGGCGATGCTGACCGTGCGGCGCAACGGCGGTCCGCCGGTGGTCCAGGCGGTGCCGATCGGCCGACAGATCGACATTGACCTGACGCTCGGCCATGCCGGCGACAATGTCCTGGAACTCGCGGTGGCGGCCGCCGACGGCGAGTTGACCGACGCCAACAACCGCACCGCGGTGGTGGTCAACGGCGTCCGCGACCGGCTGCGCGTCCTGCTGGTTTCGGGCGAGCCCTATCCGGGCGAGCGGACCTGGCGCAATTTGTTGAAGGCCGATCCCAGCGTCGATCTGGTCCATTTCACGATCCTGCGGCCGCCGGAAAAACAGGACGGGACACCGATCAACGAGTTGTCGCTGATCGCCTTTCCGATCCGCGAGCTGTTCGAGATCAAGCTCGACGATTTCGACTTGATCATTTTCGATCGCTATCGCCAGCGCGGTGTGTTGCCCCAATTGTACTTCGACAACATCGTCCAATACGTTGCCGGCGGCGGTGCCCTGTTGGTCGCAAGCGGACCGTCGTTCACCACGCCGTTCAGCCTGGCGCGCACCGCGCTCGGCCGGGTTCTGCCGGCAACCCCGACCGGGCGGGTGATTGCCGCGCCGTTTCGACCGATGCCGACCGCGGTCGGCGACCGCCATCCGGTGACCGCGGGACTGCCCGGTGCCGGTCCGGCGACGCCGTCGTGGGGCCGCTGGTTCCGCCAGATCGAGGTCGCCGCCGACCGCGGCCGGACGGTGCTGACCGGCCTTGGCGACCGTCCGTTGCTGATCCTCGACCGGGTCGGGCGCGGCCGGGTCGCCCAACTGGCGAGCGACCAGATCTGGCTGTGGTCGCGCGGCTATGAGGGTGGCGGCCCCCATGGCGAGTTGCTGCGCCGACTGGCGCATTGGCTGATGAAGGAACCGGAGCTGGAAGAAGACGTTCTGCGCGCGCGCGCCGACGGTGGCCGGCTGGTGGTGGAGCGGCGCAGCCTCGAGGACGACGACCGGCCGGTCGCGGTGACCGACCCGACCGGCACCACCGCCACGCTGACGCTGATCCCCGGTGATCCGGGACGGGCCCGCGGGATGATCGAGGCGCCGCGCCCCGGCGTTTATCACCTGTCCGACGGTCGGCGGAGCACGCTGGCCGTGGTCGGTGCCGGCGACATCGCGGAACAGGCCGATCTGCGGGCGACCGCGGCCCGGCTCGCCCCGGCGGTCAAGGCCGCCGGCGGCAGCGTCCAGTGGCTCGCCGATCGGCCGGCCGACGCGCTCGAGATCGCCCGCACCGCGCCCGAGGGGCCGCATGGCGGGCCAGGGTGGCTCGGGCTGCGCGCCAACGGCGACTATCGGGTCACTGGGGTTGCGACCGTGCCGCTGGTGCCGGTGATCCTCGCGTTGGCGCTGGCGCTCGGCACCCTGATCGCCGCCTGGGTGCGCGAAGGCCGACAGTAGGACCAAATCAGATCCGCTCAATCGCCGCTGGGCTTGCGCGCCACCAGGCGCGGGCCGCACTTGGTCGATCGGGAGCGCCCTGTCCCAGGCCCGCGCCCCAACATCTACGGTGACGTAAAGCTGACCCGCCGATGTTGGGGCGACCGGCCGCAACCGGCGGTGCAAACGGATCGGTCGGGCCGGCCGATCGCCCCAACCTACAGGATCGGTGAGCAGTTTCCTCAGGCGTGGATAACCGGAACAAAACAATCGGATTTGGTATGATATCCGGCAAGATCGTCATGATCGTCGCGCGGGCGTCCTCACGTCCGTGGCTCGGTCGGTCACTCGCTCGCTTTAAGGATCAAGACGCCGAGAATGATCAGCGCGAGCGCGCCGAGCTTGGCCGGGGTGATCGATTCGCCGAAATGGAGGATCCCGATCGTCGCGATCAACGCCGTGCCAGCCCCCGACCAGATCGCATAGGCGGTTCCGACCTCGATCGCGCGCAACGCCAGGGTCAGCCAAATGAACGAAATCCCGTAAAAGACAAAGATCGACAAGGTCGGCCACAGCCGGCTCAACCCGTCCGACAGCTTCATCGACGTGGTCCCGGCCGCCTCGAAGACGATCGCGAGCGCCAGATATAGCCAACTCATCCCACTGATCTCCGCCCCTCGGGCCGCCGCGACTCCGTGCAGAGGACACAAAGACGGCGGCAGGGTGACGCCTGATGGCGGACAGCCTGCCCGTCTGTCAAGGGGCGGTGTTGCCGGGGCGGCGCGTCGGTCGCCCGACAACGGCGGATGCCCGACCGCGACTGGGGCAGCGGTCGCGAATGGCGGCTGCCAACCGGCGACGCGGGCGGGCGGGTCGGGAGCGCGGATCAGATTGGACGGCCGCCCGGCGCGACTCGGACCGGTGTCTCGGCCTCGGGTTCGCGCTGTTTTTTGAGCTGGATCGCTTGCTGGAGCAGCATGAACGCCCGCTCCCCTTCGGCGATCTCCAAGCGGTCGTCGAAGGCACCGATCGCCTCGGTCTCGGGTGCGGGCAGGTCGCTCGACCGCCATATGCGGCCGACCAAGTCTTGTTGCTGGTGGACCACCGCCTTCAACAACCGTCTGAGATGGTCATGCGACAAATGGCTCAGCTCCTCAGGCGAGCCCAACGAAATCGGATCGACCGTGATCATCGCACCGTCTCCACGCGCTGGACGGACTGGACCCAAAAAGATTACGCCAAAAGGTGGAGCCGTGTCTGCCCTCTTTTGAGCGGACACGATGTCCTGGGGGGATCCGGCGGCGTGCAACACGGCGCGGGGCTTGGCTCGGACAGGGGCGATGCGGGGCCGGTGTCGCGGCGCGCCATCCTTGACAGTGCCAGCCAGGCGGCAAAAAACCGTTAAGCGGTTTGGTCGATACCATTGGATGGGGCCACCGCCGGCCGAACGGACGACCGGCTCTCTTGCGTCAATTTGCCGCAGTGGGGACGGGCTTTCGGCACCGGGACCGGAGCGTCCCGGGTCGGCGGGTCCAACGGCGGTGTCGCCGCGGTCTTGCGTCCGCCGGGCCGTGCCGACCAGAGTCGGCGCGGCCCGGACCCCGAGTTTGGTGTCGATGTCGATGTTGACGGGTATGGTGATGGTGACGGCCCCGACCGATCGGTCCAGGTTCGAAGGTCGGTGCGCGGGCCGGCGCCGGCTCATCCAGCCTTGAGATCCTTGCGCCATGTCGCATCTTGACGGCCGCCCGGGCGGCAACCGGGCCGCGATCGCGGAATGGCTGGTCCACGATGTGGACGAGCTTGCGATCGAGATCACTGCCGACAATCTGGCCGCCGACCCGAGCTTGCCCGATCGATTCGGCGACACGATCCGTTACCGGATGGAGCAGGACAACACCTACCATCTGCGCCACCTCGCCGAGGCGGTGCGGCTGGCCCGGCCGGAGCTGTTCTCCGACTACGCCGCCTGGTTGACCGTTCTGCTCGCGGCCTACCGGGTCACCGTGGACGACGTCTTGACCAATCTTCTGTGCATCAAGGATGTGCTCAGGCGCCGTCTGGCACCGGCCGACCGCGGGGTTGTCGACGAATGTCTCGATCCGGTGATCGACGAGTTGCCGTTTTATCCGACCACGGTGCCGCCGTATCTGTCGCTCGACCGGCCCCATGCGGCGCTGGCCAACCTGTATCTCGAGGCGCTGCTCAACGGCGACCGTCAGATCGCGACCGAGCATATCTTGAATGCGCTCGACACCGGGGTGCCGCTCGACGAGATTTATCTTCATGTGTTCCAAAGGACCCAGGGCGAGATCGGGCGCCTGTGGCAGTTAAACCATATCGATGTTGCGCAGGAGCATTTTTGCACCGCGACAACTCAGTCGCTGATGACCTTGCTCTACGCCCGTCTGTCGGGCGCCGCCCCGGCGACCACACCGGCCGCCGCCCCCTCTGCCCCCGGACGAAAGGTCGGCCCCTCCGCGCCCGGCGCCGTTGGGCCGGCGTCGCGGCGACGTCTGCGGTGTCTTGCGACCTGCGCGCCCGGTAACTTACACGCGCTCGGCATTTACATGGTCGCTGACATTCTGGAAATGCACGGCTGGTCGTGCTATTTTTTAGGGTCTGAGTCACCAATCTCGGTGATTCTTGACACATTGCGGCAGCGGCGGATCGACGTATTGCTGATCTCGGTCGCGTTGGTTTTTCAATTGGGGCCGGTGCGCGATCTGATCGCGGCGGTTCGCGCGGCGCCCGACTTGGCGGCGGTGCGGATTATCGTCGGCGGTAACCCGTTCAACGTCGTCCGTGACCTGTGGCAGGATGTCGGGGCCGACGCGAGCGCCCGCGACGCCGGCGACTTGGTCGCCTTGATGACCCGGCTCGAGACGTCATGACCGATCGCACCGTCACCCCAGCCGAACGCGATGATCTCGGGTCTGCCGGTTTTGTCGTCCGTTGCGGCGATGACGGCACCATCGAGGAGGTGCTGCGCCGCGACCCCACGCTCCGGCCCGGTCCGCAGGTTGGGGCCAGTTTGCTTGCGGTGATCGATACGCCGTCGCGCGCCAAGGCCGAGCGACTGTTGCACACGGCCCGGATTCGCGGCTTTGCCTATGACTGGGAGATTGTGGTCGACGCCGGGGCCGAGCCGCGGGTGTTCAACGTCTCCGCCTTTTTGCGCAGTGGCCGGGTTTTGGTGGTCGGCGCCGGGTCTTCGGACCGGATGGCCGAGCTGTGCCGGGAGACCGAGGGAGTTGATCTGACCCTGGTGCGTCGGCGCGAGGCGCCGCTTCGCCCGGTCAAGCCGAGCGACGAACGGGCGCGGCTCGACGGCCTGATGGCGCTCAACAACGAGCTGACCGCGCTGTGCCGGGCCCAGCAGCGGGATCTCGCCGACCTGCGCCCGTATGAAGAGGCCTGCGACCGCTTGGTCGGCGACGTGGTGCCGGCGATCGCCGATCTTCAGCGCCGCTTCGATGCGTTCGGGCGCGATGCCGATGGCGCAGGCCGGTCCGGGGAGACCGTGCGCGCGGGCGGCGCGCCGTCGGTAGAGGGCATCTGCGCGTTCGGCGCCTGCCAGCTCCGCTTGATCAACCGGATGATCGACACGCTTCGGCCGGATCGGCCGGGCAGCGCCGGGGTCCAGTCGCTGGCGCGGGCGCGGCGGCCGGAGGGGCTGGCGGCGATGGTCGCGGCGGCCGAGGCGCGCAACCAAGACTGGTGGGGCGCGGGGTGGGCCAAGGTTACGGTGACCGTGTCCGAGCCGGACCGGCCGATCGCGCTCGCCCGCGGGTTGGTGGTCGATGCGATCGCGGTGCTGTTTGCCGAGCGGCGCCTTGCGGTCTGCGGGCCGCTCGTCCTCGATTGCCGGGTTGAGGCGACGGCCGCGCCCGCCACCGGCGATGCCGGTTGGGTCGAGCTTGCGATTCGCGCGGACGGGTCCGGGGTCGATCGCATCCGCGGCTCGCGTCTGGTCGAGGCGGTGTTGGCGCAGCATGACGTGGTGATTGCCGAGCGCCCGGTGACGGCCGCGGCCGCGACCCTGGTGATGTCGTTCCCGGGTTGACAAAACCGGTTTGCTATCGAAATTCTAGAGCCTGAGAGTTCGGGCCGAGAGCGTCCGCGGTGGTTCGGCGAATCGCCGACGGCGCGGCCGGGAGCGCAAGGGGCATCGACGATGTCTGACACAGGCTTCAAAGGGGTGACCGAGCTGCGCGCCCAGTTCGAGGAGCTCGAACAGCGCAGCCGCTCACTGAAGTCCGTGTGTGGCGATCTGCGCCGGCGCAGTTATTCGCTGATTGAACCGGCCGAACACACGCGGCGTCAGATCGAACGGATCAAGGACGAACAGCGCGACCTCTATCGACAGATCGCGGTGCCGAGCGGCTCGCGCTCGTCCTTGGTGCGCGCGCGCCGAGCGTTTGCCGACAACGAGGAAAAGCTGGTCGAACTCTATCGCCTGCTCGCCTTCCAGCAACAATGGGAGGCCAAGCGTGGTTGCGCGGACGGCACCGGCGAGTCCGAAAGTGGTGAGGGGGATCAGGCCGACGGAGCGGCGTTTGTTCGGTCGGCCGGCGGCAGCTGACGGTCGGTTGTCGGTCCGACGGGGCGGCAGTGAGGCTTTTCCCGTTCAACCAGCCCGCGCAGCCGCGGGCCACGGCGTGGATCAGCCCCTGCTTGGCACCGTGATCCTCCCTCGGGTCGGTCAGACGCACGACTCCCTTGGGGTCGAAAGTCCTTTGAGCAAGAGGCTTTTCAGGATCGGGCAGACGCGGTATGCTTCGTGTCTGAGCTGGACCCGTAGCTCAGTTGGATAGAGCGCTGCCCTCCGAAGGCAGAGGTCGTGAGTTCGAGTCTCGCCGGGTCCGCCAACGATTTCGATAGCTTAGCCGAAGCAGCGGGTTGCCGGTCAGATCGGTGGTCCGGTCTGTTATCGCACGCCCCAACACCCCGGCGCTCGAACATCCGCGACCGTACCCCGCCCCTCAGCTGGGCCAAGCCGCGCCCACCGCGGCCGGTGTCTCCGCCCCGGGTGAGGTCACGCTCTCGGCCCTGGTCGGCAGCAGCGACCTCAAGTGGAAGCTGCTCACCGATCCTGTTGGGGCGATCGGCCGGCACGATCTGTCTGTTTGCATCGCAAGGTGGGGCCGATCGCCCCAACATCGGCGGTTCAGCTTTGCGGCACCGTCGATGTCGGGGCGCGGGCCCTGGTATAGGGCGCTCCCGATCGACCAGGGTGCTACCGGCGTTGCTCCGACCAAACGGAACGGGTCAACCGGATTTCGTAAGACAACCCACCGAGCGTCCAACCAAGAGACAGCTCTGTGTCAACGTCCGGTTCGTCGTCGCTCAGGTCGGTCAGCGCCCGCCCAGTCAGGTTCGGGTGCACCGTTGGCAGCAGCGCGTCGGGAACGCTCAATAAATCGTCGTCACCGGCCTCGCACGGCTCAAGGTCGGCATCGCCGTCGATCTCGTCCAGAGCATCGATCAGCGCATCAAAGAGGGCTTCGATCTGGGTCCGTGGGCGGCGGCTGCAGTTTGGTTGCGGCATGGGGATTCAGGATAGCGCTTTTGTGTACTGATCGCCGTATTTCGTCAAGCCGCTTTCTGTCTGTCAGCTTTCGTTTTTATTAATGATCTCCGTCATCCGCGGATGATATGGTCATGCTGACGCCCGCCCAATGCCGTGCCGCATTCGAGGCGACCGGCGTTGAATTCATCGACGAAACGGCGGTGGTCCGGGGTCGGGTTGAAAAGGGAGGCGCAGTGATGCTGCTCTACCATTTCACGGTACGGGAACGCTTGCCGCACATCCTGCGCGATGGTTTAGCCCGCGGCGAAGTTGCTGTCGCCTCAACCGAGGCATTAAAGAATTAATGTTTGAATGTCGACAAATAACCAGGCGGGCATGATCCTAGTGGGGTACGACCATTAACCGATTGTAAGAAGCCGGTCTCAGTATTAATCTGGACCAAGGCATTTCTTGATCCAAAAGCGAGACGTCAGGCTCAAGATAGTTATTCCAGAAACGGACCGAAACCTGGTTCGCTGGCTAAGGTGGGAAAAAATACCTGGAGAGGGACTGTGCGGCACACTTTCGGAGATCGGCAGACACAAACAAGATTCCTGGTGGCTGTATTGAATGAGGGTCATTCAGCCGGAGACGATAGCTGAAGTAACAGATATGGAATGTCAGGTAATTTTAGCAGATCGGCTCGCGTCCCCAGATTTGGGGCGGTCGGTGCGCGCGGGGCCGCCGACCCTCATTTCCCGGTTCTCGGCAACGCACTCGCTCTCATTCCCCAGAACCAGGCGCGTGGTCACGACGCCCGGCGCGGAACTCGTCGACCAGAACGCTGGCGGGCTGGGGGCAGGTTGCGGGGGCCGGGTGGGTGAAAAGAGAAACGGGTCTCGAGGGTGCTGGGGTAACGGAAGGTAGGCCGCCCTGAAGGCAGACCCATACATCTGAAAAGCCATACATCTGAAAAGAATGAGCGACCGTTTCCCGGTCGCTCTAATCAGGGTTGGCTGTGGATCGGTAAATACCGATCCCTATACCCTATGCCGGTCGGCCTCAGCGAGTGGCGTAGTTTCCGGCCGCTGGTCGAAATCGGGCCCTCGTGAGAACGTTCGACCCTTCAGCTTGGTGAGCCACTTGCCAAGTACAGACTCACGATGATCGGAATGACCTTTGGTGGCCGTCCCCGCACACAGGGTGTGTGCTCGATCGGCGATAACGCCGTTCCAGTATACTATTAGCGGCCCTGACATGGAGGTTTCCTTTCTTGTGAGTCTGTGAAAAAGTGCAAACCTCTACCTGGTGCTCACCTCACCAAGTGGTAGATGGTGAGAAGGTAGATGGGAACCGATGGGACTATTTCAAGATATCGTATGTTTTATGAACAAGTTTGAAAATTGTTGGGCCGGTGGATGCTGGACGGCTTCCGGGTCACCCGGGTCGCAGGCGGAAAGTTCGCCGTCGACCTGCCGACCGACCGTGGCGCCGACGGCACCTGGCGACCGGCTGTGGTGCTCCCGCCGGAGCTTCGCGAACCGATCGTCCGTGCGATCCTCGACGAGATCGGGCGCGATTGATGTCAACGCGGTTTGCCTCGGCCCGTCTGCCGCGCCACCGTCACCCGGTCATATGGGCGGTCACCGCGGCGTTGCGCCGAGACCCGGCCATCGCCGACGAAGGGCCCGAGTGATCGGTCGGCACGCGGTTGAGGGTGCTATCACTGACGGCACCAGCGGTGTTGGAGGGGGTGTTTACGCCGATGCACTGCGATCCTGATCAACAGGTTGGGCTGGTCGCGCGGTGATACCAAATCTGGCAGCAACGCTTGCCAGGTGCGCGCCGCAGCATCGACTCAATTTGAAAGGGACTCCGGTTGGTTGCGCAAAGCGGCCGCTCGCGCGTCGGCTCCAGTCTCGAGTTGGATAAACGGGGCACCCGCTTGATCACAAGCCGATGCGCCGTATGAGGTGCCACCCGCACTGCGTCGGCCAACTGCGTGACGCGAGAGGGTGATCGATCCTGTTGGTCCGGGGGAGGAGATTCACCTGAGTGCGACCTGAGCGGTGCGGTAAGGATTATACGAATAAGGTATAAGTCTATGGTGTCACGGTGGGGGTGGTGCCCCGAAGACTGTGTCGCAATCGGGTCGATCCAGCCGAAGTTGGCAACGCGGTGATCGGGCGACGGCATCCGCAGCGCGGCGGTCCCGCGCGGTTCGCTGTCGGACGCCGGCGGGCGTCGTGGGTCATGCGCCCACGACCAAGCGGCCCGGGCCGACGATGCAAGAAAAGGCTCGGGCGCCGGGGCGGCGGACGGTGGGCTCGAGAGGCAGAGCGGTGATCATGGAGCGTCTCGCGCTGGCGACGACGCTGCGGGTATGAAGTCGAGCCGCGGCCCAGGAGGCGCGGGCTTGATCGGGACGTGCGGCCGCCGGGCGCCGGCCGCTGTTCGGCTCCGCGCGCCGACCGCCGACGGCCCGGCATCGAGCGGTCGCGACACGTGGGCGCCGATCCGCGTGTCCTCTTCGGCCACATGCGTCACAAACCAGTAGGTCAGCAGGTCTTGGACCAGGTCGGAGATCCGGTCGTCTTGACTTTCGAACGCCAGAATAATCTTCCCGATTTCATGAATCAGCCAGTTGTGTTGCGAACGGTGCTGATCAAACTCTGGGTATCCTATGCTGATCAAGAAGTTCTCTTCAGTGACAATCGGGCCGACCAAATGGTCGACCAGCCGGACCAAGCGCCCTTCGAGGTGCTTTCTGCTGACGATACGCGGCTGTTGGCTAAAGTTCATGCTGATGAAGTCAATCAAATCTTGGTGACTCTGGTCAATGAAGTCGATGCCGGTCACGAATTTATCAGTCCATGCAAGACTGTGCATTGCCATCATAACGGTTTCCTCCCCGGACGCACCGGCGTTGCCTGTCAAGACGTTTCTCAAGAGATCTACCTTATCGTCTGCCGACGGGACTGGTTGAGATGATCGGTGGGCCGTTTGACATCATGCCGATCGAGCGGCCGTCCTCGTCCGATCAGCATTTGACCGCGCGCTCGACAGTTGTTGCGGTTGCCATTTACGCGCCGGGGTCGGCCGCCGCGCGGGGAGGAACCCCGGCGGCCGGCGGTGCCGGCCGATCGCCGGGCGTCCGCCAGGCCTCAACCGCCCGGCGGATTTCGTCGGTTCGCCACGCGCGGTCGGCGACCTCGCCGTCCGCACGCCGGGCCGACCCGAGCGCGGCCGGGATCGACGCGCTGATCATCGGTCGCCCGAACAGGTAACCCTGCCCATGGGTAACGCCCATCAGCAGCAGTGTGTGAGCCTCCTCGTCATTTTCAATCATTTCGCCGATCGCAGAGACCCGAAGATCTCGGCATAATGATGTCATTGACCGGAGAATGCTCTCCTTTCTTGGTCGATGTATCATGTCACGAATGTAAGACCCATCGATTTTGATGTAGTCGATGCTGAGTTTGTTGACGTACGAGAACGAGGACGACCCGGCGCCGAAATCGTCGAGGCAGATCTTATGGCCTTGGCTGCGAAGGTGTTGGAGCACCGCATTGGCACGGTCCAAGTCTCTGATTTCCATCGACTCGGTGATCTCGATCAGCAGATGGGGCCGCAGGGATGCCCGATCGGCCAACAGGGTTTCCAACGCCGCGACGAAGGTATCGGTCTCCAGGGAGACCGCCGAAATGTTGACCGCGACCGGGACCGGCGTTGCCGATTGTGCCGTGGCGTCCAGCATGTCCACGACCCGGCCGGTCATCAAAAGATCGAGGTCGCAGACCAGGCCGGTGTTCTCGGCGAGCTTGATCGTCTCATAGGGTGACCGGTTGGTGTCGAACCGGACCAGTGCCTCGAAATGGTGGATGCTGCGGTCCAGCAGGGTGACGATCGGTTGCAGCGCGACCACGACGTCGCCGTCGGCAATCCGCGCGGACAACGCCTCGGCCCGCTGGAAGACGGTGCCCAGAAGGTCGCGAAACTCCCCGGTGATCGCGTGTCGGCTGAACGGATTGGCCGTGGTCTCGGCGAACGCGTTGATCGCGTGCAAGAGGATGTTCTTTGTCTTGACGGAATCCGTATCGAAAACGGGGATCCTGATCGATGCCGAGCTGACCTGAAGATCGATATCATCCGGGCATACCGGGGCGACAATATCGGTGATCTCTTTTTCAAGACCGGCCGTGGTCTTGTCGGCATCGCGGAGAAGGGCGAAGCGATTGGGATCGATGCGCGCGGCACTCTGTCCGTCCACGCTCGCCGAGCGCAGCGTGCCGCCAAGCTCCGCCAGGACACGCGCGCCCAGCTTCGGGCCGAGCGTCTCGGTCACCTGGTCCAGTTTGTCGATGGTGACCAGGTTCATCGCCGAACTGCGGCCGTCGGCCTGCAACGCCTCGAGCCGCTGGGCGAGGCTGGCTTCGAAACCGGCCCGGTTCAAGATCCCGGTGGCGGTGTCGTGGTCGCCGTCGACCGCGACGGTGTCGGTCGGGGGACCGTTGGCCGATACGACCGCGGAACAGGTCAGATAGACATGCCGGTCGATCCGGTACCCGGTCATCCGGACCGGGACGAGCCGACCATCTTGGTGGACAAGTCGGACGATTGCCGGGTCGATCCGTCCGCTGTCGGCGCGGGTGTCCACCAGCTTGGTCAAACCGGCCATGTCGAACTGTGCGACGAAGCCATCGAGGCGCCGTCCGATCGCGGCACCGTCCGCGACCCCCATGAGATTGCTCACGGCGCCCGCGGCGAAGAGAATGGTGAGATCGGGATCGATCTCCAACAGGAGATCCGCATTCGCAAAGGCGAAGGCGAGCCACCGCTTGGTCCCTGATTTCTCCATGGGCTCCGCTTTCTCGCCCGCCGACGGTCGGGCGACCCGCCGGATCGGCAAGACCAGGTGTCCGTGCGGTCGGGCGCATCGGGCTCGCGGCGTTCGGACTGATCCGCGGGTCCGGGGCAGGCGGGGTCGCGTGCCGCCGAAGGCCCCCGCGGGGTCGCGGCACCATGGTCGGGACGGTACGACGACCGCCCGATCGGCTCTATTCACTTACGGTTTCATTTTCTCAAAAGGTCCGGCGCCGGCGGTTCGACGCGGTCGGGACGGCCGTCCAGCGTCAGCGCCTGATCGATCGACCGGCACGCCGCCGCGACGGCGCGCTCGAGCGCATCGACCAAGGGGCCGAGCGCGGCGCCGCCGCCCGCCGGCCGGTCGGTCAACGCCTTTTCAACGCAGCCGGCGGCGGTGAACACCTCGTCCATGCCGAGGTTGGCGGCAGCACCCGCCAGCGCATGCGCCGCGGCACGGGCCGATGCCCGGTCACCGGACGCCAGCCGGTCGCGGATCGCGGCGCCGGTGTCGTGGTAGAGCCGAGAGAACTTTATCAGAAGGTTGAGATAGAGCGACCGGTCGCCGCCAAGGCGGGCCAGGCTCTGCGACACGTCGACCCCCGGGAGGGCCGGCAGGTCGACCGTAGCCGGCGGCGGGGCCCGGGCGTCGTCTGCGGCCGCGCCGAGATGGTGAACCACGCAGGCGAGCAGGCGGGCCGGGTCGCTCGGCTTGGCGATGTGATCGGTCATGCCGGCCGCGGCGCAACGCGCCCGGTCCTCGGCGGTCGCGCAGGCGGTCATGGCGATGATCGGCAGGTGCGCGCGCCCCGGCAAGGCTCGGATCCGCCGGGTCGCGGTATCGCCATCGATCACCGGCATTTGGAGATCCATCAGCACGAGATCGAACGGGGATGCGATCACCTTGTCGATCGCCTCGCCGCCGTGGTGCGCGACCTCGACCACGGCACCGGCGTCGGTCAAGAGCGCGCATGTGATCTCCCGATTGATCGGGTTGTCCTCGACCAGCAAAATCCGACGTCCGACCAAGCCGGCTGCCGCCGGGAGCCGGCCCGCAACCAGGGCCGGCTCGGCCGCGTCGCCGTTCGCACTCCGGTGGTCGTCGGCGCCGGCCGGTACCTGCCCCAGCGGAACCGTGAACCGGAAGACGCTGCCGAGGGCCGGTCCGCTCTCGGCCCAGATCTCACCGCCCATCAACTCGACCAGGTGCCGGCAGATCGACAGCCCGAGCCCGGTGCCGCCGAAGCGACGGGAAATGGTGTCGTCGCCCTGGCCGAAATCGGTGAAGAGTCGCGACATCTGGTCCGGGGTCATGCCGATCCCGGTGTCGCGGACCGAAAAGCGCAACGTGACGCGATCGACGCCGGTCGCGGCGACCTCGACCGCGACCTCGATCGTCCCGGTCTTGGTGAACTTGACCGCGTTGCCGACGAGGTTGAGCAGCACCTGTTCCAGGCGTCGGGCGTCGCCGACCAGGCGGCGCGGCACCTCGTCGGAGATTGCGATCCCCGTTTTCAGACCTTTTTCCTCGGCGGCGAGCGCCGCCGTGATCGCCACCGCGTCGAGAACGTCGTCGAGACGGAACGGCTCGCGGACCAGCGCGAGCTTGCCTGCCTCGATCTTCGCGTGGTCGAGCACGCCGTTGACGACGTTGAGCAGGGATCGGGCGGCGCGCAGAGACTTTTCCAGATAGGCGCGGGTCTGCGGCGCCGGGTCGCTGCGCAACGCCAGGTGGGTCATCCCGACCACGCCGCTGAGCGGCGTCCTGATCTCGTGGCTCACCGTGCTCAACACGTCCTGTTTGGCCCGGGCCGCCTGCTCGGCGGCGAGGCGCCGCTGATCGGCCCGGATCGAGCGTTCCCTGAGCAGCCGAATCCGCCACGACAGGGCGATCGACAGGACCAGGACATCCAGCACCGGGGCATAGCGCGGCACCCAAATCACCCACCAAGACGCGTCAAGGAGACCTAACAAGCGGGCAACGAAGATCAGGCATCCGACCGCCATGAAAATCCAAGCCAGCACGAAAATCCAGGCAAGAGGATGCCCGGACCACCAAATATAGAGCCCGATCACCGGCAGGACCACCAAGGTGACGGTTATCGGTATCACCAGGGTGATCGCCGCGTAACGCGAAACGAACACGAGTACCACCACCGGTACGATCGATAGCGCCGTCAGCGTGGTCAAAATGCGATCGGCGGTCGGAGACCGCTCCTTGGTCTCCAGGTAGCTGCGGGAAAACTGCATCGCGGTGAACACGAGAAGACATGAGCTCACGATCGGTGCGGCATCTGAAATCGCGATGTTGCCAGGCGACATTACCAGGCTGCCAAAACTCGCAAACTCTAGAGCGCAAACACACACAAGAAGAGACATAACGTAACAGCAGTAAATGATGTAAATTCTCCCAGAATTTCCAATTGCTGCAACCAGTGCCAAAATCAAACTTGCAATAAATATGCCGAACCTGATGCCATGAAGTACACTTTCTTTATTTTGCTCTATGACAAAGCTTCTGAAATCTTGGCCGAAGATCTGAAAGTTGAACACACCGGCCTTTTTATATGCGAGCCGAATCATGATCCGGGTCGGTACTTCGGGCGGCAGCGTCACGTCGAACGCGATGCCCAAGGACGACAACGACTCCGGGTGTTGAACCCGATGATCGCCGTATCGGAGCGGTGGCTGGATCGTTTGGTCGATCACCACATAGGCGTCGAGGAAGTCGTACTGAATATGGATCATTCTCAATACATAGGGGCGTGGCTCGGTGTCGTTCGACCAAAGATCGACGATCAGCCACCAGGCGGACGAGGAAATGCGGTCCCAAGGCTTGAGGCTGCGGTCGGGCCGGCCGTGGCCGGCGTCGGCGCGCGCCATCACGTCGGACGCGGTCTGGCGACCGGTCGGGTCCTTGATCACGACGACGTGACCCGTCAGATCGACCGCGCCGGCGTGCCGGTGGACCGGCACTGGTTCGATCGGATCCGCCGCACCCGCGGCAGGCAGGATCACAACCAGCGCTGCGACGATCAGGGCGCGCACGTCCATCTACCCACGGGGTCGAAAGCGGGCGGCGCGGCTGCAGGCGCCCTGGTCACCGACACTCGGCGCCCGGCGGGTCTAAAGTCGGCCGCAGGTCTGGCGAAACGTCGGCCGGTTCGCCGAACAGATACCCCTCGCCGCGCACGTTGATCAGAAATTCCGGCCGCCGGCCGTTCTCTCCCAGTTTTCGGCGCAGGCGCATGATCGACAGATCGACCGACCGTTGGTTGGCGAGGCTCCCGGGCGCGTCGAGCGACGCGAGCAGAGCCTCACGGGACACCACGGCGCCGCGCCGTTCGATCAGGGTTTCCAAGATCCGCGCCTCGGTGCGGCTCAGGGTCTGCTGGCAGCCGGTCGGATCGATCAGGTGCCGTTTCGGGGCGATGAACCGCCAGCCCCGGAAAGCGAAAATCCGAAACCTCGTCGCGTCCGACGGCGACTGGAGCACAGGGTCGGTTGTGGCGACGACCCGGCGGACCAGGTTGCGGGCCCGGACCGCAAGTTCTCGTACCCTCACTGGTTTGGTCAGGTAATCGTCGCCGCCGAGTTCCAGACCGAGGATGCGGTCGACCTCGCTCGCGCGCACGGTCAGGAAAATGACGCCGGCGTTCGACGATTGGCGGACCATCTGCGCTAAGTCGAAGCCGCAGCCGTCCGGCAATTCCACATCGATCGTGATCAAAACGATTTCGTTGTCATCAAGTAAAGACAACGCATGCGCGATGGTTCCAGCAGTGAAGACTCGAAAGGACTCGCCGACCAACGTGCTGACGACAATATCTCGTGTGACCTCGTCGTCTTCGACGACCAGCGCCTGCAGAGGGGGCAAGGTCGGGTGGTCCCGCCGTCCTGATCGCGCATACGTTCGGATGTTTGAACAGGTCACCGCCGCGCTCCTTCTGCGGCCAAGCTTGGGGTGTTGGGACCAATCGTCCAGGTAAGGGTCCGAAGTGTGTGGAAACCCGCCCAACCGTCCGACCGGAGAGGGGCAATCGGCCGACTCCTCCACTCTAGCATTCTACGCTACGGAACGGTACTGCAATTGCTAAGCCGCATGTCTTTGCCCAGATGTTGCGCGATAGATGCGAAAGCAGAACTTATGCAGAGCATTTAATATCAAAAAAAGAACAATGGGCGGCAGGGGTTGTATTGACAGGCGCGATACGTGCCGACCGGGTCTGCCCTGAAACGGGAGAGGGTTATGACGATGTTGACCGATTATTGAACTCAGTATAGGCAGCCTGCGGTCTGGTCTTCGGTGGTCGACCAGCCGTTAAGATAGTATTTAGTTCTCCACCGTCCTTCGACCGACCCACCCTGGATGAAACTGCGTGGCAGCCCCGCCGTAAGGCGGGGGATAGTCCTCCCCCCACGGCACGTGGGGGGAGTAAGAGGGGGGCATCCGGCGGCGCAGGTGGCCACCTTCCCCCGCTTGG
>JANQHG010000285.1 GCA_028277115.1 Azospirillaceae bacterium
TGAATCAAACAACGAGTCACCTTGTCTAGACCCACAGAGATAACCGAGTCAATTTGTCTCACTTTCAACTATGTTAGCGCCTATGGGGGTGACCCCCCCCTGACCTTGGGGGCGCCAGCCCCCAAAACTCCCGGTGCGGCTTGACGGGCGCCCGACGGCAGGCGACCCTTCCACGCGGCCGCGACGGCCCGGAGTGTTCGTCCACGATGTCGGTTTCCCCGCTTTTGATCAGCACCGGCGACGAGCGCCGGCCCTATCGTACGCTCGGCCTGGTCCACGGCGTCTCGGTCCAGGCGAGCAATCTGGTGCGCGACACCAAGGAGATGATCCGCAACTGGCTCGGCGGCGGCATGGTCAACTATGACGCGTTGATCGAGCGCGCGCTCGAGGTCGCGCGCGAGCGCATGGCCGCGCGCGCCCGCGCGCTCGGCGCCGATGCGGTGCTCAACATGCGGATCACCACGTCGAACGTGGTGGCCGGCGGTGCCGAGGTGATCGCCTACGGCACCGCGGTCGCCTGGACCGGCCCGCGCGAGCCGTAACGGCCATGGCGCCGCGCCCCGAGACCCCAGGCCTGTTCGCCGCCGCGGCACCGCGGCCGCTCGCCGACCGGCTACGGCCGGCGTCGCTCGCCGAGGTGGTCGGCCAGGATCATCTGTTGGCGCCCGACCGGCCGCTCGGCCGGATGGTGGCGGCGCGCCGGCTGGCGTCCTTGATCCTGTGGGGGCCGCCCGGCACCGGCAAGACCACGATCGCGCGCCTGCTTGCGGCCGCGACCGACCTTCAGTTCGAGCCGTTGTCCGCGGTGTTCTCGGGCGTCGCCGATCTCCGCCGGGTGTTCCAGGCGGCCGAGGCGCGGCGCAGCGGCGGCGCTGCCGCCGGCACGCTGTTGTTCATCGATGAGATCCACCGGTTCAACCGGGCCCAGCAGGACGCCTTCCTGCCCTATGTCGAAAGCGGCACCGTCACCCTGGTCGGCGCGACCACCGAGAACCCGTCGTTCGAGCTGAACCCGGCGTTGTTGAGCCGCACCCAGGTCTTGGTGCTGCATCGCCTCGACGCCGCGGCGCTCGAGACCCTGGCCGGGCGCGCCGAGCGGACACTCGGCCGGCCCCTGCCGGTCGATCCGGATGCCCGCGCGGCGCTGATCGCGATGGCCGACGGCGACGGCCGCGCCCTCATCAACCTGTGCGAAGCGCTGGTCGCGGCCGCGCCCGACCGCCCGTTCGACGTCGCCGGCCTGGCCCAGGTGGTCCAGCGCCGGGCGCCGCTCTACGACAAGGCGCAAGAAAGCCACTACAATCTGATCTCGGCGTTGCACAAGTCGCTGCGCGGCTCCGATCCCGACGCCGGGCTTTATTGGCTGGCGCGCATGCTCGCGGGCGGCGAGGACCCGCGCTACCTCCTGCGCCGCCTGGTGCGCTTTGCGTCGGAGGATGTCGGGCTCGCCGACCCCGCCGCGCTGACCCAGGCGCTGGCGGCGAGCGAAGCGTACGAGCGCCTGGGCTCGCCCGAAGGCGAGCTCGCGATCGCGCAGCTGGTGATCTATCTCGGCACCGCGCCCAAATCGAACGCGGCCTATGTCGCGCTGAAGGCGGCGACCAAGGCGGCCAAGCAGACCGGCTCACTCATGCCGCCCGCGCATATTCTGAACGCGCCGACGCGGCTGATGTCCGAACTCGGCTACGGCGCGGGCTACCAGTACGACCACGATTGCCCGGACGCGTTTTCCGGCCAGAATTACTTCCCCGAGGGCATGGAGCGGGCGCGGTTCTATCGGCCGACCGGCCGCGGCTTCGAAGCCCAGCTCGGCCGCCGGCTCGACCATTGGGCGGCGCTGCGCCGGGCCCGCGGCTGACAGTGCGGTGCTGCCGCTCGTCGCCCCGCCGATGTTGGGGCACCAAGTCTATTGGGATATCTCGTGCGACTGGGCGGGGCCATCCGCGCAGATCCGTCCGTCCTCCAGCGTCACCACCCGGTCGGCGGTATGGAAATAGCGGTCGTCATGGCTGGCGGCGATCACGGTCCGGCCCTGGGCGCGCAGGTCGGCGAGCAGGTCCTCGTAAAACAGCCGCCGGTAGTGCGGGTCCTGGTCGGCGGCCCATTCGTCCAGCACCAGGATCGGCCGGCGCTCCATCAGGGCGACCGCCAAGCCGAGGCGTTTGCGCTGGCCGGCCGACAGGTCGGTCGTGGTGAACCGGCCGTCCACGATCCCGACCACCGGCGCCAGACCCAACCGTTCGATCAGTGCCGCGCCGTCGGCGTGGCGGTCCGGCGGGATGCCGTAAAGCCGCGCGAACAAATGGAAATCGGTCGGAATGTGGGAAAACAGGCTGCGGTAGGCGGCAAGCTCGAGGTGGCGGCCGTCGACCAGGCGGGCGCCGGTCCGGGTCGGGTAGAGGCCGATCATCAACTTGATCAAGGTCGTCTTGCCGCTGCCGTTGCCCCCGGTCAGGAACACGACCTCGCCCGCGGCAATCTCTAGGTCGATCGGGCCGACCGCAAAGGCGGGGTCAGCCCCCGGCCGGGCCGGATAGGTGTACGAGACCCCGCTGAGGCTCAAGCGCGCAACCGGGAGCGGCGGGCCGCCGGGCCGGATCGGCCGCACCGGTTCCGGCTGAAGCCGCGCTTCGAGGTGGCGCAAGCGGGTGATCGCGACGCCTGCCCGGGCCAGGTTGGGCGCCATCGTCACCGCCTCTGCCGTCGGCAGCCACAAATAGGCAACCACCAGGAAGGCAGCGGTGACCTCGTGGACCACGCCGAACCCGGGCAGCACGAAGGCAAGGAAGGCGAGCGCGGACAGCCAGGTCGCGCCTTGGACCCGGAGCTGGTTGACGAAGCTGGCCGATGCCAGCACCCGATCGCGCCGGGCCGCCGCCGCCGCGGGCTCGACCACCCGGGCCGACAGATCCTCGAGCTTCGCCGGGTCGAGCAGGAGTTCGCGAAAGCCGCACGTGATCTCCTCGAGCCCGGCGTTGAAGCGCTGCTCGCTGCGCAGCGCCGCGGCCTGCCGGTGGCGCGACGCCCGCTGCAAGACCGGGTAGAGTGCCGACCAGATCGCGACAAACCCGGCCAGGCACAAAAAGACCACCGGCGCGGTAACCAGCATGAACACGGCGCAGCCGGCGAACACCGCCAGGTTCTGCAACACGGTGATCGCGAGCAGGGTCCCGTTGGAGATCGTGCTGCCGTCTTGCGACACGGTCGCATGGATCGCCTCGGTGCCCTCGCGCTCCAGGGTCTCGAGCGAGGTCGCGCGCAGGCGCGCGGCCAGACGGCCGAGCACGCTGAACAGACAGCGTTCGGCGGTGGCGATCGCCCGCGCCATCGCGGCATACTGGGCACCGACCACGACCGCCAACGACACGACGAAGCGCACCACGTCGCCCTGATCGATGCCGTCGGTCTTGGCATCGTGGGTCATCACGCCGATCATGGTGATGAACTGTGACATCGCGAGACCCGCGACCACCGCAAGCGCCAGGGTGACCGCGCCGCCTTGCGGGTCCTCACGCAAGATGAAGCGGAAGATGTCGTCGTCCGGCGCCGCGGTCGCGCGCCCTGCCGGGCCGGCCGTCGCGGCCGCGGTGTCATGACGGGTGGGTCCCATCCGCTGTCCTCGGCGATCCCAGGCCGCAAGCGCGACGTCAATCGACCCGCAGCCGGCCGTCTTCCATCGCCAGCACGCGGTCGGCGACGGCGAACCAGGCGTCGTCATGGGTCACCGCGACCACGGTCCGGCCCTCGGCCCGCAAGCGCGGCAACAGCTCGGTGTAGACGGCTCGGCGAAAGCGCGGGTCCTGGTCGGCGGCGAACTCGTCCAGGAACAGCACCGGTCGGCGCTCCAACAGGGCGACCGCGAGCGCCAGCCGTTTGCGCTGGCCGGTCGACAGGTCGAGGTTGGTGAACCCCCGGGTTCGGTCGTACCCGGTCACATGGTCGATGCCGAGACGCGCCAGCACCTCGGCGACCTCGGCCGGGTCGGCGTCCGCGACGCCGTAGAGCCGGCGGAACAAGAACGGGTCGGCGAACACCGCCGAGCCGTAGCGGCTGCGCACTGCCGGGTCTGCGGCAACGCCGTTGATCCGGATCGCCCCGCCGGTCGGCCGGTAGAGACCGGTCAGGAGTTTCAACAGCGTGGTCTTGCCGCTGCCGTTGCCGCCGACGATGAAGGTGAGGCTGCCGGCCGGAATCGCGAAATCGAGCGGCCCGACCCGAAAGCCCGGCTGCCCGGTGCGGTCGGTGAAGCGATACTCCAGGCGCTCGACCGCGAGGCTGCGGAATCGGCCGACCGGCGCGGCGGTCGTACCGGCTGTCGGGGCGACCTCCGGTGGGGCCGACGCGTGAACGCTCAGGCGATCGATAAAGTCCTTAAGGCTGCCGAGCGCCGCACCGGCCCGGATCACCACCGGGCTTTGTTGCAAGATCGCGACCGGCAACAGGGCGATCATCACCACGGCCGCGATCAGCTCCGGGTGCGGTTCGGTGCCGGCAACCAGCCAGGGGATCAGAAACACCACCGTGGCCGCGGCCAGGAGTTTGGCGGCGTTGCTCAAGACGAAGTTGAGCGCGAGCCACCGCCCGGCCGCGGTCTTGGCGGCCATCGCCCGGTGCGCCGGTGCGTCCAGTTCCGCCGCCGCGAACGCGCCACCCATCGGCTGGTTCAGCTTCAACGCCTTAAAGCCGCGCACCAGATGGGTCAGGCCGGCGAAGAACGCGCCCTCGGCCGCCTGGGCGGCCTCCTCGCCGGCGAGCGCCGGGCGGGTGGTGACCAGGACCGACGCCACCAGCACGACCAGCACCAGGGCGACCACGGCGAACGCCACCGGCGACAGCACGACGATCACCAAAAGACCGCACAGCAACCGCGCGATCAAGGTCACGAACATGCCGACCTGGCTGGCGGTGTCGGAGATTTTCCGGACGTTGGCGGCGACCGTGACAGTGACCGCTGCCGGCCCGATCCGTTCCAGCGTTCGCAGATCGAGCCGCCGCAACAGGCGCAGCACCGAAAGGCGATAGCGATGATTGGCGTCCTCGACCTCGGTCGCGATCGCCATGAACACGGCATCGCGCAGGAAGATCGCGCCGACGATCGCGACCAGGGTCAACAGGAACAGATTGACCGGCGCGCGCTCGCCCGGCAGCAGGCCGACCGCATAGCCCATCGCCGCGTTGGCGACGGTCGCGGTGACCGCGCCGAGCACGGCGAGCCCGGCGATCGTGCGACGCGCCCGCTCGCCGATCAAGCGGAACCCGGCGCCCGCGGGTTGGGGCGCGCCGAGGCTCGTTTGGTCGACGGGAGGCGGGGTGGTCATGATCGGTCCGGTACCGATGGACGGGGTCGATCCGCGCACATGCCCAGATGACCGCGCCCGGGTCAAGCCATCGGCGAACGACGCGGCGACGCCGGGAATCTCGCGACGCGCGCCGCGGCGGTCACGCGGCGGCAACCTTGTCGCGAACCTCGTGGCAGAGTTGGCGGAGCGCCGACGGGTCGGTGCCCAGTCGGTCGCCCAACTCCACCACGGCGCCGGCCAGCGGCTCCAACTCCAGGCGCCGGCCCGACTGATAATCCTGCAGCATGCTGGGGCGATGGGGCCGGATGCCGTCCCGCTCCATGATCGCGAGCCGATCGCGCGCCGCGATCTCGAACCGCTGGCCGAGACAGCGGGCGACCGCCGCGACCTCGCCCATCACCCGCTCGATCCGGGCGAGCCGGTCCGGGTGGTCGGTCAAGGCGCCGAACGGGCATTCGTGGACCACGCTCATGGGCGCCACCGCCGCCCAGGGCCAGACCTTGAACCAGATCTCCCGGCGGATCTCTGGGCTTACGACCGGGTTCAATCCGGCCGACTCGAACGCTGCGACCACCGTTTGGACCCGGTCGCCGGCCGGAGCGTCGGGATCGGCGGGGCCAAGGACCAGACGGCCGGTCTGTTTGGCCAGATGATGCTCGATGCGCTCCGGCACCTCGCGCATCGAACACGCCCAATAGGGAACGCAAGCGATCACCCGCGCGGGCGGCAACCGGGCAAGCAGATCGCCACCGGGATCGAGCGACCGCAACGGCCCGCCGAACTCCCCGGCCATCCACCATTGCAGTCCGTTCAAGACCGACACCAGCACCGTGTCCGGCCCGATCAGCCGCCGAATGGCGCCGGCGGCATCGGCCAGATGGTGCGCCTTGACGGCCACCACGACGATATCGACCAGGGGCAAAGGGCCGGTCCCGGGCAGAACCGGTACGCGGACGGTCCGGGTGCGATCCGGCTCGATCAGGTTGATCCCGTGCGCGGACAGCGTCTCGACCCGGTGCGGCCGCACCACCAGCGTAACCGGTCGAACGGCCGCAGCGAGCCGGGCGGCGATCACGCCACCGAGCGCACCGCCGCCGACCACGGCAATCCTCGGCTCTTCCATGGTGCCCGGCCCCCTTGTCCCGCCCGTCAGCTGATGTGTGACCCGCGCCTGCCGGTTTCGAGCCAATGGGCACACGCGGCCGGCAGCCGGGCGGCCAGTATCTCCCGATAAAGCGACAGGTCCGTGTCGCTCAGCACGCCGGTCCAGCGGCCGGCGGCGCCATGATTGATGAAATCGCCGGCGCCGCCGACGAACAGGCTGCCCATGAACGGCACCAACGCGTCGGCATTTTGCTTCATCGCGGCGAAGCCGGCCGCGTCGATCAGACGCGGCCAGCGTGCCCGCGCGACCTCGATCGACAGAAACTCGGCAACCCGTCGCATCTCGCCGCCCAGGTCGCGACTCAAATCGTTGAAATGGACCATCAGGATGTTCGGCCGGTCGCGTTCCGCCCACCAGGTCGCGACCGATCGGAACAGTGAAATCAAGGGATAACCGTCGGACTCCCAATCAAACCAGCCGCGGGTCAGCCATTCGCGAAAAAACACCGGAAACGCTTCCGGGGTCGGCGGCATCGGCGGCCCGACTCGTCCCGGAAAATCGTTCATTTTATCGATGACCTCGGGCCGGAACTTTCGGTTGTGATCCCATAACGACAAAGCCATGTCGCGCGGGTCCCGGGCGACGAAGATGATCTTTTGGGTCGGCATCTCCGGCAGCGCGTCGAACGGCATGTGACTTTTCAGAAACCGGCGGTGGGCTTGTTGGTCGATCAGCGATTTCAGCGTCTCCGGGTCCATCACCCGGCGTTCGATCCACGGCGACAGGGTGTCGAGGGCGGCGGGCAACGGCACGGTTTGGAAGATCAAGAGACCGACGATCATCTGCATCCAGGTGGTCCCGGACTTCATCGGTGTACAGATAATAATGTCGTCTTCTCTCAGACGAACATGCTGCCATTTTAAATTGTCGATTGCGAAATTCTGATAAACCAGCATGATCGACAATCTATCCTCGGGCGATCCTCGGGGTCGGCGGGCCGGACGCACGACCCGCTTGCGGCCTCCGGGCGGCAGGCGGCGGCCGGTCGCGCCGGATCGTCGTCCCTCCGGTCAGCCCCCGCGGGCGGTGCCGTGACCCGGTGATCCGACGACCATCCTTATCGGCGGTCAGCCCTTGGACACCAGGCGGAACACGGCGGTTTCCAGGTCCTCGCCGAACTCCTCGCCGAGCTCCTTCATGTTGTCGTCGTCGTCTTCGTGGAACCAGTTGACGGTGACCCGGTTGCCGGCGGCGGCAACCTCGTCCAGCTTTTCGAACAGGCCGATCAACACCTTGGCGCTGCTGCTGTTGAAGTAGACCAAGTCGAAATCGAACATGATCTCCGCCCCCGACAGCTCCGTCAGGTGGGCTTCGAGCTGGCCGATCGGGCCGGCGTAGAACTCGGTAACGTCTTCGGGATAGGACTCGCCGCGGATCAGAAATCTATTGGCGCCGAAGTCGAAGTCGACCTCGGGCGACCGATCGGTCGCGGCGATCTTGATGGTGGCCATCGGTGTCCACTCCAGGGATACGGTCGACGGTCAGATATAGGCCCGGATCGCGAAATAGGCGCGGGTGTCATCCGCCTCGCAGAAGTCGAAGTCGAAGCCGCTGGCGGCGCGACGGGCGACCTCGATGAAGCCGGCGCCCGCGCCCTTGCTGCCGGCCGGGGCATCGCCGCGCAGGGTCTCTTTGTACAAGGCCTTCAACGCGTCGGCGTCGAGCCCGCGCAGTCGTTCCAGATTGTCGCGCAAGCGGCTGACGTCGGCGCGCTGTACCAGGTTCGAGCAGGCGACAAAGTATTGTCCATCGCGCTTGCCGACGGTCAAGGTGCCGTAGCGTAGATCTTGCCCTTCGTCCTCTTGGTCGGAAATGATCTCGGTCTCGGCCGAGTAGCGAATAACGTTCTGGACCTGTTCGACCAACAGCGAAAACAATCCGCGCACGGTGCGTTTATCACTGGTTTCGACCGACAGTTTGGTCTTCACCGCTGCACCGATCGAGGTCAGGATGTTCTCGGTCAGGTAGCCGGAGTAACAAAACACCACGCCCTCGCGGGCCAGCCTTTGTCTGAAATCCCGCATGTCCTCAGCGAGCATGAGCCTGCCTCCGTGCACGGTGCCGAGCCAAGACCGATCCAGGTGGCCTGGCGGCGACGGTCTGGTCGGTCCGGTCGATCACCGGCGACACCGCCAAGAGGGCACCTTATGCCAAGTGATACGCGGGCGGCCGGGCCCCAAGCAACAGGGTTGTGCGATGCTTCGGCGATCACCGCGTCATGGTTGTTGAAAGGGCGTCGCCGCCACACTCTGCCGGATCGGTCGGCGACTGATCGGGGTCGGGTCCGAGCCCGATCCGCGCCGACAGTCGGTCGGCGAGCGCGCGATAGTCTTTCCAGGCCTGGGTCACCGCGACCGCGTGGCTGGCGATCGCGCCATCGGCCACCGTCAGTGCGAAGATCGGCTTGCGCGCCTCGAGCGCCATGCCGACCAGGCTGCGGAACGGCTTGAGGATCGCAAGGCAGTTCGGATCATGCGCCGGCGCCGACGGGCCCGGAGCGCCGGCCGCGCCGAGCAGCGCGCGCGCATAGGCATCGGGCATCCGGACCGCCCAGCGGTCGTCTCGCCACGGCGTCCTGGTCAGGCGGAGCGGCAGCTCTTGGACGACATAACCGATCGGCGCCATCCGCCCCGCGGGCAACGGCCGGTCGGGGGACCGCGCTGCGGCCAGCCGCTCGGCCCACGCCGCGCGCCAGCGCTGGATCATCGGGCCGAGCAGCCAGAGGCTGTGCAGCGATCGGAGATCGGGACCAAGGGGCACGAGCACGAAATCGCTCGCGATCAGGGCGGTGCGGGTGATCGCGCCCGGCGTCGGGCCGAGGTCGATCAGGATGAGCGCGGCGTCGATCGCCTCTGCCGCCGCCTGCACGACCCGCCAGGGCGCCGACAGCCGCGCCAGCGTCCGCGCCCCGGGGTCGGCCAGCCACGCCTCGGCGAACCCGGCTTCGAGCCGGCCGAGCGCCAGGTCCCCGGCGAGCAGACCGAGGTCGGGCGTGATCCGCACGACCTCGGGCGGCGCAGGATCGCCGTCCTCAAGCACCGGTGCCAGGCTTCGAGAGAGCGTCCCGGTCCGCGCGTCCTCTCCCTCGTCCCAGAGCGCCGGCCAACGATCCCCTTGAACCGAACCGGAGGCGAGTCGTTGGGGTGGACCGTGACCACCGCCACCTCTGCACCGGCGACCTGTCGTTTTTCGACGCTCAAGGTCGGCGGCGGCACGATGCTGCCGTCGCTGTTCGGCGAGACCACCTCGACGCACAGCTCCGGGGCTGCACCGGCGATTAGGCACTGGAGGCGCGCGTGCCGGTTCAAGGCCGGGCTCATCACGATCCGCCCATGGTGGTCGAGTTCGATCTTGTAAGGCAGATCCCGCAAGCAGGGATCGGCCAGGACATCAGCCCACTCCATTGCGGTCCACCGCCAGCTGTCGCCGACCGCCGGGTCCCCGCGGTCTCCTCGCGCAAGCGGACGATATGACGGAAGGGGGTCCTCGGGCGATGGTGTCGAAGGCGAACCGCCACCGTCGGCCGTTGTGCCCGGTCCGGACGGCGCACCGAACACGACCTCCCGTTCGGGGCTGAACACCCCCCACGCCGCGTTGCTTGGGTGATCCTCGATCCGGCGCAGCACCGCCAAGCGGACTTTGCCTGGCCCGAGCATCGCCCCGGACCGCCAAGCGGCGGCACGGCAGGTACGCTTTGGGCGTGCCTGCCCTACGGGCTGTTCTGATAGGCTCGGCGCCGATTGACCGTCGTTGGGAGCCCACGCCCAGATGTCCGACCGCCCGGCCGATGATCCGACACCTCCGCCACCGGGAACGCTCGCACCAGGGGAGATTGCCGCGCTGGTCGCGGCCGAGCATGGCGATCCGTTCGCCCTGCTCGGGCCCCATGCGCTGCCCAGCGGCGGGGTCGTGGTGCGCTGCCTGGTGCCCGGTGCCCGGGCGGTTGCGGTGGTCGGAGCGGGTGGCGACGACCGGGAGGTCGCCGAACTCGCAGAGGTCGATCCGGCCGGGCTGTTCGCCGGGCGGGTCGCCGGGTGGCAGCGGCCGCAGCCCTATCGGCTGCGGGTCACCGACGGTGCGGGCGGGGTTTCGGTCGTCGAGGACGCCTATCGGTTTCCAAGCCCGCTCGGGCCGCTCGACCGCCATCTGTTCGCCGAAGGCACCCACCTGCGGGCGTGGGAGAAGCTCGGCGCCCACCCGGTCGAGATCGACGGTGTCGCCGGCACCGCGTTCGCCGTGTGGGCGCCCAATGCCCGGCGGGTCGCGGTGGTCGGCGATTTCAACGCCTGGGACGGCCGGCGCCACGGCATGCGCCGTCATCCTGATTGCGGGGTTTGGGACATTTTCGTCCCTGAGGTCGGCCGCGGCGCGCGATACAAGTTCGAGATCAAGGGACCGGACGGCGCGCGGCTGCCGCTCAAGGCCGACCCGGTCGCGCTCGCCGCCGAGGCGCCTCCCGCCACCGCCTCGGTGGTCCATGGCGTGCCGGCCCGGGCCTGGTCGGACGACGGCTGGATCGCCGGGCGCGCGCGCCGGCATCGGCGCGACCAGCCGATCGCG
This sequence comes from Azospirillaceae bacterium, assembly GCA_028277115.1. Taxonomy (GTDB): domain Bacteria; phylum Pseudomonadota; class Alphaproteobacteria; order Azospirillales; family Azospirillaceae; genus JANQHG01. Next base: position 11,026 of record JANQHG010000285.1, read on the forward strand.
ATCTACGAGGTCCATCCGGCGTCGTGGCGCCGGCCCGGCGACGGGCGGCGCTACCTGTCGTGGGGCGAGCTCGCCGAGCAACTGATCCCTTATGTCGGCGACCTCGGCTTCACCCACATCGAGCTGATGCCGATCGCCGAGTACCCGTTCGACGGCTCGTGGGGCTATCAGCCGACCGGGCTGTACGCGCCGTCCGCGCGGTTCGGCTCGCCCGAGGACTTACAGGCGTTCGTCGACGCCTGCCACCAGGCCGAGCTCGGCGTGCTGGTCGATTGGGTGCCCGGGCACTTTCCGACCGACGACCATGGGCTGGCGCGGTGCGACGGCACCCATCTTTATGAGCATGCCGACCCGCGTCAGGGCCGACACCGCGATTGGGACACGCTCATCTACAATTACGGGCGGCGCGAGGTCTCCAACTTTCTTATGAACGCCGCGACCTATTGGCACGATACCTTCCACATCGACGGCGTGCGGATCGATGCGGTCGCCTCGATGCTGTACCTCGACTACAGTCGCGCGCCGGGTGATTGGGTGCCCAACCCTTATGGCGGGAACGAGAACCTGGACGCGATCGCGTTCCTGCGCCGGTTGAATGCCCGGCTCTACGAGCGTTTCCCCGGGATCATGACGATCGCCGAGGAATCGACCGCCTGGCCCGCGGTGTCACGGCCGGCCTATACCGGCGGTCTCGGCTTCGGCTACAAATGGAACATGGGCTGGATGCACGACGTGCTCGTCTATTTCAGCCACGACCCGGTCCACCGGCGCTGGCACCACGAGCGTTTGACCTTCGGCCTGGTCTATGCCTTTTCCGAGAACTTCGTCCTGCCGCTCAGCCATGACGAGATCGTTCACGGCAAGGCCTCGCTGTTGTCGAAAATGCCGGGCGACCATTGGCAGAAGTTCGCCAATCTGCGCGCGCTCTATGCCTTCATGTGGACCCATCCGGGCAAGAAGCTGTTGTTCATGGGCGGTGAGTTCGGCCAATGGACCGAGTGGGACCATGACCGCGCGCTCGACTGGCCGCTGCTCGACGTACCGAGGCACCGCGGGCTCCACCGGCTGGTCGGCGATCTCAACCGGCTCTACCGTACGCTGCCGGCGCTCCATGCCCGAGACTGCGAGCCCGAGGGCTTTGCCTGGGTCGATTGCGCCGACAACGAGAACTCGGTGATCGCCTATCTGCGCTACGGCGCCCCCCACGACCGGCCGGTCCTGGTGGTCGCCAATCTGACCCCGGTGCCGCGCGCGCCCTATCGGGTCGGGGTGCCGATCGGCGGGCGGTGGGCCGAACGGCTCAACACCGACGCCCGCCACTACGAGGGCAGCGGGCTCGGCAACGCCGGCGGCGCCGACGCCGCGCCGACGCCGTGGCATGGCCGGCCGTGGTCGCTGGCACTCACCCTGCCGCCGCTCGCGGTCGTGGTGTTCGAAGCCCCCGCCGCCGCCGACACCGCCCAGGCGGCCGCATGACCGCCGACCGCTCGGTCGTCCTGCCCGGACGGCCCGACCCGCTCGGCGCGACCTGGGACGGCACCGGGGTCAATTTCGCCCTGTTTTCCGCCCACGCCGAAAAAGTCGAGCTCTGCCTGTTCGACCCGCGCGGCCGCCGCGAGCTCGAACGCCTCCCCCTGCCCGAGTACACCGACCAAGTCTGGCACGGCTATCTGCCGAACGCGCGGCCGGGCCAGGTCTACGGCTACCGGGTGTCCGGCCCTTACGACCCGGCGCGCGGCCACCGCTTCAACCCGCACAAGCTCCTGCTCGACCCCTATGCCCGCGCCCTGGTCGGCAAGCTGCGCTGGAGCGACACCCTGTTCGGCTACCGGATCGGCCGGCCGCGCCAGGATCTCGGCTTCGACCGCCGCGACAGCGCCCCGATGATGCCGAAGGCCCGGGTGGTCGAACCGGCGTTCACCTGGGGGGCCGACCGGCCGCCGCACCGGCCGTGGGCCGAGACCATCGTCTACGAGCTCCACGTCAAGGGCTACACCATGACCCACCCCCGGGTGCCGAAGGCGATGCGCGGCACCTTTGCCGGGCTCGCCTCGGGCCCGGTGCTCGAACATCTGGCCAAGCTCGGGGTCACCGCGGTCGAGCTGTTGCCGATCCAGGCGTTCGTCGACGACCGTCATCTGGTCGAAAACAACCTGGCCAACTTCTGGGGCTACAACAGTATCGGCTACTTTGCGCCCGACCCGCGCTATCTCGCGACCGGCGATGTCAACGAGGTCCGGACCATGGTCCGGCGGCTTCACGAATGCGGGATCGAGGTCATCCTCGACGTCGTCTACAACCATACCGCCGAGGGCAATCATTTCGGCCCGACGCTCAGCTTCCGCGGCATCGACAACGCGTCCTACTACCGGCTGATGCCGAACAACCTGCGCTCTTACATCGACGACACCGGTTGCGGCAACACCCTCAACCTCAGCCACCCGCGGGTGCTCCAGCTGGTGCTCGACAGTCTGCGCTACTGGGTCCGCGAGATGCACATCGACGGCTTTCGCTTCGATCTCGCGACCGTGCTGGCACGCGAGCCCCATGGCTACGACCCGGGCAGCGGATTCCTGGACGCGGTGCGCCAGGACCCGGAACTGGCGCGGGTCAAACTGATCGCCGAGCCATGGGACATCGGCCCGGGCGGCTACCAGCTCGGCAACTTCCCGCCCGGCTGGGCCGAATGGAACGATCGGTTCCGCGACACCGTGCGCCGGGCGTGGCGCGGGGACCCCGGCACCCTGCCCGATCTCGCGACCCGGCTCGCCGGGTCGAGCGACCTGTTCGACCACCAGGGGCGGCGGCCCTGGGCCGCGGTCAATTTCGTCACCTGCCACGACGGCGTCACGCTCGCCGACCTGGTCAGCTATCAAGGCAAGCACAACCAAGCCAACCTCGAGGGCAATCGCGACGGCCCGCACGACAGCCTCGGTTGCAACCACGGGGTCGAGGGACCGAGCGACGACCCGGCGATCCTGGAGCTGCGCCGGCGCCAGGTGCGCAACCTGCTCGCCACCCTGCTGTTGGCCCAGGGTACGCCGATGCTGCTCGCCGGCGACGAGCTCGGGCGGACCCAGTGCGGCAACGACAATGCCTATTGCCAGGACAACGAGACCTCGTGGCTCGACTGGCCCGCCGCCGCGGACGCCGACCGGCAGGCGTTGATCGCGTTCGTCGCCCGGCTGGTCGCGGTGCGCCGGGCTCATCCGGTCCTGCGTCGGGCCCGATTTCTCCACGGGCGCGACCAGGCGCCGGACGGCGGCCCGGACATTGCTTGGCTGACCGCCGCAGGAACGCCGATGACCGCCGGCGACTGGCAGGACCCGGCGACCCGGTGCGTCGGGCTGCGCCTGGACGGCCGCGCCGGCGACCACCGCGCCGAGGACGGCACCAGCCTGGCCGACGCCGTGGTGCTGATCTGGTTCAACATCGGCGACGTCGAGGTGCCGGTCATGCTGCCGCGCGCGGCGGGCGACGACGGGCCGTGGCGGCCGGTGCTCGACACCGCGCGGCCCGAGGGGCGACCGTGCGGCGACCCCGTGGCGGCCGGCAGTGCGGTCGCGCTCGGTGCGCGGTCGATCGTGCTTTGGGTCGCGGGCGGGCGTGGCGACGAGTTGGGGTCGGGGCCGGCGGCGCTGCCTGCTTCCCTCACCTGAAGACGGAACATATCGACAGCTGTGAGATTCGGGGGCTGGCGCCCCCCGAACGCCGGCGCCGACAGGCGCCGGTGGGCAACCAACAAGGATCTATCGATGGAGTTGATCGACGCCGTCGGCTTCGCCGCGGTCCTGCTCGCAGCCGGTGGGATCGCCGGGTTGATGGCCGGCCTGCTCGGGGTCGGCGGCGGCATCGTCGTGGTGCCGGTCCTGTTCACCGTGTTCGGCGCCTTCGGCGGCGATGACGCCGTGCGCATGCACGTCGCGGTCGGCACCTCGCTTGCCACCATCGTCGCAACCGGCTTTGCCTCGGCGCGCGCCCACCATCGGCGCGGTGCGATCGACCTCGCGGTCTTACGGTCCTGGGGCCCCTGGGTCGCCGCGGGCGTGGTCGCCGGCACCGGGATCGGCAGCGCGGTCGACGGCTCGCGCCTCGCGATGCTGTTCGCGGTGGTCGCGCTCTTGGTCGCGCTCAACATGGCGGTCAGGATGGACCGGCTGATCGCGTCCGACCGGCTCCCCGACACGCCGTGGCGGCAGATGATCGCCGGTGCGATCGGTTTGGTGTCGGTGATGACGGGAATCGGCGGCGGCAGCCTGACCGTGCCGGTGTTGACCGCCTGCGCGACCCCGATCCGGCGCGCAGTCGCAACCGCCTCGGCGATCGGGCTCGTGATCGCGGTGCCGGGAGCGATCGGTTTCCTGATCGCCGGGCTCGGGCAGCCGGGGCTGCCGCCCGGGTCGATCGGCTATGTCAACCTGGGCGGGTGCGCGTTGATCATCCCGGCCAGCGCAATGGCGGCGCCGGTCGGGGCGCGGTTGGCCCACGCGTTGCCGCAGGGGGTGCTGCGGCTGGTGTTTGCCGGGTTTCTCGCCGTGACCGCGGGCAAGATGTTGCTGGACGCGCTGCCGTAGCGGTCGGGGGAGGGGGGCCACCCCGACCAAGGGTTGCCCCCTGGACCGATTTACGGCGCGCCGCCCGGTTTACCGGCCGAGCAGGACCGGGCCCATCAAAGCCAACACGCCGCCCCGGCTCCAGCGTTCGATCGCCGCAGCCAGCGCAAGCGGATCCCCACCGCCCATCAACAGCTTGAGCGCGATGTCGAACATCGACTCCGGCCGCGGGTAGGTGACCAGACTGACCTCGTCGTCGGCATCATGGCCCGCGGCTTCACCCGCGCGCACAACCGCCAAATGGAGATCTCCGACCTCATCGACCAAGCCGCCGTCGACCGCCTGGCGGCCGGTCCAAACCCGCCCGCCGGCGAGGACATCGAGCTCGGACGCCGACAAGGACCGACCGGAACCGACCCGGGCAAGAAAGGCGTCGTAAATGTCGTCGAGCACCGTTTCGAGCCGGGTGAGCTCCTCCTTGCTGTACCGCTTGACCACCGACCCCATCGCGGCGTTGGCACCACGGGTCAAGCGCCCCCACGCGACGTCGAAGTCCTGCCAGAACCGGTTGGTCGACACCTTGCCGCCGACCACCCCGATCGAGCCGGTCAGGGTCGCCGGGTTCGCGATGATCCGGTCCGCCCCCGACGCGATCCAATAGCCGCCGGACGCCGCGGTGTCGGCCATCGAGACGATCACCGGCACGCCGCTCTCGCGCGCCTGGACGACCGCGCGGCGAATGGTCTCCGACGCCACCGCCGAGCCGCCGGGGCTGTCGATCCGCAGGATGATCGCCTCGACCTCGTCCTCGACCGCCTCGGTGATCGCCTGGACCACCCGGTCGGCACCGAGGATCGCGTCGCCGAGCAGCGGGTCCGGCGACCCGGCGCCGCGCTGGATCGCGCCGGCGGCATGGATCAACGCGACCGCCGGGCCGTCGTCGTGGGGCGGCCCGGCAATCGCCAGATAGTCGATCAGATCGACCATCTCGGCCTCGGCAACCGATCGCCCGGCCTCGGCGTCCACCGGCCGCGGCGTCGTGCGCGCCTCGGCGACCACCTCGTCAAGATACCCGACCGCGTCGATCAGGCCGCCGCCGAGCGCCTCGTCCGCGAGCAGCGGACCGCGATCGATCAGCCACGACACCGTCTCGGGGTCAAGGCCGCGGCCTTGCGCCACCCCGTCGACCAACTGGTCGCTCAGATCGTCGATCAAGCTTTCCAGCATCTCGCGATGGGCCCGGGTGAAGCCGGTCTTGGTCAGGCTGTTGGCCGCCGACTTATAGGCCTCGCGTTGCTCGACCTCGGGGCGGATGCCGTAGCGGTCGAGCAGACCGCGCAAAAACGGCACCTCGATCAAAATCCCGGTCAGCCCGACCAAGCCGACCGGCTGCACCACGATCCGCTCGAACCCACTGGCCAGGTAGAAGCTGCCGTTGGCCGGACCGAGCTCCCCGAACGTCTCGGCAAACGCCCAGGCGAACCGCCCGCTCTCACGGAACCGCGCCACCGCCACGCGCAACGCCTGGGCCTGGGCGAGCGACAGCTCGTCACTGGCCAGGCGCAGCACCAAGCCCCGCACCCGTTCGTCGTCGCGCGCGCGGTCGAGCGCGGCGGTAACGTCGGCCAGGCTGGTCTCCTCGCCGAACAGTGCGCCCGTGACCGGGTCGCCGCGCCCATGGTCGGGCAGCTGGCGGTCGAGGTCGAAGCGCAGCACGATCCGGTCCGGCAGCTCCGGCCCGGCGACGAACAGCTGATAGCCGATGGTGGCGCCGACCGCGACACTCAGCACCACCAGGATGCCGATTATCGCGAACACGCGGGTGAAGAACCGCACCACCGCCGCCGGACCGCGCCACCGCGGTCGGGGTGCCGAGCGCGTATCCGGCGGGCCGCCGGTCGCGGAGGTCGCGAGGGTTTCGGGGCGATCGAAGCCGCGCCGACGCGCGGGTGCGTTCAGGTCGATCATCGGTCCATCGCGTGGTAGGCGGCATTGGGGATCATGTCGACCGCCGGGGCGACCCGGTTCGACATGTTGAAAAAGCCGGACAGGCAGTCATAGCACCGGTTGGCCGAGGACACGACCACCGCGATCATCTCGCGCTCGAGCTTGGTCAGGCCGCTGTCGCCAAGCGTCAGCTCGTTGTAGAGTGCGATGAAGGCCCGCAGAACATTGAAGGCCCGCAGAACAGTGGGCACCAGCCCGAGTTTCTCGGTGCATTTCGCGAAATGGGCCTCCAGATCATCGTCGAGGGTGTCCGGATCGGGCACCGCCAGCGCCATCACCTGGTCCGGCTGCGGCATGGGCGTCGAGCCTCTCGCGAGCGAGCGTTCGACCGGTCTCGCGGCCGGTCTCGGCGACGGCCGGGCCGCCGAGCGCGAGAGCCTACGCGACGCCGGCCGAGACCGCAATCCGCCGCCGCCGCCCGACAGCCGGACCCGGCCGGCGCCCCTCTGCAACGCTGGATTGCCGCCGATTGCATTGGACAAATGGTTGCTGCGGTGCAATATCTCGGCACGTCGTCGTGCGCGGCGTCCCGTGCCGACGCCGCGGCGCCCGGGGGCGGGTCGAATGTCGGTCTATCGCAAACTGTTTCCCACCGAATTCGAACTCTATCAACAGCATCTGCTCAGACTGGACGACCATGACCGCTATTCCCGGTTCGCCGGGACGGTCACCGAAAGCAACATCACCAGCTATTGCACCGGTATCGACCCGCGGTACACGGTACTGATCGGCTTTTTCGACCGTGGCGACCTACGCGGCGTCACCGAGGTCCGGTGGACCGAACGCAGTTGGCCGTCCCGGGCCGAAATCGCCTTCAGCGTCGAACGGCCGTTCCAGAACCGTGGGGTCGGCGGCACCTTGATGCGCCGCGCCATGCTGATCGCGCGCAACCGCGGCACCCAGGTGCTCGACGTCGTCTGCCTGCTCGAAAACCGGCGCATGCAGGCGATGGCGCGCAAGTACGCCAAAACGATCGAAGTAGACGGCGGCGAGGTGTTCGTGTCGATCAATCTCGAAAAGGCCAACGAAATCTCGTTCCTGATCGAGGCGATCGACGACGGCGAAAGCATGGTCACAACGCTGCTTGACCAGATGCAGTACCGCGACAAGGCGCACGTGCCGTTCCACGGTTGGTCCGCGTGACGGTTGGTTTGCGTGATCGCCGACGGCGGTCGCGCGAAAACCTGGACGCCCGGGCGGCACCGCGGATACCTTCGGCGCCGGTCATCATCCGCGCCGACGACAGGGGGGGGCAAGCGTGCGACGCATCTGGCTTTGTTTGGTCGCGCTGATCGGTTTCACCATCGTGGCAGCCGCGGCCGAGGCGTCGCCGCCGCCGACCAACGGCGTCGAGCTGCCGCATGATCTGCCCGCGATCGCCCCGCCGGACGATCTGCGTGAGCGCTGCGTCGAGCTTGCGCTGACGTATCAACCGCGCGAACAGCTGTATGTCAATATGGCGCTCGGCACGGTGATGGGCGGCGGCGTCGGGGCCCTGGCCGGCTCGTTCCTCGGCTTCACGGTCTGGGGGCTCGCGCTCGGCGGCGCCTATGGCGCGGTCGTCGGCTATTTCGGCGGCAACTCGGCGAGCGAAGCGATCCGCACCCATCTGATCGAGCGCTGCATGGCCCGCGGGGCCCCGCGGATCGGCGGGCGCTGACGCCCGCCGCGCCCGACGCCCGCGACCGCCCTTGGGCGGCCTTACCACGGCCGGCGGACCGTGAAGGCCCCGCGCAGCTCACCCGGCCCGTACCCGGTCGCCCGGTCGCTGGGGTAAAGCGCGTCGAGCCGCGCCTTGACCTCAGGGGCGATCTCGCTGCCATGGCAGGTGAGACACAGCTCCTGGGCCGGAATCGCCTTCATGTAGCGGAACTCCTGCCCGTTGCGGGTTGCGACCCACGCGGCGTGGTCCATGGTCGCAAGCGGCTCGCCGGCCGCAGCACGCGCGGCGAACCGGCGAAGCACCTCGGCCTCGAAGGCGTCCGGTCGATTGTCCGGCGATCGGGACCGGTCGCTGGTCCGCCCGACCGTCAGGCCGCGGTCGGTCGACACCTGGTCGGCCAACTCGGCGGCCCGCTCGTTGCAAATCGCGATCGCACCGACCGGGTCGCCGGCCTGGATCGCGGCCATCAGCTCGCCCTTGAGCGTCTCGGCCAGGGCCATGATCGCCGCCCGACTCTCTTGGACCAACGCCGCCCGATCGGCCGCGGCGACGGGTCCGCCCACGGCGACGGCAAGCGCCCCGGCCAGAACAAGACTGCGTATCGACAAGCCTGCCTCCATGACTGACGCGCGCCGGCGTCGGCGCCGGCGCGTCCCTGAATGCCTGAGCATAACGATACGTTATAACATAACGCCCGTTCTCCCGGCCGCGAGGGGCTGCGACACTTTGTGCCGGAGCAGGGGGGGGGCGTCACTCGGTCAGGAAATCGAGCACCGCGGCGTCGAACGCCCGTTTTTCTTCATCGAACAGGCCGTGGCCGGCGCCCTCGAACAGGATCAGCGAGGCGTTGGGCAGGCGGTCGACGGTCTCGGTCAGTTGCGTCGGCGGGAAGATCGGGTCCTCGGTGCCGCCGATCACCAGGGTCGGCGTGGTGATCCGGTCGAGGTCTTGGGTGATTTCGAACCGGGTCGCCGCCGACACCATCCGTTCGAGATCGTCGGGGGCCGCCGGCGGCCGGGCCAGCCACGGCGCCAAGCCCACGATCAGCGCGCGATAGCCCGCGCGGCGCCAGCCGCGGAAGGTGACCCCGGCAATGTCGAGATAAAGCCCGAGCCACCGCCGACCACGCGCGAGCCCAAGCCAGCGCGCGGCAATCCCGGCCGCCGCCGGTCCGGGCCGGTGGCCGGCCACGGCAAGCACCAACCGGCGCACCGTCGCCCCGTGATCGCGCGCCAGCGCCAAGCCGATCAGCCCGCCGAGCGAGATGCCGACAATGTCGATCCGCTGGTCCGACGGCTGGTCGCGCGCGATGATTTCAACCAAAGCGTCTGCATACGCGGCCGCCAGATCGTCCAAGGTTAGACCGGCCGGCAAATCCCGTCGCCGACTGATCACATAAACCGTAAACTCGCGCCGCCAGGCTCGATAATACCAGGCAAGGCGGCGCCTGATCGACGAAACGTCTAGCAGTGCATCGGATAAGCCCGGAACAACAACCATAGGGCGAGGACCGCCGGCCAAGCGAACGAACGGCATTCCGTTCGCGAACCGGCCCGCCTCGATCGCCGAACGCGGCCGCCCGATCAACGGCCGCAACACGCCGTGAGCGGGCGTGCTTCGTGCAAACTGTTGGGACATGGAACCAGTGTGTTCTTGAGAAGGCCGGTCACCGGCGACAGTCATGCAATTGTAACCACCGCGCCCGCGGTTGGTCCAGAGGCAGCTCACCCACCCGCCCGCCCCGCGGAACCGCGCGACCGCGCCGCGGTCAGGGGCCGCCTGCCTGGGTGGCGCCGGTGTAAACTCCTGGTCGGGCCCACGACGGCGGTCCCGAAACAAGGCACAGCCGTGCTCCCTATAGTCAAAATAGAATTGCCGCTGTGCCAAGTAAGGATCGGGACTGTTCTTGCCGGGAACCTCGCCGGCCTCGCGCAAACCGGCGGCCGAGGCGCTGATATCGACCATGGACGCTGCCGTCGCCCGCGTTCGTCAGATCAGACTCAAGACATCCCATTCGACCGCGAGAAAACCGGTGATCAAGGACGACCCCGTGATGTTGGCCGCGCCGATGAACGACAGACCACATAGCTGCCGGCCGGCACCCTGGCGGTACTCAGAAGCAGCGGGGCACGCGTGCCCGCGGTGGTGGCTCTGCGGCAACAATGCAACACAGCCCCGTTCACGCGCCGCGACGCGCGTCGGGCCGGCAGCCGTACCGGCCGTAGATTTGGGTGATCGTGCACAGCCGGTTCAACTCGACCACCAGCTTGCCGGCGGGACAGGCATCGACCTCGGCCCAGGCGCGGAAGCCGATCACCCGATCGTCGCCGCCGCGGCTGTCGGCACGCCGGCGGCTGCGCCGACGCTCCTCGAGCAGGATTGGTCCCGGCATGTACCCGCGCGCCTCGAGCGCCGCCCGCACATATTCGACGATCGCCCCGCGCGGCGGACCGCCGCCGATCCCGTAGCTGCGGCACGCCGGGACCGGCACCGGCGGTTCGGAGACCGGCAAGGTCGCCTGGCAGCCGCCAACCGCCAGCAGCGCCGCCGCCAACCACCCCGCGCCAACCCGCCGGTCCCCTGGCCGCGACATGCCTGCCGTGCCGAACCGAGGCTTTTGTCCGACCTGCACCATGCGGTGTCCTGCGTCGATCGATCCACCCTGTGCCGCGCCGCCGGTCACGACCGGTGCCGCCTGTGTTGGGACCTTGCCCATGTCTCTGCCCCTTGCGTTCGTCGCGGCCGTCGCCGCGCTCGCCGTCGCGGTCCTGGTTGGGGATCGCCGTGGCTGGCCGTGGCGCCGACGGCTGATCACTGCGCTCCAGATTTTGCCCCTCGCGCTCGTTGCGATCTATCTTGTCGCCGTGTTCGCGGGCGACCGGCTTCCCCCCGGCTGGCGCCTCGGCGCCGGCAGCGCCGGCATGCACGACTGCTTGCTCTACGAGTAGACCGCCGGACAAAGCCCGAGGGGCGGCCGGCCGCGACCGGCGGCGGTGTCCGCGCTCGTCTTGAGATCGCGATGACCGGGCTTGCTTACGACGGCGTCGGGTCGGCGCGGTCGAGCGGGCGCGGTAGCGCGGTGCCGGCCGGCGCGAAGGTCATCGAGACCGAGTTGAGGCAGTAGCGCCGGCCGGTCGGCGGCGGGCCGTCGGGAAAGACATGGCCAAGATGGCCGTCGCAGCGCGCGCACCGGATCTCCGTGCGCACCCGGCCGAGGCTGTGGTCGGCCAACTCCCGGATGTGGTCGCCGTCGTACGGCGCGAAGAAGCTCGGCCAGCCGGTGCCGCTGTCGAACTTGGTCGCGGCGCGGAACAGCGGCAGGCCGCACAGGCGGCAGCCGTACACCCCGTCCTGCTTGGTGTCGAGCAGATGGCCGCAGAACGGCCGCTCGGTGCCGTGCGCCAGCAGGACCTCGCGTTCCTCGGCGCAGAGATCGCGGGCGAGCGCCGCCCGTTGGTCGTCCGAAGGGGGCGTCAGATCGAAACCGGTCGAGGACCGGCGCACGGGGTCGTCGGCAGGCATCGCGGCACGAGGCTCCTGGCGTCAAGGAACGTGGGCCGCCCTCGGGGTTATAGGGCGGCTTTGAGAGTTGCTTCGAATTGGGTCAGGATCGCGGCGAGCGCGCGGTCGTAGCCGGCGACCAGGGCGTCGGGGGTCGCGGCCGCGAGCGGCTCCGCGACCTCGAAGCTGCGGTCGGCGGCCAGGGCCGGGCGGCCCGCGTCGCCCTCGATCGCCAGCACCGACAACTGCACGGCGACCCGCGCGAGCGGGCGGTCGCCGGAGAAATCGCCGTAGAGCGCGATCAGGTTGCCCTCGAGCGCGTGGCTCGGCGCGATCTGGCTGCCGACCCGGACCACCTGGCGGAACAGGCCGGCGCCCTCGAGCCACTGGCGCACCCGGCCTTCGATCAGCGTCTGCGGCGGCACCAGGAACTGGTTGTAGAAGTCACGCCTGAGCGTCGCGGGCTCGATCCGGGTCAACAGGCTCGGGTCGTCATAGCCCGGGCTGGCGCGGAACCGCCGGACCACCAGGACCGGCCCGTCGGGGCGGACTGGCGCGGTCGCCGGCCGCCGGACCTCCAGGGTAAAAAAGCGGCGCTCGGGGAACGGCTTGGTCAGGGGATCGGCGCAGCCCGCGACCAACATCAAGCCGGCGGCGGCAAACCCGGCGGCGACCGCGCGGCGCGACGGGCTCGGGCCGGCATCCGTGATCGGCGTCATCGGCGGTCCTCAATCTCGCTCCGGGTAGGTGACCGGCGGCGGCGGCGCGCCGAACGGGATCTGCGACGGATACACCGCCGCGTTGGCGGTGATCTGGCGCAGGTTGCTTGCGATCTCGACCAGGTTTTCCAGCATGATCGCGATGTCGGCCTGGCTGGTCAGCACGATCTCGTTGACCCGGCGCAAGGTTCGGTTGGTCCGCTCGACCGCGGCCGGCAGCCCGGCGACCCCGCCGCGCAGGCTCGCCGCGGTCGCCGAAGCATCGCGGACGATCCGGCCGACCGCGTCCCGGTCGACCGCGGCGAGTGCGCCCGACACCTGCTCGACCGACGCCGCCGCCGCGCCCAGCCGCTCGACCAACGCCGGCAACTCGGCGCTCGCGGTCGCGACGTCGCCCGCGACCCGACGCAAGCTGCCGATCACCGCGAGCGCGTCGGCGACCCCGGCCGCCAGCGCATCGTCGGCCGCCGCCGCCGCGACCTGGTCGGTGACCGTGCGCACCCCCGCGGTCGCCGCGCGCAGGTTCGCGATCATCGCCAGCCCGTCGTCGACCGCCGTCGCCAGCCGGGCCCGGCCGTCCGGCCCGCGCAGATCGCCGAGCACCAGGTTCACCGTCTCGACCAGGCTGGTGATCTCCCGGATCAGGCTATCGGCATCGGTGATCAGGGCGGCGATCTCGGCCTCCTCGATCTCTTCGATCACGCCCTCGGCGGACGCCTGCAGCCGGGTGATCGCGCTTGCCGCCGACGGGATGTGCTGGACCGCCGGCTCCCACCAGATCTCCCGCGCCGGATAGGCCTCGGGGTCGAGATAACTCATTTCGATGTAAGGCACGCCGGTCAGACCGGTGCTGGCCAGGCGCACCCGCAGCCCCGAAGCGATCATCCGGGCAAACACCCGGCGGCGATCGCCGTCGGGCGGCAGCGGCCCGCGCAGCTTGTCGGGGTCCAGTCCCAACCGCACCAGGATCAGGCGGGCGGCGTCGGCATAGCGCGGGTCGTCGGAGGCGACCGGATAAACGCTCGGCACGAAGCTGATCTGGTCCACTTCGCCGATCGCGACGCCGCGGAACTTGACGCTCGAGCCGACCGACAGGCCCGTGATGCTCTCGTCGAGATAGGTTTCAGCCGGGATGCGCGCCTCGAACAGCCGGCTCGCGCCGAACATCACCACCCCGCTGATCACCAGCGCGAAGCCGCCGAGCACGAACAGCCCGACCACCAGGCTCGAGGGCGCTGGCGCGCTCACGGCGACGCTCCCGGCCCGGGCGCCGGCGCGGCGGCGGCGTCGGCGGTCGCGCCCGTGTCGGCGCCGACCTCGCGGTTGAAGAAGCGGCGCACCCAGGGGTCGGCGGCGTGGTCGCGCAGGTGGCGCGGGTCGCCCTCGGCAACCATGCGGCGGCTTCGGCTGTCGAGCATGATCACCCGGTCGATGATCGAAAACACGCTGGCGAGCTCGTGGGTGACGATCACGAAGGTGATCCCGAGGCTGTGGGCGAGATCGACCACCAACGCGTCGAGCGCCGCCGAGGTGATCGGGTCGAGCCCGGCCGACGGCTCGTCGAGGAACAGGATGCGCGGGTCGAGCGCCATCGCGCGCGCGATCGCCGCGCGTTTGCGCATGCCGCCCGAAACCTCGTCGGGCAGCCGTTCCGCCGCCTCGCCGAGCCCGACCAGGCCGAGCTTCAACACCGCGATCCGGTCCATCGCCTGGCGCGGCAGGCGGGTGAACTCCTCGAGCGGCAGGCGGACATTCTCGCGCAAGGTCATCGAGCCGAAGAGCGCGCCCATCTGATACATCACCCCGATGTCGGCCAGGATCTCGCGCCGCGCCCGGCCGCGGGCCCGGCAAATGTCGCGCCCGACGATCTCGATCGCGCCGCCGAGCGGCGGGTTGAGGCCGATCATGTGCTTCATGAGCGTGCTCTTGCCGCTGCCCGAACCGCCGAGGACGCCGAACACCTCGCCCTCGCCGACCTCGAAGTCGAGGTCCCGGATCACCGCGGTGGTGCCGTAGCCGGCGGTGACCCCGCGGACCCGGATGATCGGTGGTCGATCCGCCATCGCCTCACCATCCGAGCGCGTAGAACGTCACGGCGAACAGGCCGTCGGCGACGATGATCAAGACGATGCCCCAGACCATCGACCGGGTGGTCGCCTCACCGACCCCGCGCGGGCCGCCGGCGGTGGCAAGGCCGCTGCGGCAGCCGACCCCGGCGACGATCGCGCCGAATACCACCGACTTCAAAAGGCCGCCCAGATAATCGGACACACTGACCACGCCGACCACCTGATCGATGTAGATCACCGGCGGAAAGCCGAGCCCGACCATCACCACCCCGCCGCCGACCAGACCGCCCAGATCCATGATCACGGTCAGGATCGGCGCCATCACCACCATCGCGACCAGACGCGGGATCACCAGGAACCGCACCGGATCGACCCCCATGGTGGTCAGCGCGTTGATCTCCTCGTTGACCTTCATGGCGCCGAGTTCGGCGGCGAACGCCGAGCCCGAGCGGCCGGTCAGGATCACCGCGGTCATCATCGGCCCGAGCTCGCGCACCATCGACAGGCCGACCACATTGGCGACCAGGAGATCGGCGCCGTAATAGGTCAGCTGGACCGCCGACTGGAACGCCATGATCAGGCCGAGCACCACCCCGAGCAGGATCACCAGCGGCACCGCCGTGACCCCGATCGCTTCGCCGAGCCGCACGGTGTCGCGCCAGCGCAAGAGCGCCGGCCGCGCGATCACCGCGCCGAGCGCGAGCGTGACGTCGCCGACGAACCCGATCAGGCGCACCAGACCGTCGGCGCTCGCCAGCGTCGCGTCGCCGGTCCGCCGGGCCAGGTCGCGGCGCACCGGCGGTGCCGGCGGCCGCTCGGCCGGCAGCCGGCCGTAGCGGTCGAACAGGCGCGCGACCTGGTCGCTCGCCCCGACCAGGGCGAAGTCGGCGCCGCGGGCGTCCTGGCGTCGGCGCAGCTCGATCAACAGCGCGATCCCGGCGCCGTCGCAATAGCCGACCGCGGCGGCATCGACCACCAGGCGCACCGGCGCGCCGGCGGCCGCCGCCAGCGCCGGTCCCCACACCGCCCCGACCGTGCGGCTGTCGAGCCGGCCGGTGAGCCGCAGGGTCAGCGCGTCGGCCGCGCTCTCGCGCGCCAGCGCCCAGCCGTCGCCGTC
>JANQHG010000134.1 GCA_028277115.1 Azospirillaceae bacterium
GCCCCCGTCCGCCCCCCACACGAGCGCCCCGTCGTTCAGCGAGCGCACCGCGTCGGCGGGACTCCCGCCCAGATACAACGGGCGATCGGTACGGGTGGCGGGCGGCCACTGGTCGAACGCGGCCCACCGCCCCGCACCCCGCACGAACACCCGAACCGGCACGTTGCCGGCCGCGCCAGCGTCGCCGTCGGGAACGCGGTCTTTGAGCCAGCGTTCGAACCACGGCAGCAGGACGTCGCGGTGGAACCTCGGGTCGGCGAAGCGCGCCAAGAGATCGCCGTCGAACACGATCAACCGGCGCGGGCCGCTGACCCCCTCGAAGCCGCGCAGCGTCCCGCGCAACTGGTGCGCCAGTTGCGACCAGGTGGTGACCGCGAGCACCGGCACCTCGATCCGTGCAAGCTCGGGCTCGGCCGAGCGCTCGAGCCAAAAAGGCGAGGCGAGCGGGCGCGCCAGCACCTCGTGCATCAAATCGAACGGCATCTCGCGGCGCGGCCGGCCGAAGCCCTGCGGCTGCAGGTTGAGATGGCGCACGATCGCCTGCCAATAGGCCGGGAAATAGGTCGGGATGCCGCCGTGCACGAAACCGTCGCGGATCGGGTCGGTGATCCCGTCGACCGGCGCGATGCAGGCCAGCCCCGGCGGGGCCAGCCGCGCCGCCAGCCATTGCACCGCCGCGTAATAGGACTGGCCGATCATGCACAGACGGCCGGTCGACCAAGGCTGGCGGGTGATCCAGTCGATCGTGTCGATCAGGTCGGCCTGTTCCAGCGCGTCGAGGAACCGCCACTCGCCCTCCGACCGTCCGGAGCCGCGCGCGTCGGCCAGGACATAGACGAAGCCCTGACGGACGTACCATTCGATCGGTCCGGTCTCGCGCCACGGGAACACCGGATGGGCCGGCAACGCCACCGCATCCTTGGGGTACGGAGACACGGCATAAAGGGCCGGGAACCGCCCCGGCCGATCCGGCCGGTAGACGTCGAGCGCGATCCGGGTGCCGTCGCGCATGGTGACGCGGAGATCGCGCTTGACCCGCACGCCGGCGCCCGGCCCGGTCGCCCGGTCGCGCGCAGCGTCGGTCGCGAACGCCGCGGTCGCCCGCGCCGACCAAGGCGCCGCGGTCGCCGCGCCGTCGGCCCGCGCCGGCAGGGAGGTCGCCCAGCCGGCAACCGCCGCGCCGCCGACCAGTGCGACCCCGAGCCACAGCCGAGACCCTCGCCCCGGCCCAGGGCGCCCGGGACGGGAAAACTGTCCGAAAAGCGTCATGGCGCAACGGGCTAGCGGTTTTTCGACGCATTTGCAACGGTCAAGCGAACGCGGGAGCGCGGTCGCACGGCAGGGTCCGAGATCGGTCGCTTTACAATCGATGACCGCAGACGCTACCGTATCCGGTAAGTTCCTAGGGTATTTGTGCGCGGGCCGACGGATTCGCCGGCGTTTCTCTTCGGGATCTCGGTGTCGCAACGGGCGGTCACGCAAGCGACCGTTTGCCCCGCCCTCGGTCGGGCCGACCCCGGTGTTCGGTCAGCGTCACCTCATTGTTTGGGCCCTATCCTTTGACACTCGGAGCGGTTCCTCGATCGATGTTCGGATCATACTCCCGGCCGCCTGAAGAGGGGGGCGATCGGTCGGTCACGGGCTTGACGCCGCGCCATCTGGCGGCGGCCCGGCTCGGGCTCGGCCGATTGCCGCTGGTCGTCCTGCAGCCGATGGTCGATATCGCGACCGCGATCATGACGCGGCGTCACCCGGGCTTGGTCGCCCCGCTCGCCGAGCTCGGCCCCAAGACCGTGTTGATCGAGGCGACCGATCTCCCGGTCGCGTTCCTGCTCCGCGCCGACCCCGGGGGTCCGCGGGTACGGTGCGTGCGCCCGTCGTCCGCGATCCGGGCGTCGGCGCGGATCTGCGGCACGCTCGAGACTCTGGTCGGCCTGCTCGAAGGGCGGATCGACGGCGATGCCGCGTTCTTCACCCGTGATCTTTCGGTGTCCGGCGACACCAGCGCGGTCCTGATCGTACGCAACACCCTGGACGGCGCCGGGCTCGACGTCGTCGCCGAAGTGAAAGCCGTGCTCGGGCCGTTGGCCAAACCGGCGTTGCGCCTGATCGATCGCGCCGGCGGGGTGGTCGAGACCCTGGGCGCCGGCCCGCACCGACGACCTGCCACGGCCGCCCCGGACCCCGCGCCGCACGGCCGGACCGTTACCCCCAGCGGTGGAGACACCCCATGATGCCCCCGTCGCCGGCGCTCGCTCGCCGCCGGACCGTGCCACCCCGTGCCGCGCCGGCCACCGCCGACGCGGCAGCACCCGGCACCGCCGCCATGGTGCGGCCGCTCGAGTTGGTCTGTCCGGCCGGCAACCCGGCCGCGCTGCGAACCGCGGTCGATGCCGGCGCCGACGTGGTCTATGTCGGGTTCCGCGACGAGACCAACGCGCGCAATTTCCCCGGTCTCAATTTCTCGCCGCAGGAACTCGCCACGGGGATCGCGTATGCCCATCAGCGCGGCACCCAGGTGTATGTCGCGATCAACACCTATCCGGCCGCCGGCAACCCGGGGCCGTGGCACCGCGCGCTCGGGGCGGCCGAGCAGGCCGGTGCCGATGCGGTGATCCTGGCCGATCTCGGCCTGCTCGACCATGCCGCGCGCCGGCACCCGACGATGCGCCGCCACCTGTCGGTCCAGGCGTCGGCGTCCAACCCGGCGGCGATCCGTTTTTACCACGAAATGTTCGGGGTCCGCCGGGTGGTGCTGCCGCGGGTGCTGACGATCGACGAGATCGCCCGACTCAACACCCAGATCCCGGTCGAGACCGAGGTGTTCGCGTTCGGCGGCCTGTGCGTGATGGCCGAGGGCCGGTGCATGCTGTCGTCCTACGTCACCGGGCAGTCGCCCAACATCAACGGTGTGTGCTCGCCGGCCGACTGCGTGCGCTACGACCAGGAAGAGACCCGTCTGGTCACCCGGCTCGGCGGCTTTACGATCAACACGTTCGCCGACGGCGAGCCCGCCGGCTACCCGACCCTGTGCAAGGGCCGGTTCAAGCTCAACGGGCGCGCGTCCTATGTGTTCGAGGAACCGGTGTCGCTCAACGTGCTGCCGATGCTGGGCGCGTTGATGGCAGCACGGGTGACCGCGCTCAAGATCGAGGGGCGCCAACGCGGGCGCGCCTATGTGGGCCGGGTGGTCCAGGCGTTCCGGCGCGCGGTCGACGCGGCCGCGCGCGGCCAGCCGGTGCCCGAGGACCTGTTGGCCGATGTCACCGAAGGCGCGCGGATGACCGCGGGCGCCCTGTCGCGGAGCTGGAAATGACCGCCGATCCGGACACCCTGGCCGCCGATCCGGACCCGGACGGCGCCGCTGCTGCTGCCGTTGCGCCGCAGCTGACCCTGGGGCCGATCCTCTACAACTGGCCCGCCGAGACGATCGCTGACTTCTACCGCCGGATCGCCGACGAGGCGCCGGTCGACGTGGTCTATGTCGGCGAGGTCGTGTGCTCCAAACGCGCACCGACTCTTGAGACCCAGCTGCCCGAGGTGATCGACCGGCTGCGGCGCGGCGGCAAGCGGGTGGTGCTGTCGACGCTCGCCCTGATCATGAGCGAGCGCGAGGCGGCGTGGGTCGCCGAGCTCGCCGAGGCGAGCCCGGTGATCGTCGAGGCCAACGACGTTTCGACGATCCGCCTGATGACCGGCCGGCGCCATGTCGTCGGCCCGTTCGTCAACATCTACAACGAGGGCGGGCTGGCGGTGGTCGCCCGCGCCGGCGCAACCATCGTTGCGTTGCCGAGCGAGTTGCCGGCGCCGGCGCTGGGCGCGCTCGCGCGCGCCGCCGCGGCGATGCCGGTTGCGCTGGAGGTTCAGGTGTTCGGCCGGCTGCCGCTCGCGATCTCCTCGCGCTGCTATCATGCGCGCAGCCGCGGCCTGCACCGCGACGGCTGTCAGTTCGTCTGCGGCGACGACCCCGACGGGCTCGCGGTCGACACGTTGGACGACCAGCCGTTCCTTGCGATCAACGGCACCCAGACGCTGTCGCATAAGGTGGCGTCGTTGATCGACGAGCTCCACACGCTGACCCGGCTCGGCATCCGGCGGTTCCGACTGTGGCCGCAAGCGGTCGATATGGTCGCGGTCGCCGAGTTGCACCGGGAGGTCCTGTCGGATGCGCTCGCACCCGACGCCGGCGCGGCGCGGCTGTCGCAGCTCGTGACCTTCGCGCCGTTCGCCAACGGCTACTTCAAAGGCGTCGCCGGGGTGCGCCACGTCGGCAACGCGGCGGCAATGTCGTGACCGGGAAGATGATGGGTTCGATGATCAGCGAGGACACGGTCGCCGCGGCGACGTCAGCGGCGGCGGCAGACCGCCCCGCCCCTGCCCTGCCCGGCTACCTTGAGCAGACCTATCACTGGGCCTACCTCAACCCGATCGCGGTCTGGGTGTTCGACCGCGCGTGGGTGGTTTCGGCGATCTTGTGGGGCAACGCCGATCGCCTGATCCGGGCGGCGCTCGCCGAGGTCGCGCCGGGCAACCGGGTGCTCCAGGCGGCGTGCGTTTATGGGCCGTTCTCGCCGCGGCTGGCCGCCGCGGTCGGCGAGACCGGCCGGCTCGACGTGATCGACGTCGCGCCGATCCAGGCCGAGACCTGCCGGCGCAAGCTGGACGGGCTCGAACACACCCGGGTGATGCTGTGCGACGCCTCGACGCCGCCGGACGGTCCCTATGATCGAGTGGTCTCGTTTTTCCTGCTCCACGAGGTGCCCGAGACGTACAAGGAAACGATCGTGACCGCGCTGCTCGACCGGGTCGGCGACGGCGGGCGCGCGGTGTTCGTGGATTACCATCGCCCGCACCTCTGGCACCCGTTGCGCCCGGTGATGTGGGTGGTGTTCCGGCTGCTTGAGCCGTTCGCCCCGGCGCTGTGGCGCCGCGCGATTCGGTCCTATGCCGAGCCGGGCACGGCGGGGCGGTTCTCCTGGACGACCGAGACCGTGTTCGGCGGCCTGTTCCAGAAAACCGTCGCGATCCGGACCAGCTGACCGCCGTCGGCCGCGCGCTCGGTACGCAAAAGCCACGACCCGGCCTTTCAGCGCCGGGTCGCCGATCCGGAGCGATTCCGCGCGCCACCCGATCACAACCCGGACCTGATCTTGCCGATCGAGCGTTCGCTCACCGATCATGCCCGTGCGGTCGGTGAGCGGCGCGGCATCGGGGGCGAGGCGACCCTGAACCTGACCGGTCGTCCGGCCTGTCCGGTCGAGGCTCGCCCGCATGGCGGTTTCAGTTGATACCAGGAAGGTTCGTCCTGCGTGTAGAGGTGCGTATGCGAGGTATCAAGACGGGCAAGCAAGGCATTCACCTCCGCTGCGAACGCCTCGCGGCTCATATCTCTTGAAACCCGAGCGCGATGCACACTCACCGCTCCGGCCCAGTCGACGTCATTCATTTCCGGGTCGAAGAACTGTTCCGCGACAATAGTCGTCGCTTCATCAAATACCTGCAAGCGGGCGACGGCTTCTGCAGAGATCGTGAAGGCAACAAGGAGAACGAGGGCGAGAAAAAGGTGCATGATTATACGCCATCCGGTTGAACCGTTCCGTTTGGTCGGAGCACCGCCGGTCGGTCGGGGCTTAGGGCCGCGCCCTGGTCGATCGGGAGCGCCCTGTCCCAGGCCCGCGCCCCGACAATCAACGGTGCCGCAAAGCTGAACCGCCGATGTTGGGGCGATCGGCCCCCACCGGCGATACAAACAGGCAAACCGTGCCGGCCGATCGCCCCAACCTACAGAT
>JANQHG010000154.1 GCA_028277115.1 Azospirillaceae bacterium
CACGACCTCGGGCAGGTGGCGCGGCGGCGCCACCCGCCGGCCGCGTCCGCGCTCGAGCGCGCCCTCGTCCTCGAGGTCGGCGATGAGCGCCTTCAGCGCCAGGCGATCGGACCCGGTCAGCCGAAATGCGCGCGCGATCTCGCGCGTGCCGACCGGCGCCGGGCTTTCGCGGATGAACGCGAGCACGTCGTCGCGGCTCGGGAACGGGACGGGAGACGAAGCCTTGCGCGCCATCGGGATCGGGCCTGCGGTGACTGAATGGGTCAACCGCCGCGATATGGGGTGGCGCCGGCCGGACCCCAAGCACATGCGGTGGTTGCAGGGGTGGCGCTCGGTTTTCGGACGGTTTTGCCGGGACCGATCGGCGTTATCTGTAAAGGCGTCCGTTGTGCAGTGCACAGGGCGGACGGATCCGACCCGCGACGGGCGGCGGACGGCGATGGGGGTCTCCATCATGAGCATGCAGGACGACAAGACTTTTCCGACAACGGGTGCGATCGATTTCGCGGCCTACGAGCGCGAGGCGCAACGGCTACGCGCCCAAGCGGTCGCAGCGATGGTGCGGGCGGCCTGGCGCTGGGTCACCGAGCGCGTCCACGGGGTGACCGGCGGTTGGTCGGTACCGCACCACCACCACCATCACCACCCGGCCTGAGCGACGTCACCCCGGGCGCCCCGCGCCCTGACCCGACGGCGGGCGCGCGGTCCGGGGCGCGCCCCCGCCACGCGGCGCCGGCCGGCGCTTTCAAAAAAGCGGCATGAAACGGCTTGACGACGATCAGCGTCGCACGTAGTGTCGCTCAATCTCTGGGGCTGGCATGTAACCGGTCGGTTGACTAGTGACTTTGTCGGCTGGACACGGTGCCGGTTAAACGCTGTCCCGATCGTAGCTCGTGATACGACAGGCGCCGCCCGCGGCAGCTCTCCCCGCCCCGACCGGGGGGGTTCGAGACGGTGAGGCAGCGCAGCGACGCGAATGAAGACCGCGCTCGAGGCGAAGATGTCGGCTCGGCGCGGGTTTCTGTATCACAGGGCTTCGAGTCGGACAGCAGACAATTCGTCAGTGTGGACCGAACGGGCTTGTCAGGGAGCACGGTCGTTATGCCGACCATTAATCAGTTGATCAACAACCCACGCGTGCGCCAGATCAAGCGCAAGAAGGTGCCGGCGCTGCAGGAATGCCCGCAAAAGCGTGGGGTGTGCACGCGGGTCTACACCACGACCCCGAAGAAGCCGAACTCGGCGCTGCGCAAGGTGGCGCGGGTGCGGCTGACCAACCAGTTCGAAGTGACGAGTTATATTCCAGGCGAAGGTCACAACCTTCAGGAACATTCGGTGGTGATGATTCGCGGCGGCCGGGTCAAGGATTTGCCGGGCGTGCGTTATCACATCATCCGCGGCACCCTGGACACGCAGGGGGTCAAGAACCGGCGCCAGCGCCGCTCGAAGTACGGGGCCAAGCGGCCGAAGTGATCCAGGGGACGCGGGTCCGGGGCGACCGGGGTCCGCGCTTGAACCTTAAGACGGTGTCGAAGAGGGTAAGTCGATGTCCCGCCGCCGGCGCGCAGAGAAACGAGAGGTCCTGCCCGACGCCAAGTTTGGCGATCGGATGGTCAATAAATTTATGAATTGTTTGATGCTCGACGGCAAGAAGTCGGTGACCGAGCGGATCGTCTACGGCGCGTTCGACCGCATCCACGGCCGGACCAAGACCGACCCGGTCCAGCTGTTCCACGACGCGGTCAACAATGTCCGGCCGCACCTCGAGGTGCGCTCGCGCCGGGTCGGCGGCGCGACTTATCAGGTGCCGGTCGAGGTGCGGGCGGACCGGGCGCAGACCCTGGCGTTCCGCTGGCTGATCAACGCGGCGCGCGCGCGCAGCGAAAACACGATGATCGACCGTCTGTCCGCCGAGTTGCTCGACGCCGCCAATCAGCGCGGTGCCGCGGTGAAGAAGCGGGAGGACACCCACCGGATGGCGGAAGCCAACAAGGCTTTCTCCCATTATCGCTGGTAGCTGCCGGCCAACGCTGATCGAGGTCGAACCATGTCACGCTACACGCCGCTCGAGCGCTATCGGAACATCGGGATCGCCGCGCATATCGACGCCGGGAAGACCACAACGACCGAGCGCATCCTTTATTACACGGGCAAGTCGTACAAGATCGGTGAGGTCCACGACGGCACCGCCGTGATGGACTGGATGGAGCAGGAGCAGGAGCGCGGCATTACGATTACCTCTGCGGCGACCACCACGTTTTGGAACGATCACCGGGTCAACATCATCGACACGCCCGGCCACGTCGACTTCACCATCGAGGTCGAGCGCTCGTTGCGTGTGCTCGACGGCGCGGTCGCGGTGTTCGACAGCGTCGCCGGCGTCGAACCGCAGTCGGAAACGGTGTGGCGCCAGGCCGACAAGTACCAGGTCCCGCGCATGTGCTTCGTCAACAAGATGGACCGCATGGGGGCTAACTTCTTCCGCTGCGTCGACATGATGATCGACCGCCTCGGCACCGCGCCGCTGATCCTGCAGCTGCCGATCGGCGCCGAGGCCGACTTCGTCGGCCTGGTCGATCTCATTGAGATGCGGGCGGTGATCTGGAAGGACGAATCGCTCGGCGCCGAGTTCTATTACGACGAGATCCCGGACAGCCTGAAAGAGCAGGCGGCCGAGTACCGGACCAAGCTGATCGAGACCGCGGTCGAGCAGGACGACACCGCGCTCGAAGCCTATCTGGGCGGCGAGGAGCCGGACCAGGCGACCTTGAAGGCGTGCGTCCGCAAGGGCACGATCGCGCTTGCGTTCGTGCCGGTGTTGTGCGGGGCGGCGTTCAAGAACAAGGGCATCCAGCCGATGCTGGACGCGGTGGTCGATTTTCTGCCCTCCCCGCTCGACGTCGGCAACGTCAAGGGCGTCAAGGTCGATACCGGCGCGCCCGACGAGCGGCCGCCCGAGGACGACGCGCCGCTGTCGTGTCTGGCGTTCAAGATCATGACCGATCCGTTCGTCGGGTCCTTGACCTTTGCCCGGATCTATTCGGGCACCATGACGTCGGGCAGCTACGTCATGAACTCGGTCAAGAGCCAGCGCGAGCGGATCGGGCGCATGCTGCTCATGCATGCCAACACCCGCGAGGAGGTCAAAGAGGCGATGGCCGGCGACATTGTCGCGCTGGCCGGCCTTAAAATGACCACGACCGGCGACACCCTGTGCGATCCGACCAAGCTGATCATTCTGGAACGCATGGAGTTCCCGGAGCCGGTGATCGAGATCGCGGTCGAGCCCAAGACCAAGGCCGACCAGGAGAAGATGGCGACCGCGCTGCAGCGGCTCGCCCAGGAGGATCCGTCGTTCCGGGTCACGGTCGATGCCGAGTCCGGCCAGACCGTGATCAAGGGCATGGGCGAACTCCATCTCGAGATCATCGTCGATCGCCTGAAGCGCGAGTTCAAGGTCGCGGCCAATGTCGGCGCGCCGCAGGTCGCCTATCGTGAGACGATCTCCAAGACCTATGAGGTCGATTACACCCACAAGAAGCAGACCGGCGGTTCGGGTCAGTTCGCGCGGGTCAAGCTGGTGTTCGAACCGGGCGAGGCGGGCTCAGGCTTCGGCTTCACCAACAAGGTGGTCGGCGGCGCGGTGCCCAAGGAGTATGTCCCGGGCGTCGAAAAGGGCCTGACCTCGGCCAAGGAGTCGGGGGTGATCGCCGGCTTTCCGGTGATCGACTTCCGGGTGACGCTGATCGACGGCGCGTTCCACGACGTGGACTCCTCGGTGCTGGCGTTCGAAATCGCCAGCCGGGCGGCGTTCAAGGAAGCGGTGTCGAAAGCCGGGCCGCAGTTGCTCGAGCCGATCATGAGCGTCGAGGTGGTGACGCCCGAGGAATACATGGGCGACATCATCGGCGACCTGAACAGCCGGCGCGGCCAGGTCACCGGCATGGATCAGCGCGGCATCGCGCGGGTGGTCAACGCGATGGTGCCGTTGGCCAACATGTTCGGCTACGTCAACAACCTGCGCTCGATGAGCCAGGGCCGGGCCCAGTACACCATGCAGTTCGACCACTACGAGCCGGTGCCGCAAGCGATCGCCGACGAGGTTCGCGCCAAGATGGCCGGCTGACACGGAAACCCGACCCCAGGAAGACGCGCCCCGGGGCCAAGGCTTAAGAAAAGCGGAGACAAGGACGGATGGCCAAGGCTAAGTTTGAACGCACCAAGCCGCACTGCAACATCGGCACGATCGGTCACGTCGACCACGGCAAGACCTCGCTGACCGCGGCAATCACCAAGATTCTGGCCGAGACCGGCGGCGCGACCTTCACCGCTTACGACCAGATCGACAAGGCGCCCGAGGAAAAGGCGCGCGGCATCACGATCTCGACCGCGCACGTCGAGTACGAGACCGAGAACCGCCACTACGCCCACGTCGATTGCCCGGGCCACGCCGACTACGTCAAGAACATGATCACCGGCGCGGCGCAGATGGACGGCGCGATCCTGGTGGTCTCGGCGGCCGACGGCCCGATGCCGCAGACCCGCGAGCATATTCTGCTCGCGCGCCAGGTCGGCGTCCCGGCGATCGTGGTGTTTCTCAACAAAGTAGACATGGTCGACGACGAAGAGCTGTTGGAGCTGGTCGAGCTCGAGGTGCGCGAGCTGTTGGCGTCCTACGAGTTCCCGGGCGACGACATCCCGATCGTCAAGGGCTCGGCCCTGGTTGCGCTGGAAGACGGCGACGCCAAGCTCGGCAAGGACGCGATCCTCGAGCTGATGCGCGAAGTCGACGCCTACATCCCGCAGCCGGAGCGGCCGAAGGACAAGCCGTTCTTGATGCCGATCGAAGACGTGTTCTCGATCTCGGGCCGCGGCACCGTGGTGACCGGCCGGGTCGAGCGCGGCATCGTCAAGGTCGGCGACGAGGTCGAGATCGTCGGCCTGCGCAAGACCGTCAAGACCACGGTGACCGGCGTCGAGATGTTCCGCAAGCTGCTCGACAGCGGCGAGGCCGGCGACAACATCGGGGCGCTGTTGCGCGGCACCAAGCGCGACGACGTTGAACGCGGCCAAGTTCTGGCCAAGCCGGGGTCGATCACCCCGCACACCAAGTTCAAGGCCGAGGCCTATATCCTGACCAAGGAAGAGGGCGGGCGGCACACCCCGTTCTTCACCAACTATCGCCCGCAGTTCTACTTCCGGACCACCGACGTCACCGGGCAGGTCCAGCTGCCCGAGGGCACCGAGATGGTGATGCCGGGCGACAATGTTTCGATGAACGTCGAGCTGATCGCGCCGATCGCGATGGACGAAGGCCTGCGCTTTGCGATTCGCGAGGGCGGCCGCACGGTCGGCGCCGGCGTGGTCGCGTCGATCGTCGAGTAGGGGGCGGCGCACTCGCCCGGGCGGGGGACCCGCTGGCGCCGTCGACCCGACCGGTCGGACGGCGCCGCGGTCTCCCGACCCGCGACGGGCGGGGCGCCCGCGAGCGGGAAAGGTCGCGTCGGACCCGGTGCGCGGACGCGCGCCGGACCGAGGTTTGTTTTTTTGTGGCGCGGCGGTGTCGGGTGCGGCGTGCGCCGGGCGGGCAGAGCGGGCGTCCGGGGACGCCGGAGCCGGCCGGCTCGGGGTTGAGGTAGAGCCCAGGCGGGTTTGCGGATTTTTTGAACGCGAGACGGGACGTCATGGAAAACCAGAACATCAGGATCCGCCTGAAGGCGTTCGACCATCGGGTCCTGGACCAGAGCACAAGCGAGATCGTCCACACCGCCAAGCGAACCGGGGCGCGGGTGCGCGGGCCGATCCCGCTGCCGACCCGGATCGAGAAGTTCACGGTCAACCGCAGCCCGCACATCGACAAGAAGTCGCGCGAGCAGTTCGAGATCCGCACCCACAAGCGTCTGCTCGACATCGTCGACCCGACGCCGCAGACGGTGGACGCGTTGATGAAGCTCGACCTCGCCGCCGGCGTCGATGTCGAGATCAAGCTCTGAAGCGACTGTGCTCAACAGTGCGACAGCGGCAGCACAGACGTAACAAGGTCGATCGGGTCGGGTCGAACGACCGGGTTTCGAGGAAGGGAAACGAGCGATGCGCTCCGGACTGATCGCCGAAAAGGTCGGAATGACACGTGTGTTCACCGACGAGGGCGAGCATGTCGCGGTGACCCTGCTCCGGGTCGACGGCTGCCAGGTGGTCGCCCGGCGGACCGAGGCCGAGAACGGCTACACCGCGGTCCAGCTCGGTGCCGGCAAGGCCAAGGTCAAGAACGTGACCAAGCCGATGCGCGGCCACTTCGCCAAGGCCAAGGTCGAGCCCAAGGCACAGCTGGCCGAGTTCCGGGTCACCCCGGACGCGCTGATCGAGGTCGGGGCCGAGCTGTCGGCGGCGCATTTCGTGCCCGGCCAGTTCGTCGATGTGGTCGCGACCAGCATTGGCAAGGGTTTTGCCGGCGCGATGAAGCGGTGGAACTTCGCGGGCCTGCGCGCCTCGCACGGCGTGTCGATCTCGCATAGGAGCCACGGCTCGACCGGCAACTGTCAGGACCCCGGGCGGGTGTTCAAGAACAAGAAGATGGCCGGCCATCTGGGGCACGAGCGCACGACCGTGCTCAACCTCAAGGTGGTGCAGGTCGACGAGGGCGAGGGCTTGATCGCGGTCAAAGGCGCGGTGCCGGGGCCGGCCGGCGGGGTCGTCCTGGTGCGCGACGCGGTCAAGCGCAAGGCGCCGGACGGGCTGCCGTTCCCGGCCGCGGTCAAGGCCCCGGCCCAAGAGGAGGCGGTGCAGTGAAGGCGACGGTGCGCAACCTCGACAACGAGGAGGTCGGGGAGATCGAGCTCGACGACGGCGTGTTCGGCGTGCCGGTCAGGGGCGATCTCCTGAAACGCACGGTCGATTGGCAACTGGCCAAGCGCCGGGCGGGCACGCACAAGACCAAGGGGGTCAGCGAGATCAGCGGCACCGGCAAGAAGCCGTACCGGCAAAAGGGCACCGGCCGGGCGCGCCAGGGCTCGTTGCGCTCGGCGCAGTTCCGCACCGGTGCGACGATCTTCGGCCCGGTGGTGCGCAGCCACGCCCACGACCTGCCGAAGAAGGTCCGCAAGCTCGCGCTCAAGAGCGCGCTCGCCGCCAAGCAGGCCGACGGCAAGCTGATCGTGCTCGACGCCGCGGTTGCCGAGACCCACAAGACCAAGGCGCTGGCGGCCAAACTCGAGCGGTTCGAGGTCGCCTCGGCGCTGGTGATCGCCGAGGCCAAGCCGGACGTCAACTTCGTGCGCGCGGCGCGCAACCTGCCCAAGGTCGACGTGCTGCCCGAGGTCGGTGCCAATGTCTATGACATCTTGCGTCGCGACACCCTGTTCGTGACCCGTGGCGCGGTCGAGCGTTTGGAGGCGCGGCTCAAATGAGTATCCGGCTGTTCCCCAAGGACCGGGCCCGGGTCGCTCGCATGACGCGGGAGGAGATGTACGACATCATCCGCGGGCCGGTGATCACGGAAAAGGCGACCATGGCGTCCGAACACAATCAGGTGGTGTTCCGGGTGCCGCTGACCGCGTCGAAGCCGGAGATCAAGACCGCGGTCGAGACCTTGTTCCAGGTCCGCGTGACCGCGGTCAACACGCTGATCCAAAAGGGCAAGACCAAGCGGTTCCGCGGCATCAAGGGTCGGCGCTCGGACGTGAAAAAGGCGATCGTGACGCTGGTCGAGGGCGATCGGATCGACGTCACCACCGGTCTTTAGGCGACGGGCGGTCTATGGACCACAGGATTTGGTCAACGCGAAGGATTAGGTCGAAAAGGCGGCGGTTTTAAGATGGCGCTCAAGACATTCAACCCGATCACGCCGGGTTTGCGGCAGCTGGTTCAAGTAGACCGGTCCGACTTGTGGAAGGGCAAGCCGGTCAAGGCGTTGACCAAGGGGCTCGGCAAGTCGGGCGGGCGCAACAACACCGGGCGGACCACCGCGCGGCGGCGCGGCGGCGGCCACAAGCGGCGCTACCGGCTGGTCGATTTCAAGCGGCGCAAGTTCGACGTGCCGGGCGTGGTCGAGCGGCTGGAGTACGACCCCAACCGCACCGCGTTCATCGCGCTGGTGCGCTACCAGGACGGCGAGCTCGCCTACATCCTGGCGCCGCAGCGCTTAAAGAGCGGCGACCAGGTGATCGCGGGCAACCGGGTCGACATCAAGCCGGGCAACGCGATGCCGCTGCGCAACATCCCGGTCGGCACGATTGTCCACAATGTCGAGCTGAAGGCCGGGCGCGGCGGTCAGCTGGCGCGCGCCGCCGGGACCTATGTCCAGCTGGTCGGCCGCGACCAGGGCTACGCCCAGATCAAGCTCAACTCGGGCGAGCTTCGGGTGGTGCGCGGCGAGTGCATGGCGACGATCGGCGCGGTGTCGAACCCGGACCAGGCGAACATCTCGCTCGGCAAGGCCGGGCGCAACCGCTGGCTCGGCCGGCGTCCGTCCGTGCGCGGCGTGGTGATGAACCCGATCGACCACCCGCACGGCGGCGGCGAGGGCCGGAGTTCCGGCGGTCGCCACCCGGTGACCCCGTGGGGCAAGCCGACCAAGGGCAAGCGCACGCGCAACAACAAGGCGAGCGACCGGCTGATCCTGCGGCGCCGGCAGCAGAAGAAGTAAGGGAGCGAGAGCGTGGCACGTTCGGTGTGGAAGGGACCGTTCGTCGACGGGTACCTGCTGGAGAAGGCCGAGAAGGCACGGGGGTCGGGCCGCAACGAGATCATCAAGATCTGGTCGCGCCGCTCGACCATCCTGCCGCAGTTCGTCGGGCTGACCTTCGGGGTCTATAACGGTCAGAAATTCCTGCCGGTGCTGGTGACGGAGAACATGATCGGTCACAAGTTCGGCGAGTTCTCGCCGACCCGGACCTATCACGGTCACGCGGCCGACAAGAAGTCCAAGAGGAGATAGCGGATGGGCAAGCCGGCCAAGCCGCGGGCGCTCGACGAGACCGAGGCGATGGCGTCGGTCAAGATGATCCGGACCAGCCCGCGCAAGCTCAATCTGGTCGCGGGCCTGATCCGGGGCAAACCGGTGATGACGGCGGTTGCGGAATTGACCTTCTGCAAGCGCCGGGTCGCGCGCGACGTCTTGAAGGTGCTGCAGGCGGCGATCGCCAACGCCGAGAACAACCATCAACTCGACGTCGACCAGTTGGTGGTCGCGCGCGCGACGGTCGGCCGCGCCTTGGTGATGAAGCGGTTCCGGGCCCGCGCGCGCGGGCGGGTCGGCCGGATCGAAAAGCCGTTCAGCAATCTGGTGGTGGTCGTGCGCGAACGCGCGGTCGCGTTCGACGCGGACGCGGCGTGACCGCGCCGCGGGCAGGGGTGGGCGAGTAGAGATGGGTCACAAAGTCAATCCGATCGGGCTGCGCCTCGGCGTCAACCGGACCTGGGACAGCCGCTGGTATTCCGGCCGCGGCTACGGCGACATGCTGCACCAGGACCTGGCGCTGCGCAGCTATCTGTTCAAACGCCTGCATCAGGCCGGCTGCAGCCGGGTGGTGATCGAGCGGCCGGCCAAGAAGGCGCGGGTGACGATCCACACCGCGCGGCCGGGTGTGGTGATCGGCAAGAAAGGCGCCGACATCGAAAAGCTGCGCCAGGA
This sequence comes from Azospirillaceae bacterium, assembly GCA_028277115.1. Taxonomy (GTDB): domain Bacteria; phylum Pseudomonadota; class Alphaproteobacteria; order Azospirillales; family Azospirillaceae; genus JANQHG01. The sequence continues at coordinate 9,632 of JANQHG010000154.1, forward strand.
ACTGGCGCGGCGCACCGGCAGCGAGGTGCATCTCAACATCATCGAGATCAGGAAGCCCGAGATCGACGCCCGCCTGATCGCCGAGAATCTGGCGACCCAGCTGGAACGTCGGGTCGCGTTCCGGCGCGCGATGAAGCGCGCGGTCCAGTCGGCGCTGCGTCTTGGGGCCCAGGGCATCCGGATCAACTGTGCCGGCCGGCTCGGCGGCGCCGAGATCGCGCGCACCGAATGGTACCGCGAGGGCCGGGTGCCGCTGCACACGTTGCGCGCTGACATCGACCACGCCACCGCGACCGCCAAGACCACCTACGGCACCTGCGGGATCAAGGTCTGGGTGTTCAAGGGCGAGATCATGGCCCACGATCCGATGGCGCACGAGCGCCGGCTGACCGAAGGCCAGGCGCAGGGGCCGAGCGGCCGCGAAGATCGCCCGCCGCGCAAGGAGCGTGACCGGGGCCGTGGTCGTGACCGCGACCGCGACCGCGATCACGACGACCGCCATGGCGACAGGGATCGCGATCATGCTTAGTCCGAAGCGAACCAAATACAGAAAGGCGCACAAAGGGCGGCTCGAGGGCAACGCCAAGGGCGGGACCCAGCTCAACTTCGGCGCCTATGGCTTAAAGGCGATCGAGCCGGCGCGGATCACCGCGCGCCAGATCGAGGCGGCGCGGCGCGCGATCACCCGGCGGCTGCGCCGTCAGGGCAAGGTGTGGATCCGCGTGTTCCCCGACCTGCCGGTGTCGTCGAAGCCGGCCGAGGTGCGCATGGGGTCCGGCAAGGGCTCGCCCGAGTTCTGGGCGGCCAAGGTCCGGCCCGGGCGGATCATGTTCGAACTCGACGGCGTGCCGGGGCCGCTGGCCAAGGAGGCGTTCCAGCTCGCCGCGGCCAAGCTGCCGATCAAGACCCGGTTCATCACCCGTCTGGGCGAGGAGATCGAGGGATGACCGGCGAGGACGTGCGCGCACGCACCAGCGACGATCTGAAGGATCAGCTGCTGGCGCTGAAAAAGGAACAGTTCAACCTGCGCTTCCAGCGGGCGTCCGGCCAGCTGGAGAACACGGCACGGGTCCGCGCCGTGCGCCGCGACGTCGCCCGGATCAAGACGATCCTGGCCGAACGCCGACGCGCCGCCGCCGCGGCGGCCGGCCGGGACGCGGGCTGACCGGCAAGGGGTAAGGGAGCAATCGATGCCGCGGCGCGTGCTGCAAGGGACGGTGGTCAGTGACAAGGGCGACAAGACCGTGATCGTGCGGGTCGAGCGCCGCCTGATGCACCCGGTCTATAAGAAGTACATCCGGATGTCGAAGCGCTATGCAGCGCATGACGAGGACAACGGCTTTCACACCGGCGATCGGGTGATGATCGAAGAGTCGCGGCCGATCTCCAAGCGCAAGCGCTGGCGGGTGGTCGGCCGCCTCGGCGAGACCCGGGCGAGCCGGGCGGCGACCGCGGGCAAGGTGATCGACGACACCGCGACCGACACCGGTGCGTCCACGGCGGCGGCGCTTGAGACCGAAGCACCGGGGGCCGAAGCGCCGGGGGCCGAAGCACCGGGGGTCGAAGCGCCGGGGGCCGAAGCGCCGAAGGCCGAGACATCAGAGACCGAGACATCAGAGGCCGAGGCACCCGACACCGAAGCGCCCGAGGGCGCCGCGGCGCGGGGTGCCGGTCCGGTGGGCGCGGGCAGCGGTGACGGCGGTGACACCGGGGCAGGGGCCGAGGCCGGCGCCTGACCTGGGTTTTTTTGGATCAGGGACGACCACCCGGGGCGGCGACGCATCGGTGGGCGCCGGGGTCTTGGGGCGGGGTTCGATAAAGGGCGGTCTGGAAAATGATACAGATGCAAACCAACCTGGAAGTCGCCGACAACAGCGGCGCCCGCCGGGTGCAGTGCATCAAGGTGCTCGGCGGCTCGCAGCGGCGCTTTGCCTCGGTCGGCGACGTGATCGTGGTGTCGGTCAAGGAAGCGATCCCGCGTGGCCGGGTGAAAAAGGGCGACGTCCATCGCGCGGTGATCGTGCGCACCGCCAAGGACATCCGGCGCAGCGACGGCAGCGCGATCCGGTTCGACCGCAACGCCGCGGTCCTGATCAACAAGCAGGGCGAGCCGATCGGCACCCGGATCTTCGGGCCGGTCACCCGCGAGCTGCGCGCCAAGAAGTTCATGAAGATTATCTCGTTGGCGCCGGAGGTCTTGTGATGCCGATCAAGCTCAAGATCAAGAAGAAGGACCAGGTGATCGTCACCACCGGGCGCGACAAAGGCAAGATCGGCGAGGTGATCCAGGTCCTGCCCAAGGAGAACCGGGTGATCGTCCGCGGCGTCAACGTGGTCAAGCGCCATCAGCGCCCGAGCCCGCGCTCGGAAGGTGGGATCATCGAAAAGGAGGCCTCGATCCACGTCTCCAATGTCGCCCACATCGACCCCAAGGACCGGATGGCGACCCGGATCGGCTACCGGACCGGCGAGGACGGCCGCAAAATCCGGATCGCGCGGCGGTCCGGCGAACCGATCGATTTGTGAGGAGACGGCGTGCCATGCCCGCACGGCTGAAAGAGCGCTACGAGCGGCAGATCAAGCCGGATCTTCGCAAGGAGTTCGGCTATGCCAACGAGATGCAGGTGCCGCGGCTCGAGAAGATCGTGATCAACATGGGGGTCGGCTCGGCGACCGCGGACAGCAAGAAGCTGCAGAACGCGGTCGGCGACCTGACGCAGATCGCCGGCCAAAAGCCGGTGGTGACCCGGGCGCGCAAGTCGATCGCGCAGTTCAAGCTGCGCGAAGGCATGCCGATCGGCTGCAAGGTGACGCTGCGGCGCGAGCGCATGTACGAGTTTCTCGATCGCCTGGTCACGATCGCGCTGCCGCGGGTCCGTGACTTCCGCGGCGTGCCCGGCAAGAATTTTGACGGGCGCGGCAACTACGCTCTGGGACTAAAGGAGCAGATCGTGTTCCCGGAGATCGATTACGACAAGGTCGACGAGGTTCGGGGTATGGACATCGTCTTCGTCACCTCGGCGAAGAGCGACAAAGAGGCCAAGGCGCTGTTGCGCGCCTTTGCCCTGCCGTTCGTCGATTGAGCCGATCAAGGGGGTAACGATGGCGAAAGTCAGCTCGGTCGAAAAGAACAAGCATCGGATGAAGTTGGTCAAGAAGTTCGCCGACAAGCGCGCGCGTTTGAAGGCGATTGCCAAGGACAAATCGTTGGACCCGGAAGACCAGTTCGAGGCGCGCTTGAAGCTGGCCAAGCTGCCGCGCAACTCGAGCCGCACGCGCATCCGCAACCGCTGCCAGTTGTCGGGTCGTCCGCGGGGGTTTTACCGCAAGTTCAAGCTGTCGCGGGTGGCGTTGCGCGAACTCGGGTCGGCGGGGTTGATCCCCGGCATGGTCAAGTCGAGTTGGTAAGGGGTGCGAACCGATGGCGTTGAGCGATCCGCTTGGCGATATGCTGACCCGCATCCGCAACGGGCAACGCGCGCGCAAGCCGACGGTGGAAAGCCCGGTGTCGAAGCTGCGGCTCAACGTGCTCGAGGTCTTGAAGCGCGAGGGGTTCATTCGCGGCTTCAGCCAGCACGAGCTCAAGCCCGGCATCCCGATGGTGCGGATTGAGCTGCGCTATCATGACGGCGAGCCGGTGATCAAGTCGATCGCGCGGGTGTCGAAGCCGGGGCGACGGGTCTATTCGAAGATCGCCGACCTGCCGCGGGTCTACAACGGCCTCGGCATCGCGATCTTGTCGACGCCGCGCGGCGTGTTGTCGGACAACGAGGCGCGCGCGTCGCACGTCGGCGGCGAGGTGTTGTGCCACGTGTTTTGATGCCGGCGTCGTGGCCGCAGATTGGGGTGACCCCCCCAACATGGTCCACGGGGGCGTTTTGGGGTTGAGGGAGACGGCGCGATGTCGCGCATTGGCAAGTATCCGGTCCCGGTGCCGGCCGGCGTCGAGGTCAGGATCGACGGCGCCAAGGTGCGCGCCAAGGGCAAGCTCGGCGAGCTCGATGTCGCGATCCCGGACGGCATCGAGGTCAAGCTGGACGACGGCAAGGTCGTGGTGACGCCCCTGTCCGAGCACCGCAAGGTGCGGGTGATGTGGGGCACGATCCGGACCTTGATCAACAACATCGTCACCGGGGTCAGCAAGGGCTTCACGGTCGAGCTCGAGCTCGCCGGGGTCGGCTATCGCGCCGCGGTCCAGGGCAAGGACTTGGTGCTGCAGCTCGGCTTCAGCCACGAGATCAAGTACCCGATCCCGACCGGGATCACGGTCAAGACCGAAAAGCCGACCCAGATCGCGATCTCGGGCGCCGACCGCAAACAGGTCGGCCAGATCGCGGCGGAGATCCGGGCCTACCGGCCGCCCGAACCCTATAAGGGCAAGGGCGTCAAGTATGCCAACGAGAAGATCTTGCGCAAGGAAGGCAAGAAGAAGTGACGGGGGGCGGTGAGCGATGAACAAGACCAAGAAGATCGACGCCCGGCGCAAGGCCCGGCTGCGGGCCCGGCTGCGCGTCGTCGGCTATGGCCGGCCGCGCTTGTCGGTGTTTCGATCGAGCAAGCACATCTATGCCCAGGTGATTGACGACCGCCAGGGGCGCACGCTGGCGGCGGCATCGAGCCTGGAGCGCGCGCTGCGCGAGGGCTTGAAGACCGGCGCCGACCGGGCGGCGGCGACCGCGGTCGGCAAGAAGGTCGCAGAGCGGGCGCTGGCGGCCGGGGTGACCCGGGTGGTGTTCGACCGCGGCGCTTACTTGTACCACGGCCGGGTCCAGGCGCTTGCCGACGGCGCGCGCGAGGGCGGGCTTTCGTTCTGACGCCGTTCGACAGGCGGCAGATGGTGGAGAGACGAGGACGATGGCACGGGACAAGAGCGAGCGGGGCGAGCGCGGGCGCGACCGCGAAGACAGCGAGTTGGTCGAACGCCTGGTCAGCATCAACCGCGTCGCCAAGGTGGTCAAGGGCGGGCGCCGGTTCGGCTTTGCCGCGTTGGTGGTGGTCGGCGACGCCAAGGGGCGGGTCGGGGTCGGCTCGGGCAAGGCGCGCGAGGTGCCCGAAGCGATCAGAAAGGCGACCGACCAGGCCAAGCGCACGATGATCCGGGTGCCGCTGCGTGAGGCGCGCACGCTGCACCACGATGTCCACGGCCATTTCGGCGCCGGCAAGGTGATCTTGCGCGCGGCCCCGGCCGGCACCGGGATCATCGCGGGCGGCCCGATGCGCGCGATCTTCGAAGCGCTCGGGGTCCAGGACGTGGTCGCCAAATCGATCGGCACCTCGAACCCGCATAATATGATCAAGGCGACCTTTTCGGCGTTGCGCCAGGTCGCGAGCCCGCGCCTGGTCGCGGCCCGCCGCGGCCGGCGGGTCAGCGACATCCTGGGCCGGCGCGAGACCCCGGAATACGCACGCGAGGGGGCGACAGCCCATGCCTGAGACACCGACCGAGCCGCGCGCGCAGGTGCGCGTCACCCAGCACGGCAGCCCGATCGGGCGCAAAGCCGAGCAGCGGGCGACCTTGATCGGCCTTGGCCTCAACAAGCGCCATCGCTCGCGGGTGCTCGAAGACACCCCGGCGGTCCGCGGCATGATCCGCAAGGTCAGCCACTTGGTCACGGTCGAACCGGTCGAACCGGTCGGCGGATGACGGTCATCATTTGAAAGGCGTAGGTCGGGGCGCGCGCCGCTCGTCGGTCGATCTTGAAGGGTGCTGTTTGCGGGCGCGCGCCCCGACAGCGGCGGCGGCGAATGTTGGGGCGATCGGCCGACAGATCGGTGATGCAACATGGATGGGGCGTGCCGGCCGATCGCCCCAACCGACGATTTCTTGTTCGGTATCTCAGGGGTTTCGGGCGATGAAGCTCAACGAGTTGAGGGATAATCCGGGTGCGCGCAAGGCGCGGATGCGGATCGGCCGCGGCATCGGCTCGGGCAAGGGCAAGACCGGCGGCCGCGGCGTCAAGGGTCAGAAGTCGCGCACCGGCGTCGCGCTCAAAGGGTTCGAGGGCGGTCAGATGCCGGTCTACCGGCGGCTGCCCAAGCGCGGCTTCATCAACCCGTTCGGCCGGGTCTATGCCCTGGTCAACCTCGGCCGCGTCCAGGCGGCGATCGATGCCGGCCGGATCGACCCGGCCGAGCCGATCACGCCCGAGGTGCTTAAGCGGGCCGGTGTGGTCGGAAAGCGGCTCGGCGACGGGGTCCGCCTGCTCGCCAAGGGCAAGGAGCGGTTCGCCACCAAGGCGGACTTCACGGTGACCGGGGCGTCGCTGGCGGCGATCGCCGCGGTCGAGGCTGCCGGCGGGCGGGTCACCTTCGCGGCGGTTGCGGCGGCCGCTGCGACGTCGGCAGAGCCGGCCTGACGGCGCGGCCGGGGACAAAAATAAGGGGGTCGGGCCGGGGAGGCCGCCGACCAGCGCGGCTGGTGGCGCTCGCCGCCGCCGGACCACCACCACGTGCTCGAGCGGCGGTTGCGGGGCGACCGACGGCGCTCTAATCTCCCGCGACGGTCCGGAACGACAAGGGGTGCACCCGATGGCATCCGCTGCGGAACAGCTTGCCGCCAACATGAACTTCGGCGCGTTCGCCAAAGCGACCGAGCTGCAAAAGCGGCTCCTGTTCACCTTGGGCGCGCTGGTGGTCTATCGGCTCGGAACCTATATTCCGCTGCCCGGGATCGACCCGCAGATCCTCGCCGACGTGTTCTCGCAACACGGCGGCGGTATTCTCGGCATGTTCAACATGTTCTCCGGCGGCGCGCTGTCGCGGATGACGATTTTCGCGCTCAACATCATGCCGTACATCTCGGCATCGATCATCATCCAGCTTCTGACCGCGACCTCGCCGACGCTGGAAGCGTTGAAGAAGGAGGGCGAGTCGGGGCGCAAACGGCTGAACCAGTACACCCGCTATCTGACCGTGATGTTGGCGGCGGCCCAGTCCTACGGGCTCGCGGTCGGGATCGAGGGGATGACCGGGTCGTCGGGCTCGGCGGTGATCGAACCCGGTCTGTTCTTCCGGGTGACCACGGTGATCACCCTGGTCGGCGGCACCGTGTTCTTGATGTGGCTCGGCGAGCAGGTGACCGCGCGCGGCGTCGGCAACGGCATCTCTTTGATCATCTTTGCCGGCATCGTCGCCGAGTTGCCGCGCGCGCTCGCCGGCACGCTTGAGCTCGGGCGCACCGGGGCGTTGTCGGCGGTGTTCATCCTGTTCATGCTGGTGATGTCGGTCGCGGTGGTCACCTTTATCGTGTTCATGGAGCGGGCGCAGCGCCGGTTGATCGTCCAGTACCCCAAGCGCCAGGTCGGCAACCGGATGTTCGGCGGCGAGTCGTCGCATCTGCCGCTCAAGCTCAACACCGCGGGCGTGATCCCGCCGATCTTCGCAAGCTCGCTGTTGCTCCTGCCCTTGACCGCGGTCGGCTTCGTCGGCACGTCCGGTCCGGAGTGGCTGCAGGTGACCGCCAGTTACCTGCAGAACGGCTCGGTGCCGTACATGATGCTCTATGCCAGCTTGATCATCTTTTTCTGCTTCTTCTACACGGCGATCGTCTTCAATCCACAGGAGACCGCGGACAACCTGAAGAAGTATGGCGGGTTCATTCCCGGGATCCGGCCGGGCAAGAACACCGGCGACTATTTGGACTATGTGCTGACCCGGTTGACCGTGTTGGGGGCGGCCTATCTGACCTTGGTCTGCTTGTTGCCGGAGTTTCTGATCGGCCAGTTCTCGCTGCCGTTCTATTTCGGCGGCACCAGCCTGTTGATCGTGGTCACGGTGACCATGGATACCGTGTCGCAGATTCACTCGCACCTGCTTGCGCATCAGTACGAAGGGTTGATCAAGAAGTCGAAGCTCAGAGGGAGGCGAGGGTGAACCTTATTCTGCTCGGGCCGCCGGGAGCCGGCAAAGGCACGCAGGCCCGGCTGATCGAGGAGACCCACGGGCTGGTCCAGTTGTCGACCGGCGATATGCTGCGGTCCCTGGTCGCGAGCGGCAGTCCCCTCGGGCAGCAGGCCAAGGAGATCATGGGCGCCGGCCGGCTGATGCCGGACGAGCTGATGGTGACCATGATCGCCGAGCGGATCGTCGAACCCGACTGCGCCAACGGCTTCATCCTCGACGGCTTCCCGCGCACGGTCGCCCAGGCCGAGGCGCTGGATCGCATGCTCGCGGACAAGGGGCTGAAGCTCGACTGCGTGATCGAAATGGCGTGCGACGACGAGGCGTTGGTCGAGCGGATCACCGGCCGCTTTGCCTGCGCCAAGTGCGGTGCCGGCTACCACGACCGGTTCAAGCAGACCAAGGTCGCGGGCGTGTGCGACGTCTGCGGGTCTCTCGAGTTCGTGCGCCGCGCCGACGACACCGCCGAGACCGTGCGCACCCGGCTCCAGCAGTATCACCAGATGACCGCCCCGATCCTGCCCTATTACGCCGAGCGCGGCATGCTGAAGAAGGTCGACGGCATGGCATCGATCGACGAGGTCACCTCCCAGATCGACGCCCGGCTTGCGGCGGCCAAGGGCGCTTGACGTGCGAAGGGGCGGCGTTCTGCGGGGGGCGGGGCGTCGGCTCAGGCGGGGCGCGGTCCCGGCGTTATGGCCGTTTCGCGGTGAAACGACTTGACAGCCGGTCGCGCGGTCGGATATCCACGCTGTCTCGGTCCGTATCGGGTCGGGACCCCTCGCGTCGTGTCTTTCCGGATGGCATCGGCGCGGCTTCGGCAGCCGCGGCCGCTCTCGGGACGTTTTGGACGAGGCAATTTGTTCAGATGTGCGGCGCGCGGCGCGCGCCGACGACAGAAGGGAGACGAAGGGTGGCGCGCATTGCTGGCGTCAATATACCGGCGCAGAAGCGTGTGGAGATCAGTCTCACCTATATTCATGGCATCGGGCCGGCGAAGGCGCGGGAAATCTGCGAACGCACACACGTTCCGGTCGAGCGGCGGGTGAACCAGCTGACCGAGGACGAAATCGTCCGGATCCGTGAACTGATCGACAGCGATTATCGGGTCGAGGGCGATTTGCGTCGCGAAGTCGCGATGAACATCAAGCGCCTGATGGACCTCGGGTGCTACCGCGGATTGCGGCATCGCAAGGGGTTACCGGTACGCGGCCAGCGTACCCATACCAACGCGCGCACCCGCAAGGGGCCGGCCAAGCCGATCGCCGGCAAGAAGAAGTAGCCCCAGCGTCGGTCGGGGCCGGCCGGTCCTGCGTGCCGCGCGGACGGGGTCCTCGTCCGCGCGGCACCGGGGCAGGGGCGCGGGTGCGGCGCGGGGCGGCCAAGAAAAAACGGGGTGTGCCCGAGACGGGACCGCCCACGGATCGACCGCCGGAACGGCGGCGTTCGGTCTCACATCAAACGGGATTGACGGTAGAGGCGGATGGCCAGACCCAACGCAGCCGCACAGCGGCTTCGGCGGCGCGAACGCAAGAACATCACGTCGGGCGTCGCGCACGTCAGTGCGACCTTCAACAACACCATGATCACGATTACCGACGCCCAGGGCAACGCGATATCCTGGTCTTCGGCCGGCAGTCAAGGGTTCAAGGGGTCGCGCAAATCGACCCCCTACGCCGCCCAGGTGGCGGCGGAAGACGCCGGTCGCAAGGCGATGGAACACGGCATGAAGACCTTGGAGGTCGAGGTCAAGGGGCCGGGGTCGGGACGCGAGTCGGCGCTCCGGTCGCTGCAGGCGATCGGGTTCACCATCACCTCGATCCGCGACGTCACCCCGATCCCACACAATGGGGTGCGGCCACCGAAGAAGCGCCGGGTGTGACTTGGTCGGCGCGCCGCGCGCGGGCGGTTCGGTCCGCGCGCGCACGTGTGTCGACCCCCGGATTTGGGCAGTCAGCAATGGTTGGAGAAACGGGGTTCGGTCCGCGCGCGCACGTGTGTCGACCCGCCCGGGTCCGGTCACAGGTGGGCAGGCGGGCGCGGGCGGCAGGTGGTGCGGTCCCCAGGATCGGGGCGGCACCACGAGATGTGGCACCTGGACGATGTGGCGTCTCGATAATGAGTGACGGTGATGCGACGGGACATCGGTGACGGCCGGGCAGGCGATCCGGGCGCGCGGGCGGTCCCGAACGGCAAGGGGGCGAACCCGTGATCAACAAGAATTGGCAGGAGCTGATCAAACCCAACAAGCTCGATGTTCACCCGGGCGATGACCCCCAGCGGATTGCGACCATTATCGCCGAACCGCTCGAGCGGGGGTTCGGGCTGACCCTCGGCAACGCGTTGCGTCGCGTCTTGTTGTCGTCGCTTCAGGGCGCCGCGGTGACCTCGATCCAAATCGACGGGGTGCTCCACGAGTTCTCCTCGATCCCCGGCGTTCGCGAAGATGTTACCGATATCGTGCTGAATATCAAGTCCATGGCGTTGCGCATGCACGGCGACGGCCCCAAGCGGATGCGGCTCAAGGCGGACGGCCCGGGGGAGGTGCGCGCGCGGATGATCGAGACCGGACCGGACATCGCGGTGCTCGACCCCGATCTGGTGATCTGCACCCTCGACAAGGACGCCAAACTGTCGATGGAGCTGACGGTCGAGAGCGGCAAGGGCTATGTCCCGGCGACCCAGAATCGGCCCGACGACGCGCCGATCGGGCTGATCCCGATCGACGCCCTGTTCAGCCCGGTGCGCAAAGTGTCCTACGGGGTCGATAACAGCCGCGTCGGACAAGTCACCGACTACGACAAGCTGTCGATGCTGGTCGAGACCAACGGCGCGGTCAAGCCGGATGACGCGGTGGCGCTGGCGGCGCGGGTGCTCCAAGACCAGTTGCAGCTGTTCATCAACTTCGAGGAGCCGCGGCCGGCGACCCACGAAGAAAAGGGCGAAGAGCCGCCGTTCAACAAGAACCTGTTGCGCAAGGTCGACGAGCTTGAACTGTCGGTGCGCTCGGCCAACTGCCTCAAGAACGACAACATCGTCTACATCGGCGACTTGGTCCAAAAGACCGAGGCCGAAATGCTGCGCACGCCCAACTTCGGCCGCAAATCCTTGAACGAGATCAAAGAAGTCCTGGCCCAGATGGGTTTGCATCTGGGGATGGAAATCCCCAACTGGCCGCCCGACAACATCGAAGAACTCGCCCGCCGGCTCGAAGAACCCTACTGACCGAGCGGCGCCGACCGCCAACAGGACCAGCGCAGACAAGGGAGTGTACGATGCGCCACGGCGTAAGTGGTCGCAAGCTGAACCGGACCCAGAGCCATAGGAAGGCGATGTTCGCCAACATGGCGGCCGCGCTGATCAAGCACGAGCAGATCCGCACCACGCTGCCCAAGGCCAAGGAACTGCGGCCGATCGTCGACCGGCTGATCACGCTCGGCAAGAGCGGCAGTTTGCACCATCGCCGCCAGGCGTTTGCGTTGCTGCGCGACGACACCATGGTCCGGAAGCTGTTCGGGCCGCTCGCAACCCGATACGGCGAGCGCGCCGGCGGGTATACTCGGGTCCTGAGGGCGGGGATGCGCTATGGCGACGCCGCGCCGATGGCGATCATCGAGTTGGTCGACCGCGACCCCGAAGCCAAGGGCCAGGACAGTGGGCCGCCGCAGAACCTCGGCCATGGGGCGGACGACTGAGCGACACTGGTCGCCGGTCGGAGACGAGGAGACGGGGGGAGGTCCCGAGGTGCGCATGTCGGTGTCCCGGACGTTCATGGTTGGCGTCCTGATCGCGGTCGGCGGGTGTTCGTTCTCGCTGTTTGAGCCGAGCCAGCCGACCGAGCGGCCGTACGAGGTGCCGCGCGACGGCTCGGTCGAGGTGCCGGCGCGCCCGCCGAGTTATGACAATGTCGCGTCGTGCCGGGTCGCGTGCGAACGGGAAAATGCGGTGTGTCAGGACACCCGGGCCGCGCGACGCGACCAGCAGCACCCCTTCTTCGGCGCCGGCGGGCAGTGCCTCAATCGGTTGGAGCGGTGCCTGCGCCAGTGCGGCGGCGGCATCGGCGGCTGAGCCGCTCGGCGATGGACGGTCGGCGGCGGTCGTCCCTGCGCGCGTTGCTGGCCGCCGTTCTGGTGGCCGCGACGCTCGCGGTCGGTGGGGCCGGCGGGTCGGGCGGTGCGCACGCGAGTGAGCGCGCTGTCCCCGGGAGCCGCGACCAGATTACCCTCAGTTTCGCACCCTTGGTGCGGCGGGCAGCGCCGGCGGTTGTCAACATCTTCGCCCGCAAGGTCGTGCGCAGCGCAGCACCGTTCGGCCGTCTGTTCGACGACCCGTTCTTTCGGCGTTTTTTCGGCGGCGACCCGCGGTTCGGGGTGCCGCGCGAGCGGGTCGAGCGCTCGCTCGGCTCCGGCGTCCTGGTCAGCACCGACGGGCTGGTGGTGACCAACGCCCATGTCATCGGCGAAGCCGACGAAATCCGGGTCGTGCTCAACGACCGGCGCGAGTTCGATGCCTACAAGGTCACGGTGGACGAACGCACCGATCTTGCGATCCTGCAGCTGCGCAGGGTCGAGGGGGCGTTGCCGTCGCTGCCGCTCGGCGACAGTGACGCGCTCGAGGTCGGGGACCTGGTGCTCGCGATCGGCAACCCGTTTGGGGTCGGCCAGACCGTGACCAGCGGCATCGTCTCGGCCTTGGCCCGGACCACGGTCGGGGTGTCCGACTACAGCTTCTTCATCCAGACCGATGCCGCGATCAACCCGGGCAATTCGGGCGGCGCCCTGCTGGCGATGGACGGGCAGGTGGTCGGGATCAACACCGCGATCTACTCTCGCAGCGGCGGCTCGATCGGGATCGGCTTTGCCGTGCCGTCGGCGATGGTGCGCGCGGTCTTGTCGGCGGTCCAGCGCGGCGAACCCTTGGTCCGGCCGTGGACCGGGATCGCGGCGCAGTCGGTCGACCGCGAGCTCGCCCAGTCGCTCGGCCTCGACCGGCCCGCCGGGGTGCTGGTCCGCGGCCTTCACCGCTTGAGCCCCGGCCACCGCGCCGGCCTGCGTCCGGGTGACGTGATCACCGCGGTCGACGGTCGGTCGGTCGATGATCCGCCGGCGTTGCGCTATCGGCTCGCGACCTATGCGATCGGCGGGTCGGCGGTGCTGACCGTGGTGCGCGGCGGTCGGACCCGCGAGGTGGTGCTGCCGTTGATCGCCGCACCCGAGGATCCGCCGCGTCGTGAGACCCTGCTCGAGGGCCGCCACCCGCTCGCCGGCGCCCGGGTCGCCAATCTCTCGCCGGCGGTGGCCGAGACGCTCGGGTTTGACGATGGTGCGGAAGGTGTGGTGGTGCTGCGCACCCTGCCGCGGTCGCCGGCGGTCCGGGTCGGGGTGCGGGCAGGCGATGTCGTGGCGGCGGTCAACGGTCGCGCGATCATCCGGGTGCGCGATCTCGAGGGTGTGTTGCGCCGGGCGCAGCGCCGCTGGCGGCTCGACGTGCGCCGCGACGGTCGCTTGTTGACGGTCACGGTGCCGGGGTTTTGAGCTGCGGTGGTTTGGCGGCTTCGCCCCCCGACACCCCCTGACCAGGGGTTGCCCCCTGGCCCCCGCTTGAGGAGTGGGGGTCAAGGGGGGTGCCCCCCCTTGCGGGGGTCCGAGGGGGCAGCGCCCCCCGAACGGCCGTCAGGCCGAAATCCGGCGGCTCAGCCGGGATGGCGCGGCCGATTGACGGACACCGGCCGCGATGATAGCCAACCGGCTCGATCGATCGGCCCTCCCGGGGACGAACCCGATCGCGAAAACAAAGGGTGATCACGCGTGGACGGCGGCGAGAGTGGCGCGGCGGCGGTCGCGGTGCGTGGGCTGACCAAGGTCTATCGGCCGCAGAACGGTCGTGGCGCCGACGCCGGTACGCCGGCGCTTGATGCGATCGATCTCGAGATCCCGCAAGGGTCGTTGTTCGGCCTGCTCGGCCCCAACGGTGCCGGCAAGTCTACCTTGATCAACATTCTGGCCGGGCTGGTGGTCAAGAGCGTCGGCCGGGCGGAGATCTGGGGCTTCGACATCGACCGCACCCCGCGCCAGGCGCGCGCCGCGATCGGGGTGGTGCCGCAGGAGCTCAACATCGATCCGTTCTTTACGCCGCGCGAGTTGCTCGACCTCCAGGCCGGGCTCTACGGCGTGCCGCGGCGCCGCCGGCGGACCGACGCGCTGCTCGCGGCGGTCGGGCTCACGGACAAGGCCGATGCCTATGCCCGGACCCTGTCCGGCGGCATGCGCCGGCGGCTGATGGTCGCCAAGGCGATGGTCCATGCGCCGCCGGTCCTGGTGCTCGACGAGCCGACCGCCGGGGTCGATGTCGAGCTGCGCCGCCAGCTGTGGGCCTATGTCCGCCGGCTCAACCGCAACGGCACCACCGTGCTGCTGACCACCCATTATCTCGAGGAGGCCGAGAGCCTGTGCGACCGGATCGCGATTATCGACCACGGCCGGGTGGTCGCCTGCGATCGCACCCGCGCGTTGATCGACCGGCTCGACATCAAGGAGCTGACCCTGGTGGTCGATCACGACCTCGCCGCGGTCCCGCCGGCGCTCGGCGCGCTCGGGGCGGCGCGCCGCGGCAGCCGGCGCTTGGTGGTCCATCTCCAGCGCAGTCGGCTGACGGTTGACCGCGTGCTCGCCGCGGTTGCCGAGGACGGGGTGCGGGTGGTCGATCTGAGCACCACCGAACCCGACCTCGAGGACGTGTTCCTGCGCCTGACCGGCGGCGCCGCGACCACCGACGCCGAGGCCGAGGCCGAGGCCGACGCGGGTGCCGACTGGGCCGATGGTTCGTGAGCGCGCGGACACCCGTCCGCACCGCCGGGCGTTGCGGGTGCCGCCGCTCCTGCTCTTGTTCTTGCTGCTGCCGGGCGCCTGCACCGCCCGATACCAGCCGATGGCCGCGCCGGACGCGCCGCCGCGGTTGACCGACGCGGCGATCGTCGCCGCTGACGGCTATGCCCTGCCGTTGCGCCAGTGGCGGCCGCGCGGGCGGGGACTCGAGGCGGTGGTGCTGGCGCTGCACGGCTTCAACGACCATTCGAACAGCTTCGCCGCGGCCGGGCGCTTTCTCCAAGACCGCGGCATCCTGATCTACGCCTACGACCAGCGCGGCTTCGGCGCGACCCGCGGCTTCGGGGTGTGGCCGGGCACCGCGACCCTGGTCGCCGACCTTGCGACCGCGGTCGAGTTGGTCGCCCGCCGCCACCCCGAACTGCCGCTCTACGTCATGGGCGAGAGCATGGGCGGCGCGGTCGCGATGGTCGCGGCGGCCGGCGGCGCCGTCGGCGCGACCGCCGCCGCGGTGCTCCGGCGCCGGGTCGCGGGCCTGATCCTGGTCGCGCCGGCGGTATGGGGCCGCCGCGCGATGACCGCGATCGAGCGGGTCGCGCTGGCCGCCGCAGTGCGGCTGGTGCCCGGGCTCAAGCTCGGGCCGCCGCGCGGTCTCAACATCCAGCCGTCGGACAATCTCGAGATGCTGCGCGCGCTTGGCCGCGACCCCAAGGTGATCAAGGCGACTCGGGTCGACGCGATCCACGGGCTGGTCGATCTGATGGACCGGGCGCTCGCCGCTGCGCCGCGGGTCGGCTTGCCCGCGCTGGTGCTCTACGGCGCGCGCGAGGAGGTGCTGCCGCGCACCCCGATCCGGATCGTCCTCGACACGCTGCCCGATCAGGGGCGGACCACCGTGGTCTACCCCGACGGCTGGCACATGCTGCTGCGCGATCGCCAGGCCGAGGTGGTGCTCGCCGACATTGCCGCCTGGCTCGACGACCCGGCCGCACCGCTGCCGAGCGGTCTCGACGCCGCCGCGCGCAGCTGGCCGTGACACGGCCGATCCGGTCGACCCGGGTCAGCCTCGGCCGAGGACCCGGTCGGGCGTCACCGTGTCGCCCGGGGCGGCCCGTTGGGTCACGAGCCGCCCCGGCTTGTTGAAGTTCATCGTGATCATCAGCGCAACCGCGCCGCCGATCAGGCGCAAAGTCCGCTCCGATTGGACCGGCATCGGAATCTTCTTTGCGATACAATAGTTGATAAGTGAAGTCAGGATTTCCTGCTCGTCGATCCTGAGTTGGCGCTCGCCCTCACTGTCGTCGTCGGTGAACCCGAGGACGAGCGCGAGCCCGTCGTCGTCCACCAGGCGGGCGCGACGAATCTGGCCGGCCGGGACCGGGATGTTGACCCGGCGCCGGCGCGCGAGCACGGCGGCGGTCGCCTCGGTCTCCGAGAACACGAGACAGCGCAGCTCTTTCATCGCCGGGACCCCGGTTCCAGATCGCAACGGTGCCGGTACCATACCGCACCGACGGTTGAGGGCAGGCCACCATAGCGTCACGCCAGCGCTTGCACTAACCTGTTTGTCTGTGCCGTAATCAACCAAACTGCAAGCAGGGTTTGAATAGGTCTCTTCGAATGCATGCCATCCGACGCCTCAGCGGCTCGAAAGGATTAATGGGCAGCCGATGACCAGTGATAACCAGAAGTTCCTGGCATTTGCATTTGTAAATGCGGACATATTGGTCGAGACCGACCGGATCCTGCGGATCCACCGGCTTTGGGGTGCGACCCGCAGCTTGCTTGGGGTTGGCGACGAGGCGTTGATCGGCCAACCGTTCGACCGGGTGATCAGTCCGCGCGACCGGGCGGTGATCAAAAAGCTGATCAGCGAACTCGGCGACAACTGCCGGATCGAGTCGGTCTTGATCGAGTTGATCGGGGCCGCCGGCGCGTCGGTGCCGGTGCGGCTGTCCGGCTATCGGGTCGATGCCACCTGTTTCGTGACCCTGACCGCGGCCAAACTGACCCCGGCCGAACGGGCGTTGATCGCCCGCCGCGACCCCGAGACCGGCCTGATGGCGCGGGCGGACTTCGAGGCGTCGCTGCCCGATCGGGTTGCGAGCCTGCGCGCCGCCGGGCGCGCGGCGACGCTCGGGATGGTCCGGATCGAGCAGCTGTCCAATGTCGCCGCGCGGATGCCCCCTGACGCGGCCGAGCGGATGATGGACGAAATCGGCGGTCTGTTGCGCCAGTACGCGCTCGACGGCGAGACGGCCGGGCGGCTCGACGGCAACGCGTTCGGTGTGCTGCAGCGCGAGGACGCCGATGCGGCCGGCATGGAACGCGACCTGGTCGATCTGGTCGCCGATCGCACCGCGGTGCCGCGCGCCGACCTTGCGGTCGAAAGCGCCACCGTGCCGATCCCGGTCACCGGCATCGACACCGACACCACCCAGAAGCTGGTACTCTACACGCTGAAGACCTTTGCCGAAACCACCCGGCGGCCGTTCACCGAACGCCAGATCACCGGCGGGTTCCGGGTCATGCTCGGCGACGTGTTCAACCGCACCGCAACCCTGCGCGACACCATCCGCGACCGGGCCTTCGTGGTCGCGCTGCAGCCGATCGTGACCTTGACCGACCCGCCGCTGCTCCATCATTACGAGGCGCTGATCCGGTTCGACGGCGACCATTCGCCCTACGACACGATCAAGCTGGCCGAGAACGCGGGCCTGGTCTGCGACCTCGATCTCCTGATGGCGGCGCGCGCGATCGGCATGCTCGAGGCGGCGGCGGCCGAGGGCCGCGAGGCGCATGTTTCGGTCAACCTGTCGGCGATCTCGCTTGAGACCGACGCGTTCATCTCCGCCTTTCGCGACTTGGTCGGCGGTTACCGGTCGTTGCGCTCGGGCCTGATCCTCGAGATCACCGAGTCGATGGAGATCAAGGACCTGAGCGCCGCCGAGCGCAAGCTCCAGCAACTGCGCCAGGACGGCCATCCGGTCTGCCTCGACGACTTCGGGGCCGGCGCGGCGTCGTTTTCTTATGTCAACGCGCTGACCGTCGATTACGTCAAGATCGACGGTGCCTATGTCCGGGAAATCAAGTCGCGGCCGCGCAACATCGCGATCATCAAGGCGATGGTCGCCCTGTGTCGGGCGCTCGAGGTCGAGATGATCGCCGAGATGGTCGAGCATGACACCGATGTCGAGATCCTGCGCTCTCACGGCATCGACTATGGTCAGGGTTTTTTGTTTGGCCGGCCGCTGATCACCCCGACGGTGCCGGCCGAGTGGGTGCCGCCCGCAGCGGCGTTGCGATCGCTCGGCTGACCGTTTCGACGAAGCCGCTCCGGCGCGCGGGCCGGGTGGTGGCGGTCAGCGGGGGCGCGCCGGCCCCGGCTCACCGTCGGCACCGGGACAGAGCGTGCGGCGTCGGCTGAGATAGCGCTCGCGCTCGGCCTCGTAGTCGCCGCCGCTGCGGGCGACTGCGGCCGGGTTGCGGGCGGTGTCCTCGTCCATCAGGGTCGACAGGCGGTAACCGGCGCCGTAGGCGGCGGCGGCATAGCCGAACGCGGCGTAGCCGGCGAACGGCGGGATCATCGCGCCCAAAAAGTCGGCGACGGTCGCCGGGCCGTACAACGGCAGCACCAGATAAGGTCCGTCGGGCAGGCCGTAGGCGCACAAGGCCTCGCCGAGGTGACGCGGTTCGGCCCGGATGCCGCGTTCGCCGGCGCGGTCGTAGATGCCGCCGTAGCCCTCGGTCACATTGATCCAAAACCGCTGGAGCGACACCCCGGCGGTCTGGTACTCGCCGCGTAGCGCGCTGGTCAGCGCGCTCACCGGTTCGGTCATGTTGCGATAGAAGTTCACGAGCCCGCGGCGCACCGTCGGCGGCAGGCCCGGCAGCGACGCGAACACCCCCTCGCCGGCGGCGCCATAGACCCGCACGTTGAAGTCGTGCATCAGCCGGTTGAAGGTGGTGAGCGGGTCGAGGATCGGCGGGTCGAGGATCGGCGGGTCGGCATCCGGGCCGGCGGCATGGCCGGTCATGGTCGGCAGCCCGACCAAAGACACGACCGATATGATCGCCGTCACCAGCGTGCGAACCCAACGGCGCATGCGCGCGTCCTTTTCGACGGGCCGCCGGGTCCCGCCGCGAGACGGGAGCCGTCCGCGGCGCCGGCCGCGTTGGCCACACCCCTGTTCATATCGTGATTCGTCTCACGGTGCCAACCATCACCGATTGGTGGAGTCCACTTGCGACACCGCGGCAATCGGCGGTCGCTCGGGCCGGCGGTTCGCTGTCCGGTGCGGCATTTGCCCACCACGGCGCCACGGTCCCGTGTCCGTGACCGCCGCAACGCCGCACCGGGCGGCGGCATGGCGCGGTTGCAAGGCGCGCCCGTGCGCTTGGCGCGCCGGTTGCAGCGACGGCCGGCGCATCCCGCGATCCTTCCTGCCGAGCGCCCGCCCATGACCCACCACCGGACCGGCTACGCCGACAGCATGCTCTACCTGAACGACGTCACGGTGACCTTCGATGGGTTCCGCGCGCTCGACCGCCTGAGCCTGGTCGTCGACCCGGGTGAGCTGCGCGCGGTGATCGGGCCGAACGGCGCCGGCAAGACCACGATGATGGACGTGGTCACCGGCAAGACCCGACCGGACGACGGCGAGATCTTCTTTCGCGGCGGCACCGACCTGCTCAGGCTCGACGAGGCCGCGATCGCCGAGCTCGGGATCGGGCGCAAGTTCCAGCGCCCGACCGTGTTCGACACCCACACGGTGTGGATGAACCTGGCGTTGGCGGTCGCCGGTAAGCGCACCGTGCGGCGGGCCCTGTTCGGCCGGCTGACGCCCGAACAGGCCGATCGGATCGATCAGGTGTTGGAAACCATCGCGCTCGCCGACCATCGCCACGCGCGCGCGGGATCGCTGTCGCACGGGCAAAAACAGTGGCTCGAGATCGGCATGCTGCTGGCCCAGGATCCGGACCTGTTGTTTCTGGACGAGCCGGTCGCGGGCATGACCGATGCCGAGACCGAGCAGACGGCCGAGCTGTTGACCGCGATCGCCGGCCGGCACTCGGTGGTGGTGGTCGAACACGACATGGCGTTCGTGCGCGCACTCGGGGTCAAGGTGACGGTGCTGCACGAAGGCGCGGTGCTTGCGGAGGGGTCGATGGCGCACGTTCAGTCCGACCCGCGGGTGATCGAGGTTTATCTCGGGCGGTGACGAGAGGCCTTGCGGCCGGAAAAGGGCCAACCGGCACCGAAGGCGCCGGGGGCGCGGTGTTGGGGGATGGTGCCCCCAATGTCAGGGGGGGCGCCCCCCCGACACCCCCCGACCAGGGGTTGCCCCCTGGACCCCATTTGGTGGGGGGCAGGGGAGGGGGCAGCGCCTCCCGTACGGCCGACAGGCCGCGCTACGACGGTCCGTCCGTGATCAGCCGGGTCGAACGACGAAAGGTCAAATACGCCCACGCCCAGTTGAGCAGCACGACCAACCGATTGCGCACCCCGGCCAAAAACAGCACATGGACCAAACCCCAAAACCACCAGGCAAGCGCGCCCCGAAGCCGAACCCGCCCGATCTCCGCAACCGCGGCCTGACGCCCGATCGTCGCGAGATTGCCGGCGTGGCGATACCGGAACGGCGGCGGCGCCGGCTGGCCGAGCAGACGCCGGTGGATCTCCTTGGCGGCATAGGCGCCGGCCTGCTTGGCCGCGGGCGCGATCCCCGGCACCGGCGTGCCGTCGCGACCGAGAATCTGCGCGGTGTCGCCGACCACGAACACCGACGGCTGCCCCGGCACCGTCAGGTCGGGCGCAACCATCACCCGGCCGGCCGGGTCGTGCGCCGCACCAAGCCATTTCTGCGCCGGGGACGCGATCACCCCGGCGGCCCACACCACCGTGCGCGCCGCCACCCGGGTCGCGCCGATGCGGACGCCGCCGGCATCGACCTCCTGAACCCGGTGGCCGAGCACCACCTCGACCCCCAGCGCCTCGAGCGCGCGCAGGGTCTCCGTGGACGACGCGGGCGACAACGCCGGCAGCAGCCGCGGCCCCGCCTGGACCAGGATCACCCGCGCCGCGGCCGGATCGACGTGGCGGAACTCGTCAACCAGCCCGTGATGGGCGAGCTCGGCGATCGCGCCGGCAAGCTCGACCCCGGTCGGGCCGCCGCCGACCACGACGAAGGTCAACCAAGCTGCGCGCTCGTCCGGGTCGGCGGTGTCTTCGGCATGTTCGAACGCAACCAGGATGCGCCTGCGGATCTCGGTCGCGTCTTCGATCTTCTTCAACCCCGGCGCCAGCGTCTCCCACTCGTCGCGGCCGAAATAGCTGTGGCGTGCCCCGGTCGCCAGGATCAAAAAATCGTAGCCAAGCCGCTCGTCGCGCAGCCGGACCGTGCGCGCGTCAAGATCGACTCCGGTGACCCGCCCGAGCCGGACCCGGACATTGGCCTGGTCGCGGAACATCTCGCGGATCGGCCAGGCGATCTCGGACGCCGACAGGGCGGCGGTCGCGACCTGGTAGAGCAGCGGCTGGAACAGGTGATAGTTGTGGCGGTCGACCAGGGTGATCCGGCACGGGCTGTGGTGGAGCGCGCGGGCGGCGGCCGCCCCGGCGAAGCCGGCGCTGACGATCACGACATGGGCGAGACCTTGGTCGTTCCATCGCGCACCGTCGATCAACGCCGGCGCATGCGCGGCGAGCCGCCGGCCGAGCCAGGCGTCGAGCGACAGCGCGCCGGGTCCCCGCAACAGCGGGATCACCAACAGGGCGAGCCAATAGGCATGCACCGGCTCGTGGCGCACCAGGGTCTCGATCACGATCGTCATCGTGACCAGCGGCACCGCGGCGACCCGAGTGAACAACCCGGCCGCGAGCAGCGGCGCGCACACCAACTCGACCGCGGCCGCCAGCCCGGCGGCCAGCGGCGGCGCCAACAGCGGCAGCCGATACTGCTCGCGGAACAGCGCGACCGCGTGGTCGAAGTTGGCGAGCTTGCCGACCCCCTCGGCAAAGAACAGGCCGGCGATCCCGAACCGGAACGCGAAGAGGGCGAGCGGCCCGCCCCAGCGGCTGAGCCACGCCGCCGCGCCTTGGAGCGAGCCGACCAGCGGCAGCGCGATCCAGCGCGTGCCGCGGCCGAGCGCGGCATCGACCGAGATCGGCCCGGCGCCCGACACCCAATACCAGCCGAGCAGGACCGACGCATAAAGCTGGACCGACGGGTCGACGACCGAGGCCGAAGCGACCGCGATCAGCGCGGTCAGACCGGCGGCGGCGGCCCGGGTCGCCGCGCCGACCGCGAGCAGGACCCCGCCGACCAGCTCGACCGCCAACCATGCCGCCGGCACCGGTCCGCGGGTGCCGGTCAGCGTGGCGAGCCCGACCGAGACCACAAGCTGGGCGAGCCACAGCCGGCACACCAAGTCGAACAGCGGCCACAGGCTGCGCCGGGTCAGCCGTTGGCCGTCGCGCCACGCCGCGATCCACGGGGCGAAGCGATAGAGTCGGCCGTCGATCGGCCGCGCGGTCGACGCCGGGACGGCACCGGGGCTCGTGGGGCTGTCGGGCGGCCCGTCCAACGGCGGCCCGTTCTTTAGGACCCGCCGGGCACGAGCGCGGCGACCGTCGCGCCGGCCCGTTCGCCGATCGAATAGACCGCGCCGGCGATGATGCCGAAGAAGCACATATAGCTCATCCGGGTCGCGAGCGCGTAGGTGGCGGTCATCCAGCCTTCGAAGATCACCCAATCGAACACCGGTGAATAGCCGACCATCAGCGCGCCCAGGGCGGCGCCGCCGAGGCAGCCGAAGAACGCGGCGTTGTTGTCGATCCATGGCGCCTGATCGGCCGGCGCGGCGGCGGCCGGCGGCTCGGCGCGCGCCGGGCCGATGCCGGTCGGCAAGACCGCCAGAAGCCCGGCGATCAGGACGGTGAGCAGGGCGGCGCGGCTCACAGCAGCCCGTCGCCGCCGGTGATCATCTCGAGCGTCGAGTCCGCGGCCGAGGTCACGACCCCGCCGATCAGCCCGAAGTAGCAGCCGAGCAGGCTGCGCCACACCAGAATGCCGATCGACAACAGCGCGCCGGCATCCTTGGCCCATTTCCACAACGGGTAGGTCGCGACGGTGAACGAGCCGGCGGCGATCCCGATCCCGCAGCCGGCGAGCACCATGCCGGGGTCGATGAACGGGTCTTGGGCGGTCGGTGTTGCGAATCCATCTGATGGACCTTGAGCATACGCGCTCGACCCGCGGCCGGCCATCGGCGCCGCCAAGACGAGCGCGACGGCGATCAAGGTAACGGCACCCCGGCATTTGGCCCGACTGATGGCCGATTTCATGGCTTTTCCCGTTCGCGCATCCCCGCTGCGGCGCCGCAATGATGCACCGCGAGACCCATTAAGTGCCCAATTCACCGGGGCGGCGTCAACGGGAACCTTGATGGCTGACGGGTCGAGACGGGGCCTGCGTTTCGAGCCCGTAGGGCCCGCACGCGTCAAAGCGTGCTGGCCGGCGGCGGTTCACCCAAGACGCGCCGCGTGGGACCTTAAGGGCTTGTTCGCATTCACCCGCTCTACACCATCGGCTGCAACCCATTGGAACTCTAATGACCTTAGCCGCTGAAGTGATTCGCTTGTTCCCCCGCGGGCCCAAAGGGGGTAACCCCTGGTCGGAGGGTGCCCCCTTGACCTTGGAGGCAAAGCCACCAAAACCTCGCGAACGGGTGTCGGCTTCTTGTCTCATGCCAAATCCGGTTGAACCATTCCGTTTGGTCGGAGCACCGCCGGTAGGTCGGGGCGCGGGCGCCCCCTGGTTGATCGGGAGCGCCCTGTCCCAGGCCCGCGCCCCGATATCGACGGTGCCGCAAAGCTGAACCGCCGATGTTGGGGCGATCGGCCCCCACCGGCGATGCAAACAGGCAAACCGTGCCGGCCGATCGCCCCAACCTACAGATCGGTGAACAGCTTCCTCAGGCGTGGATAACCGGAACTGGTCGGAGGGTGCCCCCCTTGACCTTGGAGGCGAAGCCACCAAAACCTCGCGAACGGGCGTCGGCTTCTTGTCTCATACCAAATCCGGTTGAACCATTCCGTTTGGTCGGAGCACCGCCGGTAGGTCGGGGCGCGGGCACACCCTGGTTGATCGGGAGCGCCCTGTCCCAGGCCCGCGCCCCGACATCGACGGTGCCGCAAAGCTGAACCGCCGATGTTGGGGCGATCGGCCCCCACCGGCGATACAAACAGGCAAACCGTGCCGGCCGATCGCCCCAACCTACAGAT
>JANQHG010000146.1 GCA_028277115.1 Azospirillaceae bacterium
GGAGCGCGCGACCGCGCGCCGCGCCCTATGGCGCGAAGCCCAGCGGCGTTTGAGCGGGGCCTCACGCGGTGACCAGTCACCGCGTGAGGCCATTGGTATTATGAGTTGATCGACGGGGACATCACGGCCATGGCGCCGCCGTTCGACCATCATGGTCGTCTGGCGAGCGGGTTGGTCGTGGCGCTGGACGCGTTCGGGATCGATCTGCCGCTCGGCGAGATCTATGCCGGGGTCGGTCTCGGCAGCGCGGTACCTTGACGGCAGACCCGCGTGTCCGGTATACAATTTGCCCTTCCCGAGAACGTGGACGTGCCTGTTGGTTTCGACGTCCCGCCATGGTGAGCCCGTGGCCGATCGGGACAATAAGCCAAGGATCAACAGACGCCATGAGCAAACGCATCCGGTCGAAGTTCAAGATCGACCGCCGCCTCAACGTCAATCTGTGGGGCCGGTCGAAAAGCCCGATCAACAAGCGCGAATACGGCCCCGGCCAGCACGGCCAGCGGCGCAAGAAGCCGTCCGACTTCGGCCTGCAGCTCCAGGCCAAGCAGAAGCTGAAGGGTCATTACGGCAACATCGGCGAAAAGCAGTTCCGGCGGCTGTACGAAGAGGCGGTCCGGCGGCGCGGCGACACCGGCGAGAATCTGATCCAGCTGCTCGAGCGGCGGCTCGACGCCGCGGTTTATCGGATGAAGTTCGCCAAGACCCCGTTCGCTGCGCGCCAGCTGATTAATCACGGCCACATCCGGGTCAATGACCGGCTGGTCAACATCCCGTCCTATCAGCTGCGCGACGGCGACATCGTCCAGGTCAAGGAGGCATCGCGCCAGAGTCAGCCGGTGCTGGATGCGGTGCAGTCCAAGGAGCGCGACGTCCCGGACTATCTCTCGGTCGACACCTCGAGCATGAAGGGCACCTTCGTGCGGGCGCCCAACTTCGCCGATGTGCCCTATCCGGTGGTGATGGAACCGAACCTGGTGATCGAGTTCTACTCGCGCTGATCCGGCGCCGGGGCCGCCCGCGGCCCCGACCGACCGGCGTGCTCCGACCAAACGGAACGGTTCAGCCGGATTTCGTCTCAGCCCTGGGCGCGGCGCCAGGCGTCGAAGGTGTCGGGCGTCATCGGCCGGGCGATCAGATAGCCCTGGACATGGTCGCAGCCGATCTGGCGCAGAAAGTCGAGCTGGCCGCGGGTCTCGACCCCCTCGGCGACCACCTCGATGTTGAGGCTGTGCGCCATCACCACGATCGCGCGGGTCAAGGCGGCGCTGCCCGGGTCGACATCGACCCGCTGCACGAACGACTTGTCGATCTTCAGCGCATCGACCCGGATGCGCTGGAGGTAGTTCAAGGACGAAAACCCGGTCCCGAAGTCGTCGACCGCCAGCCGCACGCCGAGCGCGCGCATGCCGTCGATCGTCTCCTGGACGTCCGGGTGGTCGTCCACGATCACCCGCTCGGTCAGTTCGAGCTCGAACCGCTCGTTGGGGATGCCGTGCTCGGCCAACTGGGAGGTAACCAGATCGACCAAGCGGTGGCCGCGAAACTGGCGCGACGAGACATTGACCGAGATGCGCAACGGGCGACCGCAGCCCTGGGTCCAGCGTCGCGCCTCGCGGCACACACAGGTCAGCACGAACTCGCCGAGCTCGTTGATCAAGCCGGTCTGCTCGGCGATGCCGATGAACTCCTCGGGCGGCACCGCACCGAGGTCGAGCGTCTTCCAGCGCACCAGCGCCTCGACCCCGACCGGCTGCCCGGACCGGCAGTCGACCACCGGCTGGTAGACCATGAACAGCTCGTTGTTGCGCAGGGCCGCGCGCAGCCGGGTCTCGATGCTGAGGCGGCGCATCGCCGCCTCGTTCATGTCCGGGCGAAAGAAACAATAGGTGTTGCGGCCGGAATCCTTGGCGTCGTACATCGCCGTGTCGGCATTCTGCATCAGGGTCTGGGCATCGATGCCGTCGGTCGGAAAGGTCGCGACCCCGATGCTCGCGGTCACCACGATCTCGTGGCCTTCGAGCAGGAACGGCGTCGAAAAGGCGTCCAAGATCTTGCCGACCACCAGCTGGGAATGCTCAATCGACTTCAAGTCGCTTAAGATCAGCAAGAACTCGTCACCGCCCAGGCGGCCGACCGTGTCCGACAAGCGCACCGAGTGGCCGAGCCGGTGCGCCGCCTCGACCAACAGATCGTCGCCGGCGCGGTGGCCGAGGGTGTCATTAATGATCTTGAAGTTGTCGAGGTCGATGAATGCGATGGTGACGAAGGTGCCCTCGCGTCGTGCGCGCATGATCGCCTGGTTGAGCCGGTCGATCACCAGGTAACGGTTGGGCAGGTTGGTCAATTCGTCGATCGTCGCTTGGCGCAACAGCTTGGTTTCGTACGCCTTGCGCAGAGTGATGTCTTCCTTGACCGCGACGAAGTGGGTGACCCGGTCGTCGGCCAGCCTGAGCGGCGACACCGACGCCTGCAGCCAATAGGTCTGGCCGTCGGGGTGCGCACCGGTCAGCTCGCCGCGCCACGGCTTGCCATCGGCGATCGCCTCGCCCAAGGTCGCGCCGCCGTCGTCGCCAACCGGGTCTTGGAAAAGCAGGGTCCAATCGGCGCCGATCACGTCGACCAGATCGAGCCCGGTCACCTGTTCGAACTTCGGGTTGGCGTATTCGACGATCCCGCGGCTGTCGGTGATCACCACGATCGCCGGGCTCTGTTCGACCGCCAACGACAGCTTGTGCAGCGAGCGGGCCTTGTGTTCGCGCTCGGTGATATCGATGATCGCGAGCGTCAAGCGTCCGACCGAGAGCTGGAAGGCATAGATTTCAACCGAAAACCGCACCGCGTCGGCGCTGACCGCGACGCAATGGGTGCGCACCGTGGTGCCGGTCAGCGCGACGTCGCGGAACTGGGACACCCGGTCGGTGGTCACCAATTCGGGGAACACCCGTTCGATCGGCTGGCCGATCCAGTGGGCATGGTCGACGCCGAGGATGCGGTCGGCCGCCCAGTTGGCCAAGGTCAGATAAACGCCGCCGAGCTCGTCCACCTGATAGACCTGCAAGCCGATCGGGATCGCCTCGACAAACCGCTCGAAATCATCGTTGAGGAAATCGGGTCGCGGCACCGCCGGTCGCTGGTCGGCGAGCATCGCGAACAGATCGACCGACTGGCGCGGCTCGGTCGCCGGCAGGTTGGGCGGCCGGCCGGACGCCGGTGCCGACACGGCGCGGCGGTCAGTGGTCATCGCTGCCAGTCCAACCAAGCGGCCTCATATCCGCGCATCCTCGAGATTGGCGCCGGCGAAATCGCAGCCGGAGAGATCGGCGTCGGTCAGGGTGGCACCGGAGAGGTCGGCCCCGGCCAGCCGGGCCCCGGCAAGGTTGGCGCCGCGCAGGTCGGCAAAGCGCAGCGAGGCGCCGCTCAGGTCCGCCGGCCACCAGCGGCCGGTCCGCCGGCCGTCGGGCGCGATCACCTCGACCGGATTCAACGCCGCCATGCGCAGCCGCGCGCCCTCGAGGTTGGCGCCGGCCAGATTGACCCCGGGCATCGCGCAGCCGCTCATCAGGCAGCCGCGCAGGTCGGCGCCGGCAAAGGTCGCGAGCGTGAGCGCGCTGCCGCGGAAATCGCTGCGTCTCAGCACCGCTTCGCGAAACGACGCGCCGCGCAGGTCGAGGTTCGACAGATCGAGCCCTTCGGCCAGGCCGCCGTCGAACACCGCCCGGCCGCCCGATGCCCCCGAGGTCTCAACCCATCGCCGGTGGTCGTCGAACAGCGCGCGCAGCGCGGGCGGCGGCGGTGCGCGGCCCGACCGCGGCTGCGTCTTGCCGAACACCGTATCGGTTAAAATCGCGCTGGAGGTGTCGGTGCCGACGAGCGAGGCGCCGGTCAGATCCGCGCCGGTCAAGTCGGCCCCAACCAGGACCGCGCCGTCGAGCACCGCCGAGACCAGGCGGGCCCCGCGCAGGCTCGCCCGGGTGAGATCGGCCTTGGTGAAGTTGGCCCGCGCCAGGCTCGATTTGCCGAGATCGGCGCCGACCAGGCTGGCGCGGCGGAAATCCGCCTCGCGCGCCTCGATGTTGGCCAACCGCGCCTCGCCCAGATCGGCCTGATGGAAGCTGGCCGACAACAGCGTGTGCGATTCGGCGCCGGCCTCGGTGCGCACCACCATCCCGGGGGCGAGGTTGGCCTCGTCGAGCGCCGCGCGGACCAGGGTCGCCCGCGAAAAATTGACCCCGCGGAGATCAGCCTTGCGAAAACTGGCGCCGGTCAAATTGCTCGACTCGAACGACGACCCGAATAGGTCACCGAAATCGAACCGACACTCGGTCAGATGACACCGTGACAGATTGCAGGCAACCAGATTAGCCTTCTCGAAGCTGAGCTGGCTCAACGACGCGCCGGACAGATTGGCGTTGCGCAGCGACAACCGGGTGCCGCCGCTCTTGCGGTTGACGAACAGTTGGTGCGCCTTGATCGCGCCGAGCAGCGAGGCGGCCATGGTCGACCCGTCTTGGTGTCGTCTCGGCGCGCGACGACCGGGGCGCGCCCCGGCGCCGCCGGCGCTCGCGGCGCGCCAACCGCGCGGCCGTCCCGCCGCGAACGCCGACGGCGCCGGTGTCCCGCCGTCCAGAGCGGCCCAGTCCGCGGCCATGGGTCTCTCTCGGTGTCCGTGTTCGGTTCCGGGCGTGGCCGTGGCCGTCGATGTCCGGTCGCATCGGGGCCCCCGGCCGCCGTCGCGCCCGCACGCCCGAGCGGCCGGCGCCGAGACTACGGCAACTTGCCGCGAAAATCGGCCGCCAAATCGCCCGGCAGGTCCGCGAACTCCTCCGGGCGCCTTCGTTTGACCCGTGGCGCCCCGACTCGGAACTTGCCCCGCGCCTGGGCCCGGACAAGCTTGACAAGCGGGGTGCCGGCGCGGCTGATCACGATCTCTTCGCCGGCCAGGACCCGGTCGATCAGGTCCGGAAGGTCGCTTTCCGCCTCATAGACAGTCACGATGGTCATCGGTATTCCCACGGGGTGACCCCCTCGGGCACCCGGCCCGGGGGATCGGAGGGCCGACAGCCGCCCTCCGAGGATGGTCATAACTTGGTCATGATACTGGGTCGGTCACGATCCTGTCATGGCGCATGGCCCGGGTCACAAGGTTTTGCTGAGTGCCTGGTCGAGATCGGCGATGATGTCGTCCGGGCTCTCGAGCCCGATCGACAGCCGGACCACCTCGGCGCCGGCACCGGCGGCCTCGCGGTCGGCCGCCGACAGCTGACGGTGGGTGGTCGAGGCCGGGTGGATGATCAGCGAGCGGCTGTCGCCGATGTTGGCGAGGTGGCTCAACAACTCGACCGCCTCGACCACCGTGATCCCGGCCTGATAGCCGCCCTTGACCCCGAAGGTAAACACCGCGCCGGCACCGCGCGGCAAGTAGCGTTGGGCGAGCGCGTGGTGCGGGCTCGACGCGAGCCCGGCATAACCGACCCACGACACCGCAGGGTGGCGCTCAAGATACGCCGCGACCGCGGCGGCGTTGGCGCAGTGGCGGTCCATCCTGAGCGCCAAGGTTTCGAGCCCGAGCAGGGTCAAGAACGCATTGAACGGCTGCTGGTTGGTCCCGAGGTCGCGCAGGCCCACGGCATGGCCGTGAAAGGTAAAGGCGAGATCGCCGAAGGTCTCGTGGAACTTGAGGCCGTGATAGCCCGGGTCGGGCGCGCTCAAGGCCGGGAACTTGTCGCTGGCAGACCAGTCGAAGCGGCCGCTGTCGACCACGGCCCCGCCGATCGAGGTGCCGTTGCCCGACAGGAACTTGGTGGTCGAATGGACGACCAGGCTGGCGCCATGCTCGATCGGCCGGCACAGGTAGGGGGTCGCGAGCGTGTTGTCGACGATCAAGGGCAGGCCGGCCTGCCGGGCGATCTCGGCGATCGCCTCGATGTCGGAGACGATGCCGCCCGGGTTGGCCAAACTCTCGATGAACAGGGCTTTGGTCTTGGGCGTCAGCGCCTCGCGGAAGCTGTCGGGCCGGGTCGCGTCGGCGAACCGGCAGGTCCAGCCGAACGCCCGCGGGAAGGCATTGGCGAACTGGTTGAGCGACCCGCCATACAGCTGACGCGCCGCGACGAATTCGTCGCCCGGTGCCATCAGCGGGAACAGCGCCAACAGCTGGGCGGCGTGGCCCGAGGCGGTCGCGACCGCGCCGCGTCCGCCCTCGAGATTGGCGAGCCGCTCCTCCAAAACCGACACGGTCGGGTTGGTCAGACGCGAGTAAATGAACCCGACCTTTTGCAGATTGAACAAGGATGCGGCGTGATCGACATCGTCGAACACATAGCTGGTGGTCTGATAGATCGGGGTCGCCCGGGCGCCGGTGGTCGGGTCGGGGGCCGCGCCGGCGTGGATCGCGCGGGTCTCGAAGCCGAAGCTCTTGGGCTCGCTCATGTCTTGGTCTCTCCCCGGTTGGTCGGACCCACCGGTCGTGCGATCGGGTGGGGCCCGTGTTGGTGTCGACACGGCCGGGCGCGACGCGCGCGGGGCCAAGGATCGGCGGGCCCGGACCGGACCGCCCGGATCAGATCAGCCGGCGCGGCGGTCGAACCGGCCGCCGCCGGCTTGTGATGACGTTGGAGTTGACCCCGTGCCACCCGAGCTCGCCGAACAAACGGGCATACTCGATCTTTGGGCAACGGTTCATCACCACGGTCAGGCCGGCCGCCTCGGCGCGTGCCGCGGCCGCGGCGTTGACCACGCCGAGCTGCATCCACACCACCTTGACGCCGCCGCGGGCGATCGCGGCGTCGGTGATCGGCCCCGCCGCCTCCGAGCCCCGGAAGATATCGACCATATCGACCGGGAGCTCGGCCGGCAGCGCGGCAAGCTCAGGATAGACCGGCTCGCCCAGAATCTCCTGGCCGACCGCGCTCGGGTTGACCGGGATCACCCGAAAACCCTTGCCCTGGAGATACTTCATGGCAAAGAAACTCGGCCGGGTGTCCTTCGGGCTGGCACCGACCATCGCGATCACCCGGCAGCGGGTCAACGCGTCGCGCAGATAGTCGTCGGAATAGTCGTCGTGGGTCATGCCGGCGGCCCCGATCGCCGGCTCCCGGGCGGCCGGACCATCGGCACGCGGCCGGGACGGCCGGTCACTGGTGGTGCCATTCGGGCGCCCGTTTGCCGAGGAAGGCACCGATGCCCTCGCCGGCATCGCGCGCCAGCATGTTGCGGGTCATGATCTCGCTCATCTCGTCATACGCGGCCTTGGTGCCAAGTTCGATCTGGCGATAAAAGGCCGATTTGCCGATCTCGAGCACCCGGCCCGACTTCGCCGCGATCTTGCCGGCGAGCGCGGCGGTTGCGCGGTCGAGCTCGGCCGCGGGCACCGCCCGGTTGACCAGCCCGATCCGCACCGCTTCGCCGGCATCGATCATCTCGCCCAACAGCAGCATCTCGAGCGCGGCCTTGCGTCCGACCGCGCGCGACAGCGCGACCATCGGGGTCGAGCAGAACAGCCCGATGTTGACCCCCGGGGTCGCGAACCGCGCATCCTCGGCGGCCAGCGCGAGGTCGCAGGTCGCGACCAGCTGGCAGCCCGCCGCGGTCGCGATCCCCTGGACTTGGGCGATCACCGGCTGGCGGATCTGCTGGATCGTCAGCATCAAGGCGCTGCAGGTCCGGAACACGCGGGCGAGCGCGGTCGGGTCCCGGTCGGCGCTCAGCTCCTTCAAGTCGTGACCGGCGCAAAACGCGGGCCCGTGTGCGGCCAACACGACCGCGCGCACCGACCGATCGCGGTCGATCGCCTCGAACACCTCTTGGAGCACGGTCATCAGCGCCATCGAGAGGGCGTTGCGGGCGGCCGGCCGGTTCAGCGTCACCGTGGCGACGCCGTCGTGATCGGTGCGCAGCACCGGGGGGCGCGCGCTGGTCTCCGGCGCGGTCGCGTCTGCCGCTGCGCTCATCTTGCGTCCTCCCCCCCCTCCTTGTTTTTCAGGCCCCCGACCATCGGCGGCGATCGGTCGCGGGCCCGACCCGACGATCGGGCGAGAATTGTCCGAACCGCGTCGGCACGCAACCATCTTTCCAGCCGGGTCTCCCCTCTTCGAGTGTCGTCGCCCCGGCGACGCCTTGGCGAGGCGGTCGCCCCCGGCAAAGACCTCGGCGTCGCGATGTGGTGGCCGCGCGAGGTGTTGGCGAGGTGACGACGGCGGCCGCGCCCGCGCCCGCGCCAATTCGAAAGACATGTTCGGATCGTCTTTCGGTCAACCGACCGAAACCATTGGTCCTTTGGTGGATCGCCACTTTCGCTGCGAACCGACTGTGCTATGGTCGGCGCGCAATCGGTCGGAGCGGTCGAGCCGACCGACCAACGGTGGGCCGGCGGCGCGGGCGGGTTGGCCGACGATGGCGAAGAGGACGATCATGCAGGCCGAGCGGTGGGCACCGCCGCCCCCCCGAGTTCCGAGGACGCCAAACCCGGCCTCGCCCGCGGTGGCCGCATGACTGCGCGCCGGACGAACGCGTCGGCGGTGATCGCCGCCGCGCTCTCCCTCCTGCTGGTCGCCGGCCTGCTGGTCGCCGGCCTGCTGGTCGCCGGGATGCCGGGACGCGCCGGGGCGGCCGAGATCAGCTACCGGGCCGCCTCGACCAGCCAGTATCTCGAGAGCTTCAGCCGCTCGATGTTCGGGGTCCAACAGGATCTCGACGCCTGGTGGGCGCGCACCTTCGGGGCCGACAGCGGCGGCGGCGCCGACATCTCGATCCCGTGGTGGGTCGGCCAGGCGGTCAACAATTTCGTGACCAACCTGGTCAACGAACCCTTGACCCTGATCAGCGCCCTGATCGCCGGCGACATGGCGGTGGCGGCCGCGGCCTCGCAACGCCTGGCGATCAACACGGTGATCGGGCTCGGCGGCTTCGTCGATCTGGGCGCGCAACTCGGCCTGCCGCGCCAGCACATGGACCTGGGCCTTGCGCTGTGCGCCCACGGCGTGCCCGGCGGTCCTTATGTGTTCATCCCGGTGATCGGCCCGCGGACCGTGCGCGATCTGATCATGGACTATGTCGTGGCGTACACGCTTTACGTTTATATTGCATCGCTGCTGACCGGCCCGTCACCGCCGATCATCCTGTTCGTGCTGGCCAAGAACGCGCTGTGGCTCGCCGAGTTGATCACGATCAAGCAGATGGACGTCGAGGCGGCGGCGACCGTCGATCCGAACGACTACGACGGGGTGCGCCAATCCTATCTGCGCCGACGCCACCAGCGCTGCCAGGAGGTCCGGGTCGGGCGGTGACCCGCGGCCGACCGGGCGAGGACGACGGAGGCTCGCGGCCATGGAGTATCTTGATCAGATGGCGACCAAGCTGCTCGCCCAGGCGGTCCGCCAGCTCGGCATGGCGCTCAACGAGAGCTTGTGCGTCGAGCCCGACCCGGCGATCGTCCGGGCGCTGGTCGCCGATGCGCGCGACAGCCTCGCCGAATTCGACGCCGCCTACCGCCGCAACGGCGCGGCCGAGCGGTGAAGCGCCGGTCCGGCGCCGGTCGCCGGCGTCCCGGGTCGGACCAACCATCGCGGCCGGCCGCAACGGCCGATGGGAACACGGCCCGGTGGGTCGAAACGAACGCATGAAGGTCCGGTCGATGTCTCGGCCCACCAGCGCCTTTACATCACCGCCACGGCAGACTTGACCGTGTCGCCCCCGAACGACCAGATCCGGTGTGTCGATCTGACCGGTCGGTCGATCCATGTGTTCCGCGACCCGGACGGAATGGTCACGCCGGCCTCGGATGCGGCCGGGGCACCAGACACGACCCGGCACATGGATCCTAACCGAGTTTTTCTTGCTGTACCGACAGCACTGTAGTATAGATTGAGATGCCGTCAAGAGCGGTGACCGAATTCACCGGGTTGGTCAGTCTGCGCGGAAGCTCAATACAGGCGCGGGTCCCGTCGATCGACCCGAGTTGGTGCCATTTAATCCGACCAGTCACCCGTGGTCGGCTCTTTGCCCTAAATCAGCTATGTCGGGCGCTTCGAGATGGAGTGCGCGTCACATGTGCGAAACCGATGATCGCCAGATCGTACTGGTTGTCGACGACACGCCGGAAAACATCCGGATTTTAGACAGTATCCTGTCACAGCACTATCGGGTCAAGGTTGCACCGAGCGGTGACCGTGCGCTTAAGATCGTCCGCCAGTCGCCGCCGCCGGACTTGGTCCTGTTGGCCGTGATGATGCCGGCGATGAACGGGCACGATGTCGTCCGTCGCTTGAAGGCCGACCCGGTGACCGCAAAGATACCGGTCATCTTCATCACGGCAAAGACGGCGGTCGAGGACGAGCAGGCGGGGTTGGCGCTCGGCGCGATCGATTACATCACCGAACCGTTCAGTCCCGCGATCGTCGCGATGCGCGTCCAGGCCCATCTGGCGCTGAGCCAGCAACAGCGCTCGCTGGAACGGCTGGTCCGCGACCGGACCCGGGAGCTGCACGAGACCCGGCTCGAGATCATCCGGCGGCTTGGCGGCGCCGCGGAGTTCCGGGACAACGACACCGGACACCATGTCGAGCGGATCAGCCACTACGCGCGCCTGATCGCCAGGGCGTTGTCGATGCCGGACGACTGGGCGTCGCGCCTGTTCCACGCGGCGGCGATGCATGACGTCGGCAAGATCGGCATTCCGGACCGGGTTCTGCTGAAACCGGGCAAGCTCACGGCCGCAGAGTGGCAGATCGTGCGCTGCCATCCGGAAATCGGCGCCAGGATCATCGGCGACCACCCGTCGGACCTGATCCAGATGTGCCGCGAGGTCGCGCTGACCCACCATGAGAAATGGGACGGCTCCGGCTACCCGAACGGGTTGGCGCAACACGCAATCCCGCTGTCCGGACGGATTGTCGCCTTGGCCGACGTCTTCGATGCCCTGGTTTCCGAACGTCCGTACAAACGACCATTGACGGTTGCTCAGGCGGTCGCCCTCATCGAACGGTTGTCGGGTGTCTACTTCGACCCGGACGTGGTCACCGCCTTCGACCGGTGTCTGCCGAACGTCATGACCATTATGACGCGGTTCGCCGACACGCTCGCGGACCCGGGGCCGGCGCCCGCGACCGACGCCGCGATCGCTTGACCGCCGGCTGCTTGACCGCCGGCTTTGGTCCGCGCACGCGTGACCCCGGCGGCGACCAAACCGATGGCGTCTGATGCGTCACATCACGGCCCTGCGCAGATCGTCGAGGTGGTTGAGAGCACTTTCGTACTGGTAGGCGCGAACCGCCCGAAACACGGGCTGGTAGCATCCAAGCCCGGCGCCGTTGCCCAACTCCTGCTCCAACTCTTCAACAATGCGGGCGGCACAGGCGTCGTCCTCGATCAGGTGTCGGCGCAGCACCGCGAGCCGCGCGCCGACCGTCTCTCGCAGCACCGATCCAGCGGGACAGGCGTGGGCGCCGCCGTCCGCCGCCGTTGATGTCAGCGTGATCCACTTGGCCAGGGCCCGGAAGGTCCGGTGAACCTCGATCGGCTTGCTGATGAAATCATTCATACCGCACGCGAGCGCCCGCTGCCGGTCTTCCGGCGTCGCGTTCGCGGTGACCGCGAGGATCGGCAGGTCGCGCAGCCGCTCGATCGATCGGATACGCCGCGTGGTCTCGTAGCCGTCGAGAACCGGCATCGCGCAATCCATCAGGACGCCGTCGAAGCGCTCGGCCCCCAGCCGATCGAGCGCCTGTTGCCCATCCTCGGCGACCGACGGGCAAATGCCGTTGTGTTCCAGGAGCTCGACCGTGATCTCCCGGCTGGACGGGTTGTCTTCCACCACCAAGACACGGGCGCCGCGCAGCCTGGCGATTGCGTGGTCGACCCTGCGGTCGGACACCGGCACCGGGGCGCGGTCGCCCGGCCGGTCTGCGATCGTCGCGCGCAACGCACCGATCACCGTCGACGGCATCACCGGGCGGGCAAGGTGACCGGACAGCTCGATCCAATCATCAGCGATCGCGGCCGTCCGTTGCCCGAACGGGGTGATCGGGACGATCGGCGGTACCCGCTCGCGCGCGACGTCCGCCGCCCAGCGGCGCAACGCATCGACGCCGTCCGCCCCGGCCATCGCCCAGTCCACCAACATGACCTGGTAGGGATCGCCCGCGTCGGCTCCGGTGAGACGCGCGACCGCCGCCGCACCGCTGTCCGCCTGGTCGACCCGAAGCCCGAGGGCGATCAGAATCCGAGACAGGGCGTCACGGCTGCCCGGATGATCATCGACCACCAACGCCCGGCCGCCGAGAAGGGCCGGCGCGACCGACGGCGCCGGCCGACGGCCGGCCGCGCCGAGGTCGAGCGCGACCGTGAAATGGAACGCACTGCCCGCCCCCAGGACGCTGTCGATCCAGATCTCGCCTTGCATCATTTCGACCAACTGTCGCGAGATCGCGAGCCCCAATCCGGAGCCGCCATACCGCCGGGTGGTCGACAGGTCGGCCTGGGCGAACGGCTCGAACAGCCGGGCCCTCTGCTCAGGGCTGAGGCCGATCCCGGTGTCGGCGACCGTGAACTGGAGCCGGCAGGCGGCCTCGGTGCGCTCGACCACCCGGACCTTGACGATGACCTCGCCCTGGTCGGTAAACTTGATCGCGTTTCCCGCCAGATTGTTCAAAATCTGCCCCAGTCGGAGCGGGTCGCCGACCACTGTCGCAGGAAGGTCAACCGGAAAATCGAAAATCAACTTCAAGCCCTTGTCTTCGGCTTGGACAGCAAAGAGGTTTACCAGATTATTCAGGACGTCTTCAATGATAAACTCGGTATGCTCCAAGGTCAGCTTTCCAGCTTCGATTTTTGATGAATCGAGAATGTCATCAATTATTCCCCGCAATGTCTCGGCCGCCTGACTAATGTTCTTGACCAATCCCGCCTGTTTCGCCGTAAGGCCGCATTCGAGGGCCAGATGCGACATACCGATGATTGCGTTCATCGGCGTCCTGATCTCGTGCGACATGTTGGCAAGAAAGTCGGACTTCGCCCGGGTCGCGATCTCGGCCGCGGTCTTGGCCTTGACCACGTCGGTCAGGTCGGTCGAGATGCCGCCGACCCCGAGGAGGCAACCGCCAAAGTCCTTGATCGGAAACTTTAACGAGTGATAGAAACGCTGCTCGCCACCGGGCAGGGGGACGATTTCTTGGGAGTGCAGCGTCCGCCCCGCAGCCAGCACTGCCCGATCATTACTGATCAATGCCTCAGCAATCTCAGGTGGGAAAAGATCAAGATCGGTTTTACCGAACGCTTGACCGGGTGATATACCGGTGCTAGCCGCGAATCCAGGATTGGCAAGCAAGTATTTTCCGTTCAGGTCTTTGATATAAATCACCGCCTGAGCGTTACTAAGAATTGACTCCAAGAAAGCCCGCGCGCTCTGCGACTCTTTCTCGTCGTCTTTCAGCGCCGTTATCTCAAAGGTGACCCCCGCAACCTTTTCGACGGACCCGGTCTGGGTGCGGTGCGATACCTGGACCACCGATCGACACCAGGCCCACGTCCCATCCTTGCGCTTGACCCGATGATCGAACGAGACCCGGTCGATCTGCCCCGTCAAGGCGGCGCGCAGGCGCACCTTTGCGGCGCGCATGTCGCCGGAAGGGATCAGGCGAAGGCCGTCCCGCACCGTCCGCGGCGCCTCCCGGTGATCGTAGCCGTACTGACCAAGCGACTTGAGGGTGCTCAGTTCCACCGTGCGCGATGACATGTCGAAAACCCAGGAAAGGGCGCCAATCGCGTCAAGCGAATGTCGGAGTTTCTCCTCGCTCTCGACCAGCGCCCGTTCACGTGCCTTCCGATCGGTGATGTCGGTGACCCAACCGAGCAGGGCCGGCTGTCCGTGATAGGTGATCGAATACAGAGTGAGATCAATGTCGCGAACGTTCCGCCCGGCATCATAGGCCCTGAGCTCCCGACTGTGAACGGCCCCGTCGCGCGCGACCACCTCAAGCAGTTCGGCGCGATCGGACGGATCGACATACATGTTGGTCGATCGATCGCCGACATCCAATCCAAGTAAACTCTTGAAATATGGGTTGGCAAATACAATAACACCATCGACGGAGATCGCGACACCGGCCGGGATATTTTCAAATATAAGCTGAAGATTGCGTTCTTTTTCGGTCGCGACCACGGTTCTTTTTGGAACGATTCCTGAACTGCCCCACAGCCGACGGCGCCGACGGTGCCCGGTCGCCGCGGATGCCCGGTCGACCGGTCGCTCGACCGCGAGACCGAGGACCGTGACCACGCGTGGACCATGTTCGGTCGCGATCACCCGAACACGGCGCGCGACCCCGACCCGCCGACCGGTGGGATCGACGATGGCGACCGGCGGGTGGTCCGACGCGAGGGGCGCCCGCCCGGGTGGGCTGGGATGGACGGTCCGTGCGCCGGCGGCGCGGATCGCCGCGGCAAACGCGGGTCCCAGCCGATCCGCCCCAGTCCCGATCAACGTCGGCGCGGCGCGGCCGAGCCGGCGCGCCGCGCGCGCATTGACCATCGTGATCCGCCCGTCGAGATCGGTCACGACCACCGGCTCGGACATCAGGTCCAAGATCGCCGGCAGATACGCGTCTCGGTCGGCACCGTGCATCGCACTGCCCCTGCTCGCGCTATGGTGGATAAAGGGACGACGCCGATCGGAATAGGGTGAAGAGCGTCGGTCAGGAAAATGTCCAAACCATCCCTTGATTAGGGCAAAAAGATTGCTGACTGATTAATCTGGACTTCGCACGGGGCGCGGAGGTAACTAATTGAAATCTCGAAATGATCCGGAATGTACCCACAGCTCTGCCGGCGACAGAATTGACCGGCCCTCTACTCGCGCCTTGAGGTGGGTATCTGCCCCTCAGGAATCCTCTCATTTTGAAATTACTCTCTTTTTTCAATGGGTTAGTGAATTTGCCCGAGGGCTTGTAACTACCTGATTTTGCTCAATTTTTTGGAAATAAGGGGAGTCCCGAGTGTCTGCCCCGCGATCCCGCATTAAGGTTATATTCACCGGCAGATCGACCAAAGCGGCGTGGGCCCGGCAAATGGCGACAGTCGCGTTTGACCCACGGACCAATCCTGCCGGTTCCCTATTTTTTTCAACCGGATCCCACTATTTTCCGGACTGTCCCGCCCAGTCCCACCTTCTCACTCCATCTGCCGGGTCAGAGGCCCCGGGCTGGTGACCAAGCGGTCTCGGCGGCTCTCGCCGGCCCGGTGTCAGGCAGGGTGTCGAGCGCGTGATGGAAGTCGGGACCGATCTCCGGCAACCTGCCTGACTAACCCACTCGTGGCGGCGGTGCATGGGCGACCGGATTTCCGGCGCTCAGGGGCCCCGCAACGCCGCCCCCGTCGAGGAGCACCGACGGTATGAATGTCCTGGTCACCGGCAGTTCGGGGCACCTGGGCGAAGCGCTGATGCGCAGCTTGGCCGACCACGGGTACCACGCGCGCGGGCTCGACCGCGCGCCCGGCCGGTTCACCGAGCTGATCGGCTCGATCACCGATCGCGACGTGCTCGACCAGGCGTTCGACGGCGTGGCGGCGGTGATTCACACCGCGACCTTGCACAAACCCCATGTCGCGACCCACGACCGCCAGGCGTTCGTCGATACCAACGTCACCGGCACGCTGGCGGTGCTCGAGCGCGCCTGCGCGGCCGCCGTCCGGACGGTCGTGTTCACCAGCACGACCAGCGCGTTCGGCGCCGCGCTCACCCCGAGCGCGGGCGCACCGTCGGCCTGGATCGACGAGACGGTGCGCGCGGTGCCAAAGAACATCTACGGCGTCACCAAGACCGCGGCCGAGGACCTGTGCGAGCTGTTCCATCGCCGGCACGGCGTTGCGGTGATCGTCTTGAGAACCTCCCGGTTCTTCCCGGAACCAGACGACGACCCGGCGGTGCGCGATCGCTACCCGGACGCCAATGTCAAGGCCAACGAGTTCCTGTGCCGCCGGGTTGATCTGGAAGACGCGGTCACCGCACATGTCGCCGCGTTGGCGCGGGCCGCCGAAATCGGATTCGGGCGCTATGTGATCAGCGCGACGGCGCCGTTCGGTCGCGACGACCTGGCGGTGCTGCGCACCGATCCCGAGTCCGTGGTCGCCGCACGGTTTCCCGAGTACCGGGAGATCTATCGCCGGTGCGGATTTGCCCTGTTTCCCAGCATCGATCGGGTCTATGTCAACAGGCGCGCGGTCGCCGAGCTCGGCTGGCGCCCGCGCTACGACTTCGCGCGCATCCTGGCGCAACTGTCCGACGGCGAGCCGATCGGGAGCGCGCTTGCCCGCACCGTCGGCAGCAAAGGCTATCACGGCGACGCCGCGGGACGTCGGTACCCGTTCCAGTGAGCCCGCCGGGCATCCGGGATCCGGGCCGGTGTCGACCACGCGATCGACCAGAAAGAGGAGACGCACCAGATGGAGCTGGCGGGGCAGTCCGCGGTGGTGACCGGCGGCGGCTCGGGCATGGGGGCCGCGAGTTGTCGGGCTTTGGCCGCGCGCGGGGTCAAGGTCGCGGTGATCGACGTCAACCAGGGCGCCGCCGATGCGGTGGCGGCCGAGATCGGCGGGCTCGGGCTCGGCTGCGACGTCAGCGACAGCACCGGTGTCGCCGCCGCGCTGGCGCGTGCGACCGAGGCGCATGGGACCGCCCGGATCGCGGTCAACTGCGCCGGGGTCGCGACCCCGGGCAAGATCGTCGGGCGCGACGGCCCGCACGACCTCGACGCGTTCCGCCGGGTGATCGAGATCAACTTGATCGGCACCTTCAACGTGCTGCGCTTGGCCGCCGCCGGGATGACCGGGCTCGCCCCGCTCGACACCGGCGAGCGCGGCGTCGTGATCAACACCGCCTCGATCGCCGCGTTCGAAGGCCAGATCGGCCAGAGCGCCTACGCGGCGTCCAAGGGCGGCGTGGTCGGGCTGACCCTGCCGGCGGCGCGCGAGCTCGCGCGCCACGGCATCCGGGTTGTGACGATCGCGCCCGGCCTGTTCGGCACCCCGATGGTGCGCAACATGCCCCAAGTGGTACAGGACAGCCTGGCCGCCACGATCCCGTTCCCGCACCGGCTCGGCGAGCCCGACGAGTTCGCCCGGCTCGCGCTCCACATCATCGACAATGTCATGATCAACGGCGCCGTGCTGCGGATCGACGGCGCGTTGCGCATGGCGCCGAAGTAACCCCCGCCCGCCCCCTGCTGCCCGCCCGCCGACCGGCCGCGATGCCGGTCAGCGGCCGGAGACCCGGTCGATCTCCCGCGCCAGCGCGACGTCGCGCGCGGTCACCCCGCCGGCATC
This sequence comes from Azospirillaceae bacterium, assembly GCA_028277115.1. Taxonomy (GTDB): domain Bacteria; phylum Pseudomonadota; class Alphaproteobacteria; order Azospirillales; family Azospirillaceae; genus JANQHG01. Next base: position 17,317 of record JANQHG010000146.1, read on the forward strand.
GTGGCTGGTCAGGGTGATGTCGACCCGGTTGTAGACGTTGGCCCACTCCGGATGATGGTTCCGGGCTTCGGCCAGCAGCGCGACCCGGGTCATGAACGCCCACGCCTCGCTGAAATCGGCGAACCGGAAGCTCTTGGCGATCGCGTCGCGTGCCGCCTGCGGTTGCCAGCCGGTCAAGGTCGCGAGCGCCTCGCTGCGCTCCGGCTCGGTCAGCTTGGATGCCATGTCGCGTCTCCTGGTCCGCATCGGTCTGGAGACAAGAGCTGGCATCGGCCCCGCGTCCGGTAAAGCCCGTGCGGGCCGACCGACCCGCCCGTGCTACACTTGCCCGGGTCGATGGCCTGGCGGCCGCGATGTGCCCGAACCCGAGCCGACACTCACCCCTTGCCGACCCCCTTGCCGAGATGACCCAAGCGACCCGCCGACGGTTCACCACCCCGCCCAGCCTCACCGACATCGCCGCGCTGGCCGACGAGGCGCTGGCGACCGTGCCGGACGCGCTGCTCGCCCATGTCGGCAATCTCGTGATCCGAGTCGAAGAGTTCCCCGACGAAGAGACCGAGCGCGAGATGGGTCTCGAGAGCCCGTTCGACCTGCTCGGCCTGTATCACGGGGTCGAATTGACCCGGCGCAGCGTCACCGACCCGCCGTCGGGGCCCGACATGATCTTTTTGTACCGGCGCCCGCTGCTCGACCATTGGTGCGAAACCGACGAGGACTTGGCGGATCTGGTACGCCACGTTCTGATCCACGAGATCGGCCACCACTTCGGCTATTCCGACGACGACATGGCGCGGATCGAGGCGAGCTGACCCGGGCCCAAGCACCCGCGGTCGGTCGCGTCACGACACCGCCGCCTTGCCGGCCGGCGACAGCGGCCGGCCGATGCTGTGGTAGGCAAAGCCCTGCGTCAGCATGTCGGCAGGCTTGTAGATGTTGCGCAGGTCCACCATCACCGGGCGGTTCATCAGGCCCTTGATCCGGTTGAGGTTGAGGCTGCGGAACTCGTTCCATTCGGTCAGGATGACCACGCAATCGACCCCGTCGATCGCGGTATAGGCGTCCTGGCAATAGACCACGTCGTCGAGCAGCTTTGCCGCCTCGGCCATCCCGGCTGGGTCGTAGGCGCGCACCGTGGCACCGCTGCGCTGCAACTCAGGGATGATCGCAAGGCTGGGGCTGGCCCGCATGTCGTCGGTGTTCGGCTTGAAGGTCAGGCCGAGCACGCCGATCGACAAGCCGGCGACTGAGCCGCCGCACGCCCCGACCACCCGGCGCGCCATGTCGAGCTTGCGCTGCTCGTTGATCGCGATCACCGCCTCGATCAACAGCTGCGGCTGGCCGAGGTCGCGGGCCGACTGGGCGAACGCCTGGGTGTCCTTGGGAAAGCACGAGCCGCCGAAGCCGGGTCCCGGGTGCAGGAACTTCGACCCGATCCGGCCGTCGAGCCCGATCGCCCGGGCAACGTCGTGGACGTTGGCGCCCGCCGCTTCGCACAGGTCCGCCACCTGGTTGATGAACGAGATCTTCATCGCAAGAAAGCTGTTGGCGGCGTATTTGGTGATCTCGGCGGTCTCCAAGGTGGTGACCACGATCGGCACCTCGATCAGGTTGAGCGGTCGGTAGAGGCTGCGCAGGACCGTGATCGCGCGTTCGGTCTCCGCCCCGATCACCACGCGGTCGGGCCGCATGAAGTCGCTGATCGCCGAGCCTTCGCGCAGGAACTCGGGGTTGGACGCGATGTCGAAGGCGGCGGTCGGGTTGGTCTCGCGGATGATCTCCTCGAGCATGCGGCCGGTGCCGACCGGCACGGTCGATTTGGTCACGACCACGGTGTAGCCGTCGATCGCCTCGGCGATCTCGCGCGCCGCGGCGAACACGTAGCTGAGGTCGGCATGGCCGTCGCCGCGGCGGCTCGGCGTGCCGACCGCGATGAACACCGCCTCGGCCGCCGCGACCGCCGCGCGGGTGTCGGTGGTAAAGGACAGCCGGCCGGCATCGCGGTTGCGCCGCACCAGATCCTCGAGGCCCGGCTCATAGATCGGGATCTCGCCGCGGTCGAGGCGGTCGATCTTGGCGGCGTCGCGATCGACGCACGCGACATCGACGCCGAACTCGGAAAAACAAGCACCCGACACCAGGCCGACGTAGCCGACCCCGATCATTGCGATGCGCACCGCTCCACACTCCTTGGCGCCGGCCTGACCAAAGCGCGGGCCCTGGCCGTTCGCGCGGTCGGCCCCGCGCCAGGGCCGACACCGCCGGCCCCGCTCCCGGTCCGAGTTCTACCCGTGGCTCACCCGACCGTGCCAGTGCGGAATCATCGCGTCCGACCGGCACCGCCGCGCCGGTGACCGGTGGCCCGCCCCGCCCGCCCCCGTTCGTGCGACACCGCGGGCCGACCCGGTTGCGGATTTGGCCTGGCACCGCCGAACCCAACCGCCCTATGGTCCGCGAACGGCTTTCGCGGTCACCGCCGGACCAAATCTCCGCCGCGGCGCGGCGAGCAAGGACAGGCATGGCAAAAGACCAGGCAGACCCAAGACCGGTGGTCGGTCCGATCCTGTTTTTTCGCGGCACGCAGGGGGATCGCTGGCGGCTGTCGGCGCTGTTCGTGCTCGACGGGTCGGCCGAGCCGTTCGATCTTCAGGTCGACGCCGTGTCGATGCCGGTGCCGCCGCGCCATCTCGCCGGCTGGCGCAGCCTCCATGTCTGGCGGTTCGACTTCGCGGTCACCCGCGGCGAGCGCGACACCCCGGTCCGCTACGGGTTCGGCACCGGCGACGGCTGGCAGACCATGGTCCCCGGGCGCAACATGCGGCCCCGGATCGCGTTCGTCTCCGGCGGCGGCGCCGGCCACCTCGCCGGCGCCCGGCGTGCCCGCGGCGGCGCCCACGAACGCTGGGTCGATCTCTTGCGCTGGCACGACACCCAGTCGCTCCATCTCCTGATCCACGGCGGCGACCAGATCTACGCCGACGATCTGTGGGATCGGGTGCCGGCGCTCGAGCCGTTCCTGGCCCAGCCGGTACCACAGCGGTTCATCATGCGGTTCAACCGCGCGATGGCCGACCAGCTGATGGATTTCTACTTCCGGCTTTACTGCCAGACCTGGGCCCAGCCCGAGAGTGCGCGGGTGCTCGCCCGGATCCCGTCGATCATGATCTGGGACGACCACGACATCTTCGACGGCTGGGGGTCGCACTCCGATGTCGCCCAGGCGAGCCATGTCTCGCGCGGCATTTTCCAGGTCGCCCGCCGGCATTTTTCACTGTTCCAACTCGGCGCCGCGCTGCGTGAGCCGCCCGAGACGGTCTGGGGCGCGGTCAACGATACGTTTGCCCAGGGCTTCGTTCTCGGCGATCTCGGCATCCTGGTCCCGGACCTGCGGTCGGAGCGGACCCAAAAACAGATCTTCGGGCCGGCGACCTGGGAGGCGCTGCCGCGCTGGGTGTGGCAGTTCAACGGCTGCAAGCAGCTGTTGGTGGTGTCGAGCGTGCCGCTCGCCTTCCTCAACGTCGCCTGGCTCGAGATCGGTTTGCGCCTGTGGCCGCGCCGGACCGCGCTCGAAGACGACTGCCGTGACCAGTGGCGCAGCCCGCGGCATGTTCAGGAATGGCTGCGTTTGGTCGGCGTGCTCGGCGACTTCGCCTTGCGCAGCCGGTGCCGGGTCACCGTGCTGTCCGGCGACATCCACTTGGGCGGGCGCGGTGTGGTGCGCGGCGGTGGCGGCGAACTGTCGCAGCTGATCTCCTCGTCGATCGTCCACCCGCCGCCGTCGCGCCCGGCAACCTGGCTGGCCGAGCGGCTCGCCCGCTCGCCCGAGACGGTCGGCGACGACAACAGCACCGTCGAGTTGCTCGAGTTTCCCGAGCTCGGCCGCCGGTTCCTGCGTGCGCGCAACTGGCTCGACCTCAACTTCGACCGCCAGAGCCGCTTGGTCGCCCGCTGGCACGCCGCCGGTCGGGCCGAGCCGCTGACCATGATTTACTGACCCGCCCCAACCTGACCCGAGCCCCGGGGCGTCGGCCGCTCGCCGGCCCGCCCCGAGTCGCGGCCGGATCGCCTCAAGAACGAACTGTGGCGCAAGTATGGCGCGAGAGCGGCGCAATGGTGGCGAGATCATGGCGGCCGGGACTCGTGACGCCAATGCCACCGGCAAAACTGCATAACGCTCTGAAAAGAAACAAGTTTATCTGGCCGTACCGCGGCACCGACAGCTGTACGCGTACGGCCGCGATGACAAACTGATTGACGCCGTGACCGTCCGTCCCGGACAACACGTACACCGGGGGTCGCGGACAAAAGATGCGACGAAATCCGGTCAAGCGAAAACAACGCCCGGGCGATGGCAGTCCAACGCCGGGCCGCAGGAGCGGGAGACTGCGCGTGACCGCAAAAACCTCAAGACCCTTAGCAGCCGTCGTGGTTTTGTTTCTAAGCTTTTTCGGGTGGGGCGACGCCGCCCGCGGTGAGAGCTGTCTCGAGCACATCGGCGCCGCCGAAACTCAGCTTGGCATTCCCAAGGGTCTTGTGCTTTCGATCTCTCTGGTCGAGAGCGCGCTCAACGGCGCGCCCTACCCCTATGCGATGAACGTGCGCGGCCGCACGATCTACGACCGGAGCGCGCGCGCGGCCGCGCGTCACCTGCGCGACCGCGCCGGTCGGCTCAACCGCCACATTTTCGTCGGTTGCATGCAGCTGTCGCTGACCTATCACCATCAGGCGTTCCAGCCGGTCGAGCGGATCATCGCGCCGCACGACAACGTCTGGTACGGCGCGCAGTATCTGCGCCGGTTGCACGGCCGGGTCGGGTCGTGGACCCGGGCGCTCCAACGCTACCAGGGCGGCACCCGGCGCCAGCAGTCGGCCTATGTCTGCAAGGTCTGGAACTATCTGGTGCGGCTGAACCCGGACAGCGCGCGATTGCTCGATGCCGGGCACTGCCGCCGGACCGAGGTGGTGATCGCCGCGGCGTTGCGCGGCCAGGCCGGCGTCACCCAGGTGGCAGCCAACCCGGAGTAACCCGGCCCCTGCCGCGGCGATGAACGACCGGCACGCGTTCCACGCCGGCACCTTCGGCGACGCGCTCAAACATGTCGTGCTGACTTGAGTGCGTCGCCTATCTGACCGCCAAGCCGAAGCCGATCCGGGTGATCGAGACCCACGCCGGGGCGGGGGTCTACGATCTGGACGGCCCGGAGGCGCATCGGTCGGGTGAGGCGGCGGCCGGGATCGGCCGCGTGCTCGACGCCGCCGACCCGGATCACCCGGCGATCGCCCGGTACCTCGACCTGGTGCGCGCGGCGCGTCCATGCGATGGTACCCGGGGTCGCCGTGGCTGGTCCAGGCGTCGCTTTGCCGGCGACCGCCGCGCGCCGCTGGCCCGACGGCCGGTTCGCCCTTGTGGTCCCCGATCAAGGAGCGGGCGTGGGTCTGGCGCCTGCACGAGCGGCTGATCGGCCCGGGTCTCGGCGAGATGATCGCGCTCACGTTGCTGGTGCGGCCCGCGCCCCGACCGACCGGCGTTGCTCCGACCAAACGGAACGGTTCAACCGGATTTCGTGTTGTTTCGGTTGGCTCGGTTTTTTGTCGACGGCGATTATCCGGTCACCGCTACGCCGACAGCGGCGCGAACAAAAGACTGAGATCTTCCTCGGTCAACCCGGTGCCGGTTCCGGCCTCCGGATCGAACAGCCCGTCGGCCAGCGCCTGCTTGCGCGCCTGCAGACCCAAGATCGCCTCTTCCACCGTGCCGACGGTCACCATCTTGTGGACGAACACCGCCTTGTCCTGACCGATCCGGTGGGCCCGGTCGATCGCCTGGCGCTCGACCGCGGGGTTCCACCAGGGATCGTACAGGATCACCGTATCCGCCGCGGTCAGGTTGAGACCGGTGCCGCCCGCCTTGAGGCTGATCAGGAACACCGGCACCTCGCCCGCCTGGAACCGCGCAACCGGCGTCTCGCGGTCCCGGGTCTGGCCGGTCAGCTTGACATAGGTGATCCGGCGCGCGGCGAGTTCGTCCTCGATCAGGGACAGCATGCCGGTGAACTGGGAGAACAAGAGGATGCGCCGGCCGGCCGGCACCAGCGCCTCGACCAGTTCCAGCAACCGGGCGAGCTTGGCCGACGTCTTGACCGCCGCGGCCGCCCGCAGTTTCACCAACCGGGGGTCGCAGCAGACCTGGCGCAGCTTCAAGAGGGCATCCAGGATGGTGATGTGGCTGCGCGCCAATCCCTTGGCGGAAATCTCGGCGCGCACCCGCGCGTCCATCGCCACCCGCAGGCTCTCGTAAAGGTCGCGCTGGGCGCCGCCGAGCTCGATCGGCTCGATGATCTCGGTCTTGTCGGGCAGATCGGCGGCGACCTCGCCCTTGGTCCGGCGCAACAGGAACGGCCGCACCCGACGGGCCAGCAGGCGTTGCCGGTCCTGGTCGCCACGCTTTTCGATCGGCACCCGGAACACCCGCTTGAACTGGCCGTGATCGCCCAAAAGGCCGGGCGCCAGGAACTGATAGAGCGACCACAGCTCGTCCAGATTGTTCTCCAAGGGCGTGCCGGTCAGGCACAGGCGGTGTCGGGCCTTAAGCTGCACGGCGATCAGCGCGGCCTGGGCCTTGGGGTTCTTGATCGCCTGGGCTTCGTCGAGAATCACCAGGTGCCAGTCCTCGGCCAGCAGCACGTCCTTGTCGCGCGGCAGCAGCGGATAGGTGGTCAGCACCAAGTCGTGCCCGGCGATCCGGCCGAACCCGGCCTTGCGCCCGGTCCCCTGCAGGACCAGCACCGACAAGGCCGGCGCGAACCGGGCGGCCTCGCGCCGCCAGTTGGCCATCAGGCTGGTCGGCGCGATCACCAGGCAGGGCCGATCGAGCCGACCGGCCTCCTTTTCCACCAGCAGATGCGCGAGCGCCTGCACCGTCTTGCCGAGCCCCATGTCGTCGGCCAGGACGCCGCCCATCTCGATGTCGCGCAGGAACTGCAGCCAGTCCAGGCCGTGCTGCTGATAAGGGCGCAAGCTCGCCCGCAGCCCTGCCGGGGGCGGCACCGGCGGGATGCCGGCGGGGTCACAGAGCCGCCGGCCCAGCTCCAACAGCCGGGTGTTGCCGACCCAGCGCAGCCCGGTCGCCGCCGCCGCCGCGGCCAACTCCGCAAGCTCGGCCAGCCGGGCCTGGCTGAACCGGATCGTGCCGTCGGCCGCGATCCCCCCGACTCGGTAAAGGTCGTACAGCGCCGCCAGCAGCGGCCGGACCCGCTCCAGCGGCATGGGCAACACCCGTCCGGCATCGAGCGGGACATAGAGCACCGAGGCCGGACCGGCCGCCAGCTCCGCCAGCGGCTCCAGGGTGCCGTCGTCGGGCAGGAGGCGCAGGATCGGCAGCAAGAGGGGCACCAGATCGACCCGCTCGCCGTCCACCGTCACGCCCAGCGACAGCCCGAACCAGTCGATGCCCGAGCTTTCCTGGTCGATCTCCGCCGACCAGTCATCCGCAGGCTCGGCCAGCACCTGCGGGATGCTGTCGTCGAGGGTGACCCGCCAGCCGGCGGCGCGCAGGCGCGGTACCTCGCGATCCAGAAAGCGGAACAGGCCGGTGAGCGGGGGCATCGTCACGCCGCCCGAGTCATCGGTCTCGACGTCCAGCCAAAGGTCGCCCGCCGGCACCTGCCCGGGACGCTCCACGTCGGCCGCCGCGAACCCGCACGCCTTGAGCGTCTCCCAGGCCTCCCGTTCGGCGGCACGCTGGCGCGGAACACTGATCAGGGTGCCGTCGTCGAGCCTGTTCACGGCCTCCCGGGGATCGTTGGGCGGCAATTCGGTGCCGTCATACGCGAAGCTGAGCCTGGCGACCGCGTGATCCGGGGGCAGGAGGTCATCGATCTCGTCGTCGTCCGGCCAGCCGTCGTCGATCGGACCGTCTTCGATCACCGGATCCGCGGGCTCGAGCGTAAGGTGCAGACAGGGAACCGGCGGGACCGGCCGGACCACGGTTTCCCGGACCGGGACCGGCCGGAGGGCGGGCTGGTTCGGAAACCGGCGCGCGATCGCGTCCGTCAAGGCCGCCGCCTTCTGGGGCGAGACGACGGGGGCTGCGGCCAGCGCCGCGGCAACCGGCGCGGGCAGGCCGGTCTCCACGGGGCCGCACGCGCCGCCGGCCGGGTCGAGATAGCGGAACGGCGAGAAGGGCAACAGGACCTCGTTCCCGGTGCCGTCTTCCAGCTGGAACTGGAAGCGCTGGCGCCCCTCGGTATCGCTGGTCCAGCCCGGCCGGGCCCGCCGCGGGGGGCCGGCGGTCACGACCGGGCCCTTGAGCGTCTGCCAGCGACAGCGGCCGGTCGCCACGATCGCCTCAAGCAGACGGTTGCCCATGTCGCCGGCCAGCGCATACGCCCCGGTGGGGTAATAGGGGCCATGAACCGCCGCCAAGCTGCGCATGATATACAAGTCACTGGAACGCAGGTATTTCGCCAGTCCGCAATTATTCGCGAAATTGGCCAATCTCAATCCCTTGGCCGTGTTCCGATTGAACTCACCGGACTTGCGCAATTGCACCGACACCGGTTCCACCGCGGGGCATCGTCCCAGTTTACTGAAGGTTTGGATCGACAGGCAGTAAATCAGCCGATGTCGGACATCTGCCGGATAGGCCTCAGGATCCGAGGCGTCGACGGCTTGGTCGAGCGTGGCGAGCCATTGGCCGATCTCGTCCGGCGGCGCGGGCGGCAGCGGTGTCGGGCGCGGCGGTGTCGGGCGTGGTGGTGTCGGGCGTGGTGGTGTCGGGGAGCTCGCGCGTCCCTGGACGGGCACAGGTCCCCGCTCCAGGGCGGCAAACAGCACCGCGACGACATGCTTGCAGTTGGCCCCCGCCGGGCATGAGCAGTGACCGTTGAACACCGGCGTGTGTCCCGGACGTGGGGCGCGGCTGGTCGGCAGGACCGCCACTTTCACCCGGTAGGGCTTGCCCGTCGAACCCTGGACTTCGCCGAACAGGGTTGCCCCGTCGTTGCTGATGGCGAGCGAGCGGACCCGACCCCCGGAGAGATAGGCCCGGCCGTTGCGGAGGTGAGCCGTCGGGAACGACCTGCCGACGTCGATCGGGGAGAAAGCGACCATGGGCACGGGCCTATCTTTTGCGATCTGCTGCACCCAATCTACAAGATGTGGGGGTGCATGGCAACGCACGATCGCGAGGGGGTCCGCCCCCTGACCTTGGGGGCGCCGGCCCCCAAAATCCGGCGCCGACCGCCGGCTCACCGCCGCCAGAAGGTCGGCATCACCATGACCAGCACGGTGAACATCTCAAGACGGCCGAAACAGCACGGCCACGGTCAAGATCGCCTTCTGGCCGTCCACAACGCCATCACCGCGATCGACACGGCCAGGGTCAGGAAAAACGCCCCGACCAGGCTCGCGGCGAGCCAGGCGAGGTTGGTGAACGACGCCGCGCCCGCGGCCGCTCACCCGGTCGCGAGGAACGCGGCGATCGCATCGATCTCGCGCGGCGTGATCAGCGCCGGGGCGTGGCCGGCTTCCGCGACCTCGATCAACTCGGCCTTGGGGCCGCGGCCGGTCATCTCCCGGGCGGTCTCGGCGAGCAGGATGTCGGAGCGCACCCCGCGCAGCACCAAGACCGGGCCGCCGACGGCATCCCACACCGCCCACAGGTCAATGTCGGTGAGCGGCGCCGCGGTCAGCGGCACCGCGATCGCCGGGTCGTAGGCGAGACCATAGCAGCCGTCGGGCAACCGGCGCACCCCGGCCTCGGCCATCGCGCGCCATTGGGCGTCGCTCAGGGGGCCGAACGGGGCATAGGTGACGCGCATGAAGGTCTCGACCGCCTCGATCGACGCGAAGCTCGGGTCGGTGCCGACATAGGCCGCGATCCGCTCCAGCGCCGCCTGGGGCAGGAACGGGCCGACGTCGTTCAGCACCAGCCGCCGGATCGGGGTGTTGGCGCGCGCCGCCAGGAACATCCCGATCAAACCGCCCATCGAGGTCCCGACCCAATCGACCGCCGGCGCGTCGACGCGCGCGATCAGCGCCGCGGCGTCGGCGAGATACTGCGGGTAGCCATAGTGCGCGGCATCGCCGAGCCAGTCGCTGTCGCCGCGCCCGACCACGTCCGGGCAGACCACCCGGCGGCCGCGCGCCGCCAGCGCGACCGCGAGATCGTCGAAGTCATGACGGTTGCGGGTCAGGCCATGGACGCAGATCACCGGCACCGGGTCCGGCGCCCGATCGCCGTCCGGCCGCCAGTCGCTGTAGCTGAGGCGATGGAACCCGACCGCCGACAGGCCGAGCAGCGCACCCTCGCGTAACGTCGCCATCATGCCGGGTCCGGCGCGGGACCGATCATCCGGCCGAGTTGCCGGCCGCCGAAGATATGGAAATGCAGATGACCGACCTCTTGGCGACCATGGGTGCCGCAGTTCGACAGCGTGCGGTAGCCATCGGCCGCGATCCCCAGTTGGCGCGCGATCTCGCCGATCGCCCGGATCAGGGCCGCGATCTCGACCTCGCTGGCGCGGGCGCTGAAATCGTCCATCGAGACATACGCGCCCTTGGGGATCACCAGGACATGGACCGGCGTCTGCGGGTTGATGTCGTCGAACGCCAGAACGTGATCGTTCTCATAGACCTTTTTGCACGGGATTTCGCCGCGCAGGATTTTCGCGAATACGTTGTTTGGATCATACTCGGGCATCGACATGCGCGCCATCCTTGGCTGGGGTTGGCTCTACCGGTCCGTCGGTCCAGGCTGAAACGCCGGATTTCGGCCTGTCGGCCGTTCGGGGGGCGCTGCCCCCTCGACCCCCGCAAGGGGGGGCACCCCCCTTGACCCCTGTTAACTTGCGGGGTCCAGGGGGGGGCAAACCCCTCCCTGGTCGGGGGGGGGTGACCTGGGGGCGAAGCCCGTAAAACTGCGGACCGGTCGCCTATCCGCCGCTTATCGCGGCCGCGCCGCCTTTTCCGTAAGGCCGCTGGTGCCGATCCGATCGGCCAGCCTCTGGTAAACCTGATCGGGCGTTACCCCGACCGCCGCCCAAGTCACCAAAAGATGATACAGCAAATCCGCCGACTCGTCGGCCAGCCGCGCCGGCTCGCCGCGCACCGCTTCGATCACCGCTTCCACCGCCTCTTCGCCCAGCTTCTGCGCAACCTTGGCCGTACCGCGCGCAAACAGCTTGGCAGTGTACGAGGTCTCGGGATCCGCACCGCGCCGGGCCACAATCGTCTGGTACAACCGATCGAGCACCAGTGCGCTCGCCGGCGGCCGGTCGTCCGCGGTCACGGCCGGACCTCGCGCACCGGCACGCCGGCGGCGGCCAGATGCGCCTTGGCGTCGGCGATCCGGTAGAGCCCGAAGTGGAAGATCGATGCCGCCAGGACCGCGCTGGCGCGCCCGAGCCGAATACCCTCGACCAGATGATCGAGCGTCCCGACCCCGCCCGAGGCGATCACCGGGATGCGCACCGCGTCGGCGACCGCGCGGGTCAGCGCGGTGTCGAAGCCCTCGCGGGTGCCGTCGCGGTCCATCGAGGTCAAGAGGATCTCCCCGGCGCCGGCCGCAGCCATCCGCCCCGCCCAGGCGACCGCGTCGAGCCCGGTCGGCGTGCGGCCGCCATGGGTGAACACCTCCCATCGGCTCGGCCCGCTGGCCTTGGCGTCGATCGCGACCACCACGCACTGGCTGCCGAACTTCTCGGCGGCCTCGCCAACGAATTCGGGTCGGCGCACCGCCGCGGTGTTGGTCGACACCTTGTCGGCCCCGGCCAGCAGCAGGGTTCGGATGTCGTCGACCGTGCGCACGCCGCCGCCGACCGTCAGCGGCATGAACACCTGCTCTGCGGTCCGGCGCACGACGTCGTACAGGGTGTCGCGTTCCTCGTGGCTCGCGGTGATGTCGAGAAAGGTCAGCTCGTCGGCGCCCTCACGGTCATAAACCCGCGCCTGTTCGACCGGATCGCCGGCATCGACCAGATCGACGAAGTTGACGCCCTTGACCACCCGACCGTCCTTGACGTCGAGGCATGGTATCACCCGAACCTTCAGCATGCCGGCGACACGCCCCTCCGCACCTTACCCTGCCCCACCGCAAACCCTCCCCGCCTCGCACCGCCGGACCGGCGTCGAGATCGGACCTGACCACACGATCCATGCGCCGGCCCGACGCGGCATCCGGCCGCCCGCCGTTTGCCGCATCGGGCGCGCAACGCGGCGTCAGCGATGCCAGAGGCGGACCGGGCCGCGCGCGGCCGCCTGCTGCTGCGGCGGCGCTTCCAGCCGGGCCGGCCGTGGCTCCACCAGCGCGCTCTCGTCGACCTCGACCACCGGCGGTTCCGGCGTCAGGTCGATTTCGACGGTCATCTGCGGGATCGCGACGTGGAACTGCTCTTGCAAGACGTACAACGCGATGGCGATCAACGCCATAATCGCGATCCCACTCGCAAGCCCAATGTCGAAAGCAAGCACAAAGATGTTGCCCAACACGATCAATCCAATCGCCGCGACGGCAACCGTCAGCAGCGAGAACTCATATTTGAACTGGGTTTGTTGAAACATGGGACGCTCACTTCTTTTTCGGTTGTCGGTCGTTCCGGTTGTCGGGTGCAGGCGGGCTCGCCACCTGCGCGGGGCAGTCGGCACGATGGGGTCGGGTCGGCCCGACTGGTCGTGACGATTTGGTCATGACGGTTTGGTCGTGACCAGGGCGTCGGGACCAGGGGGCGGCGAGGCGGCAGCGGCGGCAAGGGTGGCCATTCCGACGCGGGGTGTGGCGTGCGCCGTCCGCGTCGGAATGGCCACCGCCCCGGCCCTTTGGGGGCCCGCGGCGCCGGGGCGGGCGTCACGGGTCCGCGGCGGGTGCCGGGCGCAATGCTGCCAAAGCGTCACCGGGGTCGATCCGGCCGTCATACAAGGCGCGGCCGATAATAACCCCTTCGATCCCGGTGTGCGCTTCCTTTTTCAGCTCAAGGAGATCGTTGATCGCACAGACGCCGCCCGACGCGATCACCGGGGTCGCCAGCGCCATCGCCAGGTCGGAAGTTGCGTCGATGTTGAGCCCGCCCATCGCGCCGTCACGGTTGATGTCGGTATAGACGATCGCGGCGACCCCGCTGGATTCGAAGCGGATCGCCAAGTCGAGCGCCCGGACGTTCGAGGTTTCGGCCCAACCCGACACCGCGACCATGCCCTGGCGTGCGTCGATCCCGACCACGATTCGGCCGGGATACCGGCGACAAGCCTCATCGACCAGGTCAGGATCTCGCAACGCCACGGTGCCGAGGATCACCCGTGCGACCCCGCGCGCCAGCCAGTGGTCGATCGTCGCAAGGTCGCGGATGCCGCCGCCCAGCTGGACCGGGATCGACACCGCGGCCAGGATCCGTTCGACCGCGGCGCCGTTGACCGGCCGGCCCTCGAACGCGCCGTTGAGATCGACCAGATGAAGCCATTGGAACCCTTGGTCTTGAAAGCGGCGCGCCTGTTCGGCGGGGTCGAGGTTGAACACGGTCGCCTGGCTCATTTCGCCGCGGACCAGGCGCACGCAGACCCCGTCCTTGAGGTCGATCGCGGGGTAGATGATCATGGTCGCTCGCTGTCCTGCCCCGCCGGATCGGGGTCGAGGCGCTTGGTGAAGAACAACCCGGACACCGGCCGGCCGCCGACCCGGGCATAGTCCGGATGACGGCCCCAACGGGTGTAGCCGAGCGACTCGTAAAGCGAGATCGCCCGGGTCTGGGTCGACCGGACATCCAGGTTGATCACCTGGTAGCCTTCGGCACGCGCGCCGTCCTCGACCGCGAGCGTCAGGGCGCGGGCGAGCCCGTGGCCGCGCGCCCACGGCGCGACGAACGCGGTGGTCAGGCTGCAGGCGTGGGCTTGGGCTTCGTTGTTGCGCGGCGGCCGGACCAGCTGCGCCGAGCCGGCGATCACGCCGTCGAGCCGGCCGACGAACAGCACCCGCTCGGGCACCAGCAAGACGCCGCGCCAATAACGTTCGAGCACGTCGGGCGCGGGCGGCACCACCCACCCGAAGCCGCCGCCGTCGCGGATCGAGGCGGCGGTGGCGTCGCAGAGATCGCCGAGATCGCCGGCTTTCAACTTATCGACCCGATCGACGGTCACGACCGCCGGCAGGCGCGACACCCGGTGGTCGCCCAGGGGATGCGGACCGCTCACGGCCGCCAGCGAAGGAAACTGGTGAGAAGCGCCAAACCCGCAGCCTGGCTTTTCTCCGGGTGGAACTGGCAGCCGACCAGATTGTCGCGCCCGACCGCCGCGGTCACCGGCCCGCCATAATCGACGGTCGCCAGCACGTCGTCGGCGCGCGCCGCGACGAACTGGTAGGAATGGACGAAGTAGCCGTGGGTGCCGGCCGACGCTCCCGCGAACACCGGGTGGTCGGGCCGCGCGATCGCGAGATCGTTCCAGCCCATGTGCGGCACCTTGAGCGCCGGGTCGGCGGGGTCGAGCGCCTGCACGGTGCCGGCGATCCAGCCGAGGCCGCGGTCGGCGCCGAACTCGCTGCCGCGCTCGGCCATCAGCTGCATGCCGACGCAGATGCCGAGGAACGGCACGCCGCGCCGGATCACCGCATCCTCGAGCGCCTCGACCACGCCGGGCACCGCGGTCAGGCCGGCGTAGCAGTCGGCGAACGCGCCGACCCCGGGCAACACGATCGCATCGGCGCCGGCGATCTCGTCGGCCCGATCGGTGACCGCGACGGTGCGCGCGAGGCCGGCATCGGCGGCGGCCCGCTCGAACGCCTTGGCGGCGGATCGGAGATTGCCCGATCCATAGTCGATCAACGCGACGGTGCTCACAGTCAGGGCCGCCCCACCGAAGAATTCCGACGTCTCACCCCGCCGCTCCGGCGGCACCGCCTTCGCTGAGCCGTCCCTTGGTCGACGGCACCCGGCCGGCTTCGCGCGGGTCCAGCGCGACGGCGTCGCGAAGCGCGCGCGCCAACGCCTTGAAACAACTTTCGATGATATGGTGGTTGTTCGACCCGTACAAGCATTCGACATGGAGCGTGAGCCCGGCGGCCTGGGCGAACGCCTGGAACCATTCGCGAAACAGCTCGGTCTCGATCGCGCCCAACCGCTCGACGGTCAACGCGACCCGCCAGACCAGATAGGGCCGGCCCGAGCAGTCGAGCGCGACCCGCGACAACGCTTCGTCCATCGCGACATAGGCGTGGCCGTAGCGCCGGATCCCCGCCTTGTCGCCGAGCGCGCGCGCAACCGCTTGGCCGAGCGCGATGCCGCAATCCTCGGTTGTGTGATGGGCGTCGATGTGGAGATCGCCGTCGATCCGGACCTCGAGGTCGATCAGCCCGTGGCGCGCCAGCTGCGCCAGCATATGGTCGAGAAAGCCGATCCCGGTCGCGATCTCGTGGGCACCGCTGCCGTCGAGATCGAGGGTGACGTGGACGTCGGTTTCCCGGGTCGCCCGTTCGATGGTGGCGCGCCGGGGCGGCGGCGCGGGGGGGGTGGTCGGCTCGGTCATGGGCATGGTTTACCAGGGCGGCACCGTGGTCCGCCATATCCCAGATCGTCTTCGCCGCCCTTGCCACCCTTCGAGTCCGGCCGGTGCCGCCCCATATACGTCGGTGATTTTCCGCGTTGTGGTGAACCGTTCCGCGCGATGTCGATCGACCCCGACCTTCTCCGGCGCGTGTGCGACGGCCTCAAGGCGCGGTTCGGCGACCGCATCGACCGGCTGGTGCTGTACGGTTCGCGCGCCCGCGGCGACGCGCGCGCGGATTCGGACTATGATCTGGCGCTGTTCTTGAAGGACTACCGGACCTTCGGACAGGAGGTCGCGGAGATCGTCGCGCTGACCGACCCGATCCTGTTCGAGACCGATCAGGAATTCTCGGTCCTGCCGTTCCCGGCCGAGCATTATCACCGGCGCACCATGCTGATGCATGAGATCCGCAAGGATGGGATTGATCTGATGAAATCGGAGCTGATCTCATGAGTCCGGAAGCGTTCCACGGCCTGGCGCATTCGGATCGTCATCTTGCCATGGCCCGGCAAAACGAAGCCGATTTTCCCGAGCTCTGCGCGCGGGAGGCCTATATCGCGGCGTTTCATGCCGCGCAGGCCTTCATCTTCGATCAAACCGGTGCGGTGGCAAAGACCCATCGCGGTGTACGAAACGAGTTCTCGTGCCTGATCAAAGACATCGCCGATCGGCCGCCGTGGATCGACGCCTACCTGGGCCAAGGGTTGGCCCGCAAACAGGTGGCCGACTACGGCGACCCGCCCGACCGGACGATTGCGTTCGCCGAGGCCCGCGAAGCCCTGGTGCAGGCCACCCAGTTCGTCGCCTGGGTGCGCTCGCAATTGGCGGAGTAGGGCCGAGTTGCACCGGACAGGGCAAGTCTTCAGCGGTGTCCCATGACCGACGCGGAATCCGCCAGGAACCGGCTCCTTTGCCTCCGGTGACGCGTGATACGAGCCCTCGACCACGCCACGGTGGCCTCAAAGCGAACGGCGGACAAGAGCGGTCGTCCGCGGGCATTGGGTCTGAACAGGTTTTTTCGGCCACACCGGAGTTGCGACCGGAGTCGATTGGGATCACTTTGATTTCATACAGCTCATCACACACGAGGCAACGACCGTGTCGATCGTAGACGTCTCTGACCTCGGAACCGATTTTGTCCGATTGGTCGAGGCCGTGGAGACCGGGGCCGAGCGAGAGATCGTGGTTGCGCGCCACGGCCGGCCCGTTGCGCGGTTGTTGCCGGTTGCCCGTGCCGCCCCGACCGAGCGTCGGATCGGTGTGGCCAAAGGTCAGTGGCAGGCACCGGGCCCGGACCTCGCGCTTGATCGCGAGGCAGCAACACTGTTCGACCAAGGCGAATGAACCTTTTATTGGACACGCACATCGCGCTCTGGGCGTTTCAAGATGATCCACGCCTGAGCGCCAGGGCGCGTGACCTGATCCTTGATCGGAAGATGCTTCCACATCTCAGTATTGTCAGTCTATGGGAGATAGCGATCAAGCATGCGCTGGCCAGAAACGGCCGCCATGACTTCGCGGTCTCGGCGGCTCAAGCCCTCGAGGCCGCAGAGACGGCCGGGTTCACGCTTGTCCCGGTCGAGGTGGGCCATGTACTGGCGCTTGAAACCTTGCCCCCTCACCATGCCGATCCTTTCGATCGGCTGTTGGTTGCCACAGCGGTGTCCGGATCGTTTCATCTGTTAACACATGATACGCGGCTGGAAGCGTACGGCGCGACAATCATCTTGGTGTGAAGCGTTGATCCAGAGCAAAACAACCCTTCTCTGAATTACAAATGAGACACAGTCATACTGCACACAGTCATCTCATTCCTTTTTATAATTTATAGAACTTATTGAACTGTGATTACCTGAAATACTCGCACTTGTGTTTCAGCTGGACGTCGTGTGTCGTGCTGGCGTAGGAGTCCTTATCCGCCTTGGCGATCGGGAGTCGGCGATGGCTGCGCCGAGCAATCATGTCTTCATCAGTTATTCGACGGCGAACAGCGCTTGGGTCGATGCCCTGGCGCGCAACCTGACGGCCGCGGGCAAGGGGATATTTATCGACCATGCCGCTCTGATCCCCGGCCAACGGCAGAGCACCCAGCTCGAAGGCGGGATCACGACCGCGTCGGCCGCGATCCTGGTGGTCAGCCCGGAGTCCTATCAATCCGGCTGGGTCGCAAATGAATGGGATGCGCTGCTGGAACGAACGGTCCATGACCCCGGTTTCCCGGTGATCCCGGTGGTCTATGGCACCGTCGAGGGCGAACATCCGTTCCTGCGCGGCCAGGTCTGGGTCGATTTTCGCCCCCCGCACGCGTACCGCACCGCGTTTGCGCGCCTGCTCGCCGGGCTCGAGCGGCGCCCGCCCGGCCTCGACCCGGACTATGACGGTCCCTTGATCACCCCGGCGGCGACCGCGGCGGCGCCGTCGGCGGTGCGGGCGTCGGTCGCCGAGGTGGTCCGCCGGCTCGACGGCGCGCGGATCGTCCTGCTGCTGGCGCGAGACGGCGTGGCGATGGGGCGGGTCGCCGCCTTTTTGAAGGAAGAGCTGGCGCCGCGCATGCCGCCGGGGCAGGTGCGCCATCTGGCCCTGCCGGTGATCTCCCGGCACACCCAGACCAAACCCCTTTTCGAGCATCTGGCGCGCGCCGCCGGGGTCGAGCGACCGGTGCGCGATGTCGGGAGCCTTCAGGTCGAGGCGATGGCGCTGTTGGAGCACCACCCCGGCCCCTGGCTCTGGCTGGTGACCGGCTTTGAGAACAGCGCCGACGCGGTCCAACATGAACTGGCGGTCGCGATCCGCGCTCTGGTCGATGCGGCGCCCAATCTGCAGGTGGTGCTGTGCGGCGGCCGCAAGCTCCACGAGCAAGCGCGGGCCAACGGCAACCACTCGGCCTTTTTTGGCGCGATCGACGTGATGTGGCCGGACCCGACCACCGCCGATCTCCGCGCCGAGCTGCCGGCCGAGATCGGGGCGGATGACGGCACGCTCGCCCAGGCGCTCGCCGCCGCCGGAGGCCATCTCGCCCTCGCCCGCGAGGCGATGGACGCGTGGCAGGCCCAAGACGGCGGCGACAGCGCCAACCTGACCAGCAGCCTCAGCCGCCGCCGCACGCTGATGAACATCGTTCTGGCGGTGCGCCATGGCAACGCGGACCGGCTGCGCCGATTGATGGCCCTCGATCTCTTGGGGCCCCATTACGACGGCTTCCAACCCGACCCGGTCCTGCGCGCCCTCTATTGGCATCGATTGGCGACCCCGGACCGCGGCCAATTGGTCTGGGCGTCCCGGGCGATCCGCGCCGGCGTTGCAGAGATCATGGACTATCTGGACCGATCTCCATGAAGCTCGGCATCCTGATCGCCGTCGTCGCGGTCCTGATCACCGTTCGCACGGCCCCGGCGGTCGAAAGCAAGCCACCGATCCTTCCCGACGGCGAGGTGATTGAGGATTTGGAACCGATCCTCGCCGCGGTCAGTGGTGAACCTGGCGGCATTGGGAGCGTTTCCTGGAGCCCGGACGGCAGCCGGCTGGCGACCGGGTCCATGGATCACACGGCGCGGGTCTGGGACCCGTCCACCGGCAGCGAGTTGCGACGGCTCGAGGGACACACAGGCGATGTCTTATCCGTCGCGTGGAGCCCGGATGGCAGCCGGCTCGCGACCGGGTCCGAGGATCACACGGCGCGGGTTTGGGACGCGACAACCGGCCGCGAGCTGCGACGGCTCGAGGGACATAAGGGCGCTGTCGAGTCCGTCGCGTGGAGCCCGGACGGCAGACGGCTGGCGACCGGGTCCGGGGATCACACGGCGCGGGTCTGGCACGCGGCAACCGGCCACGAGCTGCGACGGCTCGAGGGACATACGGGCGCTGTCGAGTCCGTCGCGTGGAACCCGGACGGCAGCCGGCTGGCGACCGGGTCTTGGGATTACACAGCGCGGGTTTGGGACGCGGCAACCGGCCGTGACCTGCAACGGCTAAAGGGACACACGGGCACTGTCCTCTCCGTCGCGTGGAACCCGGACGGCCGCCGGTTGGCGACCGGATCCCGGGATAACGCGGCGCGGGTCTGGGACGCGGCAACCGGCCGTGACTTGCAACGGCTCGAGGGACACACGGGCGATGTCAGGTCCGTCGCGTGGAGTCCGGACGGCAGCCGGCTCGCGACCGGGTCCTGGGATAACACGGCGCGGGTCTGGGACGCGGCAACCGGCCGCGAGCTGCGACGGCTCGAGGGAAACGCAAGCTATGTCTTGTCCGTCGCGTGGAACCCGGACGGCCGCCGACTGGCCACCGGGTCCGTGGATGGCACGGTCCGGGTCTGGGACGCGGCAACAGGCCGCGAGCTGCGACGGCTCGAGGAAAACGCAAGCTATATCTTTTCCGTCGCGTGGAACCCGGACGGCCGCCGGCTGGCGACCGCGTCCAGGGACAACATGGCGCGGGTTTGGGACGCGGCAACAGGCCGTGAACTGCGACGGCTCCAGGGACACACAGACGGTGTCTCATCCGTCGCATGGAGCCCGGACGGCCGCCGGCTGGCCACCGGGTCCGGGGATAACACGGCGCGGGTCTGGGACGCTGCAACCGGCCGAGACCTGCGACGGCTCGAGGGACACACGGACGGTATCTGGTCCGTCGCGTGGTGCCCGGGCGGCCGCCGGTTGGCGACCGGGTCCTTAGATGGCACGGTCCGGGTCTGGGACGCGGCAACAGGCCGCGAACTACGACGGTTCCAGGGACACGCAGGCGAAGTCACCTCCGTCGCGTGGAGCCCGGACGGCAGCCGGTTGGCCACCGGGTCCACGGATAACACGGCGCGGGTCTGGGACGCGGCAACAGGCCGCGAACTGCGACGGCTCCAGGGACACGAAGGCGAAGTCTTGTCCGTCGCATGGAGCCCGGACGGCCGCCGGCTGGTCACCGGGTCCGCGGATGGCAGGGCGCGGGTCTGGGACGCTGCAACCGGCCGAGACCTGCGACGGCTCGAGGGACACACGGACATTGTCTGGTCCGTCGCGTGGAGCCCGGACGGCAGCCGGTTGGCGACCGGGTCCTTGGATAACACGGCGCGGGTCGGGGATGCGGCAACCAGCCGAGACCTGCGACGGCTCGAGGGGCACACGGACATTGTCTGGTCCGTCGCGTGGAGCCCGGACGGCAGCCGGCTGGCGACCGGATCCGTGGATGGTACGGTCCGGGTCTGGCAGGTCGCGACTGGTGCGCAACTCATGCTGGGCGTTGCCGGATCGGGCGGCCGGTGGTTCGGCTGCCGGCTGCGCCAGGAGGGTGCGTACCGGTGCTGGCGCCACGATGACGGCCGGCTGATGCGCCGGCTCGACGAGGGGCGCGTCGAGCCGGTCGTCCCGCCGCAGACCACCCGGGTGGCATGGGTGACCGCCGCCGCACCGAACCAAATCACGGTCCCGCTCGGTGAACCCGCGCGATTGACTGTGAGCGTCGAGAACGTCGGGACAGGCCTCGCCTTTTGGGCACGATTGGCAACGACTACTGTGGACGATCAGGGTGTGAACGCGCCGCAGATCTGGACGATCGCCGATGATAGCCTGGTTCGACTTGGTCCTGGTGAATCAGGTGAGGTGTCAGCCGCTCTGGTGGCCCTGGACCGATTTCGGGACCCGCGCTCGGGGTCGATCGACCTCGAGGTGACGCTTGTCCATGCCCATGGCATGCATCCGCTCGGGCGGGTCACAGCTCAGGTGGTCGCGCCGGAGTTGGAGCTGGCCGCAGCCGACCTCATGCGCGGCCCGAATTCGACCGTCGCCCTGGTCCTGCGCAACGCAGGTGGTCAGACGGTTCCGCCCTTGATCGGCGAGGCGGTGCTGGTTGGTCCGGACGGCGACACCGAGACCAGCGTTGCCTTGGACCAACGGATCGACCGGCCGGTGCCGATTGGACCCGGGGCGACTGCACGGCTGTCGTTGCCGCTGTCGCTGCCCGAAGCGCTGTCGCTCAGTGAAGTGCTGCGTGTCCGTCTCGACCTGCTCGCGACCGCTGCACCGGTTCATCGGTGGACGCTCGAGGCACCGCTGACGGTCGCCGGTTGGTCGCGCCTGACGCTCGCCGTGGCGCTCGCCGTAACGCTGGCCGCGGCCTTGTCCGCGCTCGGCGCCTTGGCCTATTACGCCGCGATCGTGCGCCACCCGTTGGTCCGTGCACCGAGCCGGGACGCCGCGGCGCTGGTCGGCCTGCCGCTGGAGAGCCTGGGCGGCGCGCGGTGGCGGCTCACGCTGGCGCTGTCGTGGCGCGCGGTGCTCGACCGCGCCGCGGTGCCCGCCGCACGGTTCGCCGACGCCCTCGCCTTCGCCGGCCTCGGCGCGCCGGCGCAGGTCGATCTGTTGGTCCGGCGGCTGGGGTTGCGGCTCGAGGACGGGCCGGCGCAGCCGGTGACGCTCGATCACGGCGTCGTCCGGTACGTGGCGCTGACGCCGGACCGGCTGCCGCTCAATCTGCCGCGCCTGCGGGTGATCGTGATCCCACCCGATGCGGCGGCCGAGGACGCGTTGGCGGCGGTGCGCGGCGATCTCGACGGCCGCGGCGTCCACGCCGTGCTGCTGTCGTCGGAGCCAGACCAGCGGCGGCGCCTCGGCCGGCTGACGTCCGATCGCGACGAGGGCTTGGTGGTGCCGAACGCCGAGGAGCTGTCGGCGCTCTTGCTCGCCCCCGAAATGTCGCAGACTGTGAATTTGGTCGCGCTCTTTGGCCGAGAGCTTGGCCGGATTCTTGAGCCAGAGATATCGAGTTCGGGAAAGAAGATCGCCTCTT
>JANQHG010000043.1 GCA_028277115.1 Azospirillaceae bacterium
CCGCAAGGGGGGTCACACCCCTTGACCTCCATTAATGGGGTCCAGGGGGCACCCCCTGGTCGGGGGGTGTCGGGGGGTGAAACCCCCTGACCTTGGGGGCTTTGCCCCCAAAACCGGCGCCGCCTGGCGCCCGCCTAAAACATCCCGGCAAACCGCCGCACCGGACTGGTGTCCGGCAGGTCCGAAGGAACGATCACGAACAACTCCTTGGCGATCTCGAGCCCATCCACTGCGACCGCCCGCAGCGACCCGGCCGAAAGCTCTTCGCGCACCGCGCTCTCAAACACCATCGACACCCCGAGCCCGGCCTTGACCGCCTCCTTGACCGCCTCGGTGCTGCCGAGCGTGATCGCAGTCTTGAGCCGATCGGCGTCGGCGCCGAACAGCTGCTGCAGCAGCCGGCCGGTCCCGGTGCCGCCTTCGCCGCCGACGATCGGGACCCGGGTCAAATCGGCCGGCGCGATCGCCGGACGCTCCGCCCACGGGTGGTCGGGCGGGACGATCACCACGATCGGCTCGCGCCGCCACGACCGCGCCTGGAACCCGGGGCGGCCGTCCCACCATTCCATCAGGCCGAGGTCGAGCTCGCCGTCGTCGAGCCGGGCCGCGACCTCGGGGTTGGGGCCGATCCACGGCACCAGCCCGATCCCCGGCGCCACCGTTTCGGCGAACCGTTTCAGGAACGGCGGCAAGAGGTAGATGCCGATGTTGCTGCTGGCGCCGATCCGCACGGTGCGGCCGTCCAGCACCTCGCGGGCCCGGTCCGCGACCGCGATCAGTCGGCGGGCATAAGCCTGGAACACCCGCCCGCGCGGGGTCGGCCGCGGCCGTTGGGGCGCGCGGTCGAGCAGCGCCACGCCCAGGTCGCGCTCGAGCTTCTTGACGTGCTGGGACACGGTCGGCTGCGCGATGCCCAGATGATGCCCCGCGGCATGGAAGCTGCCGTGGTCGAGCACCGCGAGAAAGGTCTTGACGTGCAACAGGTTCAGCATCGGTCAAACGGTGGCGAGACGGCGCCGGTGCACCTCTTCGGCGTTGACGGCGCCGCGCGGCACCGCGCCGGACAGGCCTTCGATCAAGCTGTCGGCGGCTTCCAGCGCGATCTCGCGGCGGACCCGGTCGACCGCCGAGCCGATGTGCGGGGTCAGCACGGTGCGCCGCCGGTCCTCGAGCAGCCGCGGCGACACCGTGGCCGGGCGGTCGGGCCGGGCCCAATCCTCCATCTCGAACACGTCGGCGGCATAGCCGGCGAGCCGGCCGGTCTCCAGCGCTTCCGCGACCGCCTCTTCATCGACCACGCTGCCGCGCGCCGGGTTGATCAGATAGCTGCCGGGCTTCATGCGCGCCACCGCGGCCTCGCCGATCAGATGCACGGTGTCCGCGGTCAACGGCACCGCCAGAACCAGGAAGTCGCTCGCCGCCAGCACCTCGTCGAAGCCGCGGCGCTCGAGCCCGAGCGCGGACTCGTGGGACGGCGCCGGCGCCTGGCGGTCGGTATAGATCAGCCGCGCCTCGAACCCGGCGAGCCGGCGCGCCATTGCCTGGCCGATCGCGCCCATGCCGACGAAGCCGACCGTGCTGCCCGACAGACCGGTGCCGTAGAACCGCGGCCGCCAGCCCTGGAACCGTCCGCTGCGGATGAAACGGTCGCCGGCAGCCCTTCGCCCATGCGCCGGAGATCGAGGAGGCCGACGACATAACAGCAGGCGAGCACCGCGGCGACCAGGACGCCGGACTTGACCACCCAGCCCACGGTCTTGAGGCGTTGGCGGGCGATGATCGCGTCGTGGTGCGGGGCGGCGCCGTTCGTGAGGGTTCCGTGGGTCATGGCAGGCTCTTGGGTTCGGCCGTACCTCGCCCCCGCCAGGGCGTCACCCCCCGGACCCCCACTTAAAGGGGTCCAGGGGGCACCCCCTGGTCGGGGGGTGTCGGGGGGTGAAACCCCCTGACCTCGGCGGCGCCAGCCGCCGACCCGGGCGAGGTCGAGGTCGAGAATGCGCGCAAGCTCGCGCAGGCTGTCGTAGTCGCTGTCGGTGATCGGGGCAAACCCGTCGGCCTTGAACGCACCGAGCACGCTCGGGTCCGACAGGTTGAGGAAGGCGTCGCGCACCCGGGCCTTGAGCGCCGGGTCGAGATCGTTGCGATAGGTCCAGGGGTACTGCGGGATCGGCGGCGATTCGTGGATCACCACCACGACCTCGCCGTCGATCGTGCCGGTCTCGACCAGGCGATCGTAGATCGGGCGGCTGAGACCGCCGGCCAGCGCGTTGCCGTTCTGGACCGCGAGCGCCACCGCATCGTGGGCGCCGACGTGGCGCGGCGTGTAATCGGCGTCATAGTCGAGCCCGGCCTTCAACAACTCGGAGCGCGGCACCAGGTGGCTCGAGGTCGAGGCCGGGTCGCCGAACGCGAAATCGGCCTCACGGCCGTTCAGATCATCGAGGCCGGTGATGCCGCTGTCGGCGCGGGCGACGATGACCCCGGTGTAGAACTGGGCGCCGCCCTTGGTCAGCGCCGCGAAGGCGTCGATGTCGGAGCGCGACTTCGCCAAGAGATAGGACAACGGCCCGAAATACGCGAGCTCAAGGCGGCCGAAGCGCATCGCCTCGATCATCGACGAATAGTCGGTGGTGACCACCAGCTCGATCTCCTTGTCGAGCGTGGTCTCGAGATAGGCCTTGAGCCCGGCGTTGTTCTGGATCACCGTCGCCGCGTTCTCGTCCGGCAACAGCGCGACCCGCAGCACCGCGGGGTCGGCTTCACCCGCGCTCACCGGGCCGGCCGCGAGCACGGCGGCGACCAGGCCGGCGGCCAAGCGCACAAGCACAGTCTTCATCAGACACCTTCCCTTGGTTTGGATGGCCATGGGGTTGGATGGGGGAGGGGTTGGTTGTGTGGACCCCGGCCGGGCGGCGCGGGGGGTCAGGCCAGCGCGACCGCCGGCTCGCCGAACACCGCGTCGGCGGTCTCGGCCACTGGGGTCGGCGGGGCGCGGTAAATCCGCTCGAGGCTCACGTCGTCGAGCGCGTCGGGCGGGCCGTCGAACACGATCCGGCCGTCGGACAGGCCGACGATCCGATCGGCGAAGCGGCGGCCGTAGTCGACCTGGTGCAGGCTTGCGAGCGCGGTGATGCCGTCTTCTTCGCAGATGCGGTAGATCAGCTCGAGCACCCGGGTCGCGATCACCGGGTCGAGGCTGGCGACCGGCTCATCGGCCAACAGGATGGTCGGCTGCTGGGCGATCGCGCGCGCGATCCCGACCCGCTGCTGCTGGCCGCCGCTCAACCGATCGACCCGGTCGAGCGCACGGTCGGCGAGATCGACCCGTTCCAGGCAGTGCAGCGCGAGCTCGAGGTCGGCGCGCGGCGCCGGCAGGAGCGAGCGCAGCGTCGTTTGATAGCCGAGCCGGCCGGTCAGCACGTTGCGCAGCACGGTCTGCCGGCCGATCAGCTGATGTTGCTGGAAGATCATCGCGGTGTGGCGCCGGTGCGCACGCCACGCCAACTTGCCGACGATCACACCGACGCCGTCGACCGCGACCGTGCCGGTGGTTGCGGCCACCAGCCCGTTGATCGTGCGCAGAAGCGTCGATTTCCCGGCGCCCGACGGCCCGAGCAGCACGGTGAACCGGCCGGTCTCGAGGCGCAGATCGGTCGGCTTCAGCGCCCGTTGGCCGCCCGGATAGGTGACGCTGACCCCGCCCAACACGATCATCCGGCAGCCCCTCATGATTACGAAACCCGATTGAACAGGCCGTTTCCGTTCGAGACGTAATCACTACCCGCAATGGATGACCATGCCGTGACAGATCATTGACGCTCTGTTGAAACTTTGCGGCCGATCCGGCGCCCCCACATAAGGCTCAACCTGGGTATCGGGCCGCGACCGCGGTCC
>JANQHG010000066.1 GCA_028277115.1 Azospirillaceae bacterium
AGGGCTTCCAGCGCTTCCCGGACAGCTCGAAGACCGGCGACAATCTGTTGAAGCTCGGGATGTCGCTCGCGGCGCGATCCCGGACTGCGTGCCGCCGGCGAGCTGGCCGAACGCGACGCAGGCATCGTCGCCGCGGTCGAGCGCCGCGAGCGACATCCCGAGCTTCAACAGATTGTCGCCGGTCTTCGAGCTGTCCGGGAAGCGCTGGAAGCCCTCGGCGAACGCCACCGCGGCGGCCGAATAGTCGCCGCGGACATAATGGGTCTCGGCAAGCCAATACTGCGCGTTGGCGGCGAGCGGGCTTGCGCCGTGGCGCTCCAGGAACGTCCGGAACGCTTGCTCGGCCAGGTCGTAGTCGGCCTGGCGCAACAGGCCGAACGCATAATCATAGGCGTCCTGGTCGCTGCCGGACGGCAGGCGGACGGTGGTCGCCCCGGCGGCCGGCCGGGTCGGACGCGCCGCCGGCGGCTCGGCCGCCGGTTCGGTCGGCGCGGCGGCGCCGGGCACCTCGGCGAACGGGTCGCGACCGGTCCCCGGTCGGGTCACCGTCCCGGTGTCGGCGCGCGGACCCGCCGGTTCGGCGCGCGGCGGGCGGCGCGGGTCGGTGGGGGCACCGCCGACGCTCGCGCCGGCGAGCGCCTCCAACCGGTTGACGATCCGGTCGAGCCGGAAATCGAGCCGCTCGATCCGGCCGGTCAGGCGCTGGACCGCCCGTTCGAGCTGTTGCAGCCGGACTTCATGGTCGGCGGCCTGCGGCAGAGCCGGCCCCATCCGCGGGGTCGTCCAGTCCGACACCTGGGCCAGCCCGGCGGGACTGCCACCGAGCCCGCACACGACCGCCACGACCCCCCCGGCCAAGACCGCCACCCGACCCGACCGATCCCGGACCCGACGCCGCGGCGCGGCAAGCTTTGGCGGACCGCTCACTCGACCCTCCCTTGATCGCGATTGCGCGCCCCCATGCGATCATCGCGACCGGGGCGCGTCGGACCGGGTATACCACAGGGGAGCGGCCCACCGGAGGGGACGCGTCGCGCGCACCCCGGGTCGGCGGGACGCCGACCCTCCGACCGGCGCGGTTACCGAAGCTCGTCGGCCGGGACGTCGCGGATCGCGTCCCACTTGCCGTCGGCCATCTCGATGTAGCCGGGGACGTCGGTGTTCCAGCGCCTCTGCACCTTCTGGTTCAGATTGAGGTACAGCTCGCCGTCGACGATCCGCCACGCGGCCGGGTCGGCGTCGACCTTGTAGCCCATCGCGGTGCCGAAGGCGCAGAACCCGCCGTACTGCGGCAGATAGGCGTCCGGGTCGGCGACGAAGGCGTCGCGGTTGGCGGCGCTGGCGAACCGATAGGTCGCCCCCTCATGGGTCGCGGTGAATGCGGCGCTGCCCTCGACCGGCGCGCCGTCGATGAAATAGGCGACCGGGTCGTACCCGCGGAGCGCCAACCCCTGATCGTCGGTATTGACCGCCACGCCGGGCGAGCGCGGCCGGCGCGACCCCGACCACCACGAGCCACGCGGCGACCCGCGCCGCCATGCCGGAGATGCGAACAGTCATGATCTGGTGCCTCCCTTATGCGCGACGGCGGCCGGCGGAGCGGCGCGACCCACCCGTGGGCCGCGCGCCGACCGCGCCTCGGCCCGGCATATCGGCGCCGGCTGCGAGCGAGACCACACACGCCTTCGCACGCCCCCGTGTCCGCGCGGTGACGCCGGCGGCGGCCGCGCCCGACCCGTGCGGCGCGGTCGCGGCCCCTGCCCGGTCGCCCACGGCCGCTCTCCGGGACATGCGTGCCCGCGATTTCCGCTCTTTCCAAATGCGGGAATACACCGGTTCTTTCTGCTGTGCCGTCCGAACGCCGGGGTTCACACCCCAGCCTAAGAGTGTCGAAAATTCAATCACAGCAACCGTAGGCACAGCAACCGTAGGTCGGGGCGATCGGCCGGCGCGATCCCTCGGTTTGCACCGCCGCTTGCTCGGCCGATCGCCCCGACATCGCCGCCGCCGCCCGCGAGATCGCCGCGGTCGGGGCCGGCGCTCACCGCCCGGCCTGGACGATCACATAGGGCGCCCAAGCGATCGGATCGGCTTTTCGAGGATTGCGGCTCCCGGCCCAGTCCAGCTTGACCGCGCGCAATGCCTCGACCGGGTCGCGGTCGGCCTCTTTCAACCATTCGCCGTAGAAATCGACCATGAAGTCGCGCGCCCGCCCGTCATGGAGCGGCCACAGCGTCATCAGAACATTCTGCGCCCCGGCGATCCGGAAGGCGCGGGCCAGCCCCATCACCCCCTCGGAATAGTCGATCGCGCCCTTGCCGGTGTCGCACGCCGACATCACCACAAGCTCGGTCCGCTCGAGGTTCAGCCCGGCGGCCTCGAGCGCGAACAGAAGTCCGTCCTCGCCATCGCCGTCGAGGACGCCGCGCACGCCCCGGTTGGCGCCGGCCAGGGTCAGGCCGGCGAGCAGCATCGGCCGCGCCACCTCGCCCTCGGCCTCCAGGGTGAAGCCATGGGTGGCGAAATGCGCCACCCGCGGCGGCGGCGCCAGCGCCTTCACCACCGTTTCCCGCGCGGCCGCGCCGGTCAACACCGTCGGCTGTTCCCGACGGCGGTCTTCATAGAGTCCTGCGACCAGGTCCACCTCGTCGCGGGTGGCGTCGAGCGCCGTGAACACCGTGCCGGAGAGCCGGCCGCGCGCCGCCCGAAGCGCGCCAAGGGAAACGGGCATCAGCGACGCCATGTCCACGGCCGCCGGCACGGCCGGTCCCCGGTCATCGCGCGCCGCCCCGGCCGGGGCCGCGTCCTCACCGAAGGCGATCCCGCCGACGCCGAAAAAGCCGCGGTTCGGCGATCGCCGCCGCGCCTCGATCACCGCCCGGCCCGAGTGCAGGATCCGCAGCGGCTGGCGCTCGATCCAGTACCGCCCGTCGGCCAGCCGCAGCCGGTCGAACGGGATCAGCGCAAGCGGCCCGTCGGGCGCCAGATACACGGTTTCCGCCGCCGCCAACGCCGCGTCGAACGGGCCGAACAGGGTGGCGTAGAGGGTGGCGGCGGCTTGGTCCCGCTGCTCCGGCGCGGTGTCGCCCGCGATCATGATCCGGTTCAACAGAACCGGCACCTCCCACGGCCCCAAATCGGCGAACGCCGGCGCCTGATAGGGCCGCAGCACCACCGCCGCCCAGTGCGGCGCCACGAACGTGCCCGCGTCATAGTCGAACGGACGATAGAGGCGGAACTCCACCAGTGCCGCGCCCTCGGGCAGGTTGGTCTCGACCTCGCGCGATCCTGCCGTGCGGGTGCCGAGCCATTGGCGAAACCCTTCGCTGACCCCCGAGAGTGCGGCTTCCTGGTGCTCGAGCTCGGTCAAAATCCGTGTCGCGAGCTCGTGGTGGCCCTGGTGATAGGCGACCCCGAGTTCGCTCCGAAGCTGTAAAATCGCGGTGCCAAGCGTGCGCACCCGGCTGTCGTCGGTGCGGCGCACCAGTCGGGCCAGGTAACTTTCCTCTTCGCCGGCAAGCTGCTTCCACCGCATCATCGTGTCGGCCGCCAATCGCGAGGTCCGAGGGGAGCGGTGACGCGCCGCCAGGTCGATCGCGACATGCTGGAAGGTCCCCTGGCGGTTGAGCAACAGCCGCTTGGTCGCCGCCTGGCGGGTGGTGGCGAGTTGGACCCCGGTCCAGCGCAACAGGCGCCGGCCGAGCCGCTCCAGCCGCGCCGCGACCTCCGCCGCGCGGTCGGTACGCACAAGCAAACCGACATAGTTCAATGCGCTCGTGAGCGTGTCGGGATGGTCGTCCCGCAGAACCGCGCGGCTGCGCTCCAGCGCCTCGAGGTAAAGCGGCTCGGCGGCCCCGTAACGGCCCTGAGACTGATAGAGAAACGCCAGGTTGTTGACGCTGACCAGCGTCGAGGGATGGTCGTTCCCCAGAACCGCGCGGCTGCGCTCCAGCGTCTCGAGGTAAAGCAGCTCGGCGGCCCCGTAACGGCCCTGGCGAGAATAAAGTAACGCCAGGTTGTTGACGCTGCCGAGCGTGTCGGGATGGTCGTCCCCCAGAACCGCGCGGCTGCGCTCCAGCGCCTCGAGGTAAAGCGGCTCGGCGGCCCCGTAACGGCCCTGGCTTTCATACAGCGACGCCAGGTTGTTGACGCTGCCGAGCGTCGAGGGATGGTCGCCCCCCAGAACCGCGCGGCTGCGCTCCAGCGCCTCGAGGAAAAGCGGCTCGGCGGCCCCGTAACGGCCCTGGCGATAATAAAGGAACGCCAGGTTGTTGACGCTGACCAGCATCGAGGGATGGTCGTCCCCCAGAACCGCGCGGCTGCGCTCCAGCGCCTCGAGGAAAAGCGGCTCGGCGACCCCGTAACGGCCCTGGCTCTCATACAGCGACGCCAGGTTGTTGACGCTGACCAGCGTGTCGGGATGGTCGTCCCCCAGAACCGCGCGGCGGCGCTCCAGCGCCTCGAGGAAAAGCGGCTCGGCGGCCCCGTAACGGCCCTGGCGAGAATAAAGCGACGCCAGGTTGTTGACGCTGACCAGCGTCGAGGGATGGTCGTCCCCCAGAACCGCGCGGCGGCGCTCCAGCGCCTCGAGGTAAAGCGGCTCGGCGGCCCCGTAACGGCCCTGGTGATAATAAAGGAACGCCAGGTTGTTCATAACCGTCAGGGCGATTGGGTCGTCCGGCGCCAGATGCTCGCGCGCCAGTGCTTGGAGGCGCTCGGCGAGGGCGACGCCCTCGGCAAATCGACCCGCGCCGTAGAGCCCCATCAACGCTCGATTGCCCCGGTCGATCAACTCACGTGGCGACACCGCAGGGCGCGTCTCCGCCTGCGCGGTCTTGGATCTCACAAGAGTCTCGCCGTCGGCCATTGCGTCGGTGGCACAAACCGCGACCGCCAGCACCACGCCAACCCAACCTGCGGTCCAGGTCACGCGCATTCTCCCTCTCCCGCGACCGGCGCCGATCTGGTAATCAGCGTCGATCATAGCTGATGGCGGAA
This sequence comes from Azospirillaceae bacterium, assembly GCA_028277115.1. GTDB lineage: Bacteria > Pseudomonadota > Alphaproteobacteria > Azospirillales > Azospirillaceae > JANQHG01. The sequence continues at coordinate 4,999 of JANQHG010000066.1, forward strand.
CGGATCGGTATGGTAAAAGTCTGGGCAGTCTTGGTCACGATCGCGATCGTCGGTGCGGTTGTGCCCGGCATGACCGCGAACGGTGGTGACCGAGCAGAAACCTCCGCCGGGTGCTTCTGCCTCCATCATCCAGACGACGATGTGTTCCTGATTGATTGCAATGATATCACCCCATCGACGGCGTACCAGCAAAGGGCGCGGTGTCGCCATTCGAGGTCCGGAAGGTACCTGCGAAACGAGATCGTCATCACCGACCCCTGGCAACCGGTCCCCGAAGGGACAGGTAATTGTGAGCCGTGCGAATATATCCCGCCGGCGAGCGGCACGCCGGAGCCGATCCGCGGTGACGACGACGGCGAGTCGGCGAGATGATCGGCAGCGACGCCAACGGCAAGATCAGCTGGACGGTGATAATCGGCGAGACCGGGCTGGTGGTGGCATCCGGTGCCGCCTGGCTTTATCTGGCCGGCTGGCGGTTCGCCGAGCAGTATTTCGCCGAATTCGGCATCGGCATCAGCGCGATCGGGCTCGATCGCGAGTATCTGATCACCTATGGCGTCTGGGTCGTGCTCGACCACTGGGGCCTCTTGGCGGTCGGGGCGGCGGCGCTGGTCGGGGGCTTTCGGCTTTGGCAGACCCGCGGGCGGCGCGCGCTCGGTCCGGTGCCGGCGGTGGCGATCGTCGGGGTGGTCGCGGCGCTGATCGTGGCGCTGTTCGCCCTCGCCCACGAGCTCGGCGGGCGGGACGCCCGGCATCGGGTCGCGCAGATCCGGGCGCACGACTATGCCGGCCTGCGCAACGTGCGCCTCCACACCGCCGCCGCGTGGGCCGAGGGGTCGGACGCGCTCAAGGCGCTGGCCCAAGACTTGGCGGACCCGCAGGCGTGCTATCGGTTGCTGTTCGCCGACCGCACGTCGGTGTTCGTGATCAAGCCGGTGCGGGGGGAACCCGATTGGCCGGTCCCGGTCCTGCAAGTGGCGCGCGCCGACATCAAGGCGGTGCGGATCCTCGATCGCGAGCGAAGCTGTTCGTCGGCGCCGTGAGGCGCCGGTGGCGAGCTTCCGGCCGGCGAGAACGGGGCGGCCGTTACGCCGCCCCGCCCCTCTACGGGCGGACGGGCCGACCGGGCCCGCCCGCGCGCGTGTCCGAACCGATCAGGCCCCGGTGAGCGCCGGGGCGTCCGGGCCGCCGGCGGGGGCGAGTTCGGCCGCCGCCAACGCCTCAGTGTCTGGCCGAAAAAGGCTTGAGTGATTTCAGCCACTTGTGATTCCCTGGTTTTGGCGAACGATAAGTAGCTGGAGTTCTCGCGCATCACCGCGATCTCGATCGCGGTGTTCGGGATGCCGCCGAACAGCGGGTCGATGTCTCCGACCCGGCCGACCTGGCCCGCTACGGCGGCACGGTGACCCTGCCAAATCAGTTGAAGACCAGCGCGGCGATCACGTTCCAACTCGACGACACCGCGCAGCTGTCCGGCGTCAGGTTCGACGGGCTGCGGAACACCGACCAGATCCGCCAATTCGCCGGGGTGCGCGACGACCCGTTCATCTTCCCGGATTTCTTCGGCACCAATGTGATCGCGGCGGCGTTCAGCATCCCGGTCACCGCATTCCCGGAAGGCCAGCAGGACTTCGTCCTGTGGGGCACCACCCATCGCGACGGGGAGCTGATCGACGTGGTCGGCCGCGGCATACGGTCACAGCTGCCGCGCTTCGCCCTCGTTCTCAACCAGGCCGAACCGCCGGATCAGCTGGCGGTGCTGAGCGATGCAAAACTGTTGTGGGACGGTATCTACGAATTTTTCCACAACAAGCGCGAATGGTGGTCACAGGCGCTCTCCGAGATCATCAGAAATAACTTCCAGCTACGCGAGTTCGACCTGGTCCCGGACGTGTTGATCTATTCCAATCGGCTCCCGGTCGGGTTCCCCAACGGTCGGCAACTGCCGGACGACATCGTCGCCAAGCTGTGCACTGCCGGCGATTGCCTGTTGGTCGATCTGTCCTTGTTCGACGGCGCGTGGCCGCGCGCGGCAGAAAACGACAAAGAGTTTCTCGACGAGTTTCCGTATTTGGCCGAACAATGGCCCTATGGTCCGGAATCGCCGCCGTCGACCGACAGCATTTGGCCTTACATCATCTTGCTGCTGGTGGTGCTCGCGGTCTTGGGCTGGCTGTTCATCCAGCTGATCCGGGCGCTGATCGGTTGGCTGTGCTGGCTGGTGCGCGGTCTCTTGACCGGGCGCTGGCACACCTGCACGCCCGGCGCCTGACCGGCTCCGCGGGGTTTCCCGAGCGACGCCGACGACCCGGGGCCGGGTCGTCGGCACCTCGTTGTCAACACCGCCGTCGTCGGCCGAGGTCGGGTGCCGCTGGTCGATCAACCGGACGATCCGGACGGGGCGAAACGCGGACCGACCCGCCGGTCGCCGCCTACCCGCCGCAGGCCATCGCCAGGCTGATCGGCCCCGGCGCGGCGGCGCGGCGGTCGGCGGCGGGATTGTGGTCGGCGTCGACGAACAGCTCGTGCGCGGCAATCAGGAAGCTCGGCAACGGCACGTCGGGCGCTGCCGGCACGCCGCCGCGCCCGACGCTGGCAAAGCGGCTGCCCCGGCCGGCTGCGGCCGCGGCACAGCGATCGGTCAACGACGACGCCGCGTCCAAAAAGTCGGTGGCAAGCACGACCAGACCGCCGCTGACATCGGTCTCGGGCGCCGAGATGTCGATTTGGCCGGATACGCCGAGCTCGGAGCTCGCCTCGATCACCGACGCGCGATCGCTGATCAGGCTGCCGACTTGGATCCGAATGTTGCCGCCGTCGCCGCCGACCGCATTCGCCCGGATCAGGCTCGACTGCAGCACCATCGCCTCGGGGTCGATCGTGATGTCGCCGGCGTCGCCGGCGCCGCCCGCGACCTCGGTGGTGATTTGGCTCTCGAACAGGTCGATCAACTCACGGGCTTGAATGTCGATCGTGCCGCCGCCGCCCTCGGTCGATTGCGTGGTGATCCGCCCGTCGGCGAGTTGGAGACGATCGGTCGCGACCAGCCGGATGGCGCCGCTGCCGCCCGCACCGGTGCTCGAGGTCGAGACCAGCCCGCCATCGGCGATCCTGATCGTGCCCGCCGCCAGGCCGACTTGCCCCGCCTCGGTCGAGGTGCCGCCGTTTTCGCTGCGCACCGCGCTGCCGGCACCGGTGATCGTCAGCGTGTCGGTGGCGGTGAGCGTGATGCCGCCGCCGCTCGCCACCGAGTCCTCGAGCACGCTGGTCGTCACCACCCCGCCGCCCTCGACCGACAGAATCGGGGCGGCGAGCGTGATCTGCCCGGCTCGGACGGTCGCCAGGGTGTCGGCTTCGCTCTTGATCTCGGTCCCTGCGCCGACCGTAAGCCGGGTGCCGGCCGACAGAGCCACCGACCCGGCGGCACCTCTGAGGAAGGTGGTGGTCAAGATCTCGGTGTCGCGCAAAACCAACCCCTCGCGCGCCGCCACCGTGATCGTTCCGGCCTCGCCCTCGCCCGACCCCGCGACACCGCTGCCGGTGGTTGCCGAGAACAGCTCGACCGCATCGAAGGTGATGTTCCGGCCGACCATGGTCAGCCGGCCGGAGCCGGCGGCCCCGAAGGTGGTGGCGCTGACGAAGGCGTCGCTGAGCACCAGGTCGCCGCCGGCGTCGAACCTGACGAAGGTCGCAAGCGGCGGGTTTTCGTCGTTGGAACAGAAGATGCAGCTGCGCAACAGCTTGCCGGTGAACAAGAGCGTGTCGCCGGCGGTGAGCGTGATCGTGCCCGGGTTGCCGTCGTCGAACGCGTGCGCGGTGATCTCGCCGGCGGTGCTGAGGTCGTTGCCGGCGGCAAGCCGGATCGTCCCGGCATTGCCG
>JANQHG010000192.1 GCA_028277115.1 Azospirillaceae bacterium
CCGGCATCGCAGCGCCGCATCACCTCGACGCGGATCCGGTACGGCGATTCGCTCATCTCCTTGGCGCCCGGGTTATGATCAAGGCAGTCGTCGTCGCCGACGGCGCAGCAGTTTTCTGTGTCATCAGTAACGCAACACTCGATGTCGCCGTCGGCGCAGCAATTCTCGGTGTCTTGAATATTGCAGAAGTCCCGGTCCTCCAGCCAGTCATCGATCGGCCCTTGGTAACAGCCGATCATCCCCGGACCACCGCCGGAACAACTCGGGTTGGTTCCCCACGCCTCGGCCGCGGTCCAGTCGTAGGGGCATTTACACCAGTCGCGGTGTGCATACCATGGCAAAACACATGCAAGAGTTGCAAACCAGTTGGTGTCCGGTTCCGGAAGATCGTTGGTTCCACAAATCGATGACCCGTGGATTGTCGAATTCTCGCGCAACATCGCAATATGGTTGGTGTTTGGATCTTCTCTGGTGTTTTGAATACCGAGAAAGGCAAGCAAATCATCGAACACGGTCGAATTCAAGTCGAACTCGACTGCCATCTTGCTCCCGGGAAAGCGGTCCGGATACGCGGTGTTCTTCGCCCCGACAAACGCCAAATCGGACCCGTTGGGAAGATGCGGGTGTTCCATGCCTGGGGGCGCTTCCTCGGGATCCTCGGCCGCTTCCCTGTCCAACAAGTACCGGGTGATCAGGCGCGAGTTACCGCACGGCAAGGTCTCGGGTTCGAGTGACGTCGCCCCCGGGATCATGCCGAAGGTGAAGCCGTCGCGCGCGGCCGCACTGCCGTAAATGCGGAATTCCCAATAGGCGCGCAGGATTTCGCTGGTGAAGTTCAACGGCACGTCGATCCAGACGCAGCCACCGCTGCGGCGGCTCAGCCGGACCTCGGTGCCCTCGCCAATTTCGTCGTCGCCCGGTGTTCCGACGTTCAGAATGTTGCGATCGTCTTCGCCATCATCCGGTACCGGCGTGATCGAGATATCGTCGCCGCCCGATCCGCCGGGCACGAACGCGTCAGGGTCGTCGTCGAGCGAGACCTCGTCGACCTCGCCACCCTCTTCGCCGACGCACGCCAACGCGTCCGTGACGTCGGCCGGCCAGTCGCTCTGGGCGATCGGTTGGTCGAGTTGCCACAGCCCCGCCGCGGCGGCGATCTCGAGCACGCTCGGGTGGTCGACGATGTCGTCGAATGGATTTGTGCTGCCGGCCGGTCTGAAAATGTCGACATACGTGTCTAAGGTGGACGACAGGCTGTTGCGAAATTCGTTGCCGGTGGTCTGCGGCTCGACCGCCTGGGTGCCCGACTGTGAAAACGCCCAATTGCCGTTGGCGCCGTGACTGATCAGCGCGAATCCAGCCGCGGTGATCGCGGTCCCCGCAAGGTTGACGGCGATCCCGCTGCCGTCGATCGTGTCGCGGACATCTTGCAGATAGTCCTCAACCACGGCGTTGATATCATCGACCGCGGTGCCGACGCCGCGGCAGAAGTCACCGCGCAGGTCAGAGATCTGGTCGATCCGGTCGGTCGGGATGGTCATCGAGACCGGACAGGTGCCGCCGCCGCCGAGTTGGCAGCCGGAATAGTCCATCGCGTTGGCCGCGGTCGCCGCCTGGGACACCCGATAGGAATACCGGTGACGCCAAGCGTCGAGGGCGTCGGCGGCCTGCAGCCCCAGCGCCTGCCACGGCAGGGCGCCCGACAACACGCCGCCGACCCCGACGGTCACGGTTTCACCGGCGCCGGCCGCCGCGCGCAGACCGACGGTGTTGTCCGCCGGTCGCGGCAGCCGTCGGTTGCGGACCACGAACCGGACGATGGCGTCCTCGAGGTCGGTCGCGCCCGCGATCGCGGCGACATAAGCGTCGCGATCGCGGGTCGACCGGTCGGTCATCGCCTGGCTCATGACCAAAGCGGCGCCGATCGACGCCACGATCGCGGCGATCAGGATGCCGACCACGCCGTCCTGGCCCCGGCGTCCGGGGCCAGGACGGTCGCCGTCCGTCCGCGACCCCGGGATGGGCGCTGTCCAGGTCATGATGTCTCAAACGCCCGATTGGTGCGCCAAGACGCGGCGCCGCCGCGGCCTGACGCGAACATGCGACAATGGGATCGGCGGTGGCCTACAGCCGGAACGCCCCGTAGCAGAGCTCGTCCTCCGACGCGGTGTAGCCGTTCACACCTGCCGCCGTCGTATCACGGCAGGTCGTGGTGCCGTTCGTACCGGCGCCAATGACATTGCCGGTGGTCGCCTCCCCGTCGTCGCCCTTGACATCGAGGCCGCGCAACTGAACCGGCGAGATGACCGGCACGACGTTGTCCGTGACAGTCGCGCTGGCAACGTTCCCGACCATGATCCAGTGATCCTGTGGCGTTCCCGTGACCGCGGCATCGTCATGCGCGATGGTGAAGAACCCGCCGACCCGCGATGCCTTCGCGGTCGTCCCGTCGAGGTTGACGCAAGCGGCCACGGTGGGGCAGGTAAGGTTGATCCCGGATAACAGGTTGGCCTGTTGCAGGTGCAGCCAAAAGGCGACCCCCTCGCTCGCCGTCGCGTTCTGGTTCGCGCGGTTCTGGTCGGTGGTACCGGTATCGAGCCGGCCGTTGCCGTCGCCGGCTGTTATCGCGAGGCCGCCGAACAGCTGCGGGCTTAGCAGGTCGCCGGGCAGATCGTCGTACTTGGTGAGGAAGGTCGAGGCGCCGACCCGGATCTCGTTGAGATCGGTCTGGATCGAATTGACCCGCGCGCTCTCGATCAGGTCCTGACCCTTCAGCACACCGCCGACGATCAGGCCGATGATGATCAAGACCACCGCGAGCTCGACCAGGGAGAAGCCCTCCTGCCCGCGCCGAGACCCGGTCGACGTGCCCGACCGATTGGCCGGGGCCAGGGTTGTGTTCGGTATCATGTTCCAACCTCATTCGATCTTGAAAGAGAGAAGGTAGATTGCCGCGCTGCGCCGAGCGACCACCGCCACAACGATCGCTTGGGAGATGAGAGCAATGCTCCGCATAACTCCAACATCGCACCGGTTGGCCTTGCGGATCAATCGTGGCATCGGGCATACCACCTGCGTCGGTTTGCGGCACAGGATTCTGGGTCCGGGTGCTGCCGGCGCGATCAAGAAGGTGCCAGGCGTTCGGCACCATCAAAAAACGGTCACGCAATCGTCGGGGCGCGTCGGCCGTGCTGCGCGACCGCCGGCCTGTGGTTACCGGCGGCCGCGCAGGTATATTATGGGGGCTTGTCGACGCGAGCCGCCGCCCGCACCCATCCGCGAGCCTTGAAAGACACCATGGCGCACCCGACCCGATCGCCCCAATCGCTCCGATCGCCGCCGTCCCGGGTTACCGGCCACTGCCGCGGGCCCGTCCTAAGCACGCTCGGACGTCTTGCGGTCCTGCTGCTGCTGGTCCTGGTCAGCGGCTGCACCGCGGACGCCCCGGCCGCGCTTGATCCCCATGCGCCGGCGATCGACAAGACCCGCCAGGATTTTCGAGATTTGGGTCGGCCGCCGGACGGCCAGGCGGGTGCCGGCGCCCCCGACCAGGGCCCGCAACAGCTGGTGCCGGAGATCCCCGAGCTCTATCCGGTTCTGGTGGCGCCGGAGCCGCCGCCGTTGTCCTACAATCCGCGCGTCTCGCTCGCCGTCACCGACGACGTGCCGCTGAAGGACGTGCTGTTCCAACTGGCCCGGCAATCCGGGGTCGATATCGAGATCGACCCGCGCATTTCGGGCGGCGTCATGCTGTCGATCCGCAATCGGCCGCTGCTCGATGTGATCGACCGGGTCAGCCGGCTTGCCGGGCTACGCTACCGCGCCGAGGACGATATCGTGCGGGTCGAGATCGACGAACCCTATGTCGCGACTTATCAGCTGTCGGCGTTGTCGCTGTCGCGCGAGGCCCGCGGCGACATCTCGATCGACACCGAGGTTGCGACCCCGGGCACGGATGCCACCGGCGCCGGGTCGAGCAGTTCGGTCTCCGCCCAAAGCTCGGTCGATTTCTTTGCCGAACTCGAGGCCTCGCTCGAGGCGATCGTCGCCAACACCCGTCCACGCGGCCTGCCCATGGACGACGCGGGTGCCGAAGTCGTGATCCACCGGCAAAGCGGCGTCGTTTCGGTGTTCGGCACCGCGGGCCAGCACGCCATGATCGCCGACGTCCTGTCCCGAATCGAACGGCAGATGGCCAACCAGATCCTGATCGAGGCCAAGCTGATCGAAGTGGCGCTGTCCGAAGAACATCGCAGCGGCATCAACTGGCGCGCCGTGTTCGGCGTCGGCGGCGTGTCGATCAACTCGGCAGCACGGTTCGGCACCGACGTCAGCGCCGGCCCGTTCGACAGTTTCAACGTCGCCACACCGGACGTCTTCACGCTCGCAATCGACAGCGCGGACATCGGCGCCGTGGTCAACGCGGTCGAGGCGTTCGGCACCACCCGGACCTTGTCCAGCCCGCGCTTGACCGTCTTGAACAACCAGACCGCGCTGCTCAAGGTTGCGGACAACGAGATCTATTTCGAAACCGACGTCGAGCGCGAGACCGATCAAGAGACCAATCCGTGATCCGGGATCAGATTTTTGAGGTTCCCCGTTGGCCCTGAAGAATCAGGGAGTTAGACTGTGTTTATCAGAACAGAGTCAACACCAACGGGGT
>JANQHG010000195.1 GCA_028277115.1 Azospirillaceae bacterium
GGGGTCCAGGGGGCACCCCCTGGTCGGGGGGTGTCGGGGGGTGAAACCCCCTGACCTTGGGGGCGCCAGCCCCCAAAACCGGCGCCGCCCGTTGGCGTCCGGTCAGAAGGTCAGCACGGTCACGATCACTTCGATCAAGATCACCACCAGGATCGAATGGGTGGTGGTGCGCACCGCGAGCTCTGACAAGTCGCCGCTCCGCTCGCGCACCGACAAACCGTTGTAAGCCGCCAGCGTCAACACCGCCAACGCCGCCAACAGGCATTTGGTCAGATTGAGTCCGAGATCGCCGAGGTTGATGCTCTCCTCGACCACCTCCCAAAACACCCCGACCGGCACGATGGTTTCAAAGTCCAGGATCAAACTCGCGGCCAACAGCGCGACCCCGGTGCACCACAGGCTGAGCACGACCACGCTGATCATGAACAGCCAGGCGAACGGCGCGACCAGGAAGCGGACCGGGCTGATCCCGAACAGGACCAGGGCGTCGACGTCGCGGCGCAGCACATGGCTGCCGAGCTTGACCGCGAGCCTGAGCCCGGTGCGCGACGACACGAAGACGCCGATCAACAAGGGCGCGAAGTGGCGGATGATCGCGGTCGCCACCAGGTCGATCAACGGCCGCTCGAGCGCCAGCCGCGCCAGCAGTTGCTGCATCTCGATCGCCAGGATCACGGCGAGCGAGACGGCGAAGGTCGAGATCAACGGCAACGGGCTCAAGACCGTCGGCACCAGTTCGCGCCAGAACAATCGTCGGGCATAGGTGGTGCGGCGGGTTGCGAAGGTCGCAAGGAACATCAAGGCTTCGCCGAGCAAGGTCACGGCGAAGCCGAGGACGAGGGCGACGGGCTGCATGGCACCGGGCGGTTTGTTCGGCTCGACGGGGTGGCCGCGGGGTGCGACGGATCACCTTGAGGTCACCCTATTTGAGGTCACCCTAAGGGCTCGAACGGGTTGGTGTCGATGCTTGGGGATCCGGACCGGTTGCCTTGGTTGCCTTGATTGCACCGACGGAACGGAGTCGATCGGAAGGCGAAATGCTGGTAGGCAGATCGCGGCCCCGCTGCATGGGGCGGAGGGGGGACCGGGAGGCACGGCATGACGGGTGCAGGACAGGGCCGGCGGCGGCTGGGCGCCGGGCTTCGGGCGATCGGCGTGGCGACGGTGGTGGCGACCGCGGCGACCGCAGGGCCGGTCGCGGCCCAGGACGGTGCGGCGGCGCCGGCCGAAAGCGGGCAGAGCTGGTACGACTTTCTAAGCGGCTACGCCGGCGCTGCGGTCGAGGCGGTGACCGGCACCACCACCACCACCGGCGGCGCGCCGGCGGACACCGGGTCGGCGGACACCGGGTCGGCGGGCGCGACTGCGGCCGCGGGTGAGGCCGAAGGCGAAGCCGAAGCGGGCGGCGCGGCGGCGGGCAGTGCTGCGTCGGGCGACGCGGCCGGCGGTCTGACCGTGGACCAGATGAAGGCATATGCGGGCAGCGCCTGGCAGATGATCGGCGGTGTGGAGGGTTTGCGCAGCGCCGCGGCCGGGCTTGGCATTGCGCTGCCGGGCGGCGGCGAGGGCGCGGCCGACCCGGCGGCGGCCGAGGCCGCGGCGGCCGGCGCGGGCGGCGGGCCGTCGCTCGAGATGCTGACCGGGATGTTCGGCGGCGGCGAGGCCGGGCGGTATCTGTCCGACATCTTCGTGTCGCTCGGCAGCCTGACGGCCGCGCAGCGCACCGCGTTCCTCGACGGTGTCACACAGCAGCTGCCCGGCCTGATGGCCGAGGCGCAGGCCTGGTGGAACAGCCTCGATGCCGCGACCCGGCAGGGCTATCTCGAGCAGCTGAAGGCGACGGCGGCCTATCTGTTCAGCCTCGCGACCGGGATGATGTCGCAGATGGCGCCGTCGGGGCAGTAGCCGCGCGCGGGTTCGGCGGACCGGCGGTGCGCCGCCGCGCACCCCCCGGCGCCGAGCGTGGGACCATTGAACCGACCGGCCGGTTGGCACTAGGCTCGGTGCTTGGGGCGAAGTTCGGTCAAGGCGGGGGTCGATGGCAGCGCAGGCGGCGGGCGCCGGACAGGCGATGACGGACGAGGCGGCGCGCAGCCTGGAAGAGCGATGCGCGGCCAAGGGCCTCCGGATGACCGATCAGCGCCGGGTGATCGCCCGGGTGATCGGCGGTGCCGACGACCATCCCGACGTCGAAGAGATTCACCGTCGGGCGAGCGCGATCGACCCGGGGATCAGTTTGGCGACCGTCTACCGCACGGTCCGGTTGTTCGAGGACTCGGGCCTGTTGTCGCGCCACGACTTCGGCGACGGACGGGCGCGGTTTGAGACCCTGCACCACCACCACGATCATTTGATCGATATCACCACCGGTGCGGTGATCGAGTTCCAGGACCCGGCGCTGCACGCGTTGTTGCGGCGGATCGCGGACGAGCTCGGCTTCCATTTGGTCAAGCACCGTCTCGAGCTGATCGGCCGGCCGATCGACGGCCGGGCCGGCGGTGCCAACGGCGGCAAGCGCTCGCCGTCTTAAACCGGCGGTTGGAATCCGGGACGCGTCGTCCAAGATTGAAGGGCGTCAGGCGGGCACCGGTCGGGGCCGCCCGGGCTCGCGGCGGCCGCGGTGCTCCCCCGCTTTTCGGGAGGATCGTCGAGATGCAACGGTTTCTCGTGGCCCTGATGCTGGGGGGTGTCGTCGCGGTCGGCGGCGTTGCCCCGGCGATCGCGGCCGAGCCCACCAGCCCGGCCAACGCGGCGCCGCACAGCGCGTGGGCGGCCGCGCGCGACACCGCGGCCGGCTGGGTCACCCGGTCGGTCGAGATGGTCGGCGGCTTTGCCACCGGGCTGAAAGACGGGGTGCAGGCGACCACCGGCCTCTCCGATGCCCATATGACCGGGATCGGGATCGGCGTGCTCGCCGGGGTCGCCGCGGCCGACGTGCTCGGCACCGGCGGCCTCGGCTCGCTCGCGGTGGTCGGCATGGGCGGCCTGATCGGCAACTGGGTGGTCGAACGCCAGTCGCGGTGATCCGGCGGGGCAAGGCAAGGAAAGTCCGCCCCCCACGGCACTTGGGGGGCGTGAGAGGGCGGCCGCTGGCGCGGCCACCTTGCTCCGCTTGGGCGTGGGAAGGTTATTGGCAGGACGGTGGCATCAGGGTCTCTAGGAGTCGTTTCCCGAAACCGCCGGGGGCCGGGCGCGCATGGAGTCTCTCTACTACGTCGTCTCATGGCTGTGTCATCGTAAATGTGTCCACTGCTACGACGACCGGTTCCGGCCCTATCTCCGCGACGACCTGGCGCAGGTGGTCGGCGAGGCTGAACGCTGTTGGCCACGCATCGTCGATCACCTGCCGGCGGCGATGCGCTACCTGGATCTGGCGTCTCCCCTGCCCGAGGGCGGCTATCAGACGCGGACCGGCCGGATCATCCTGGCCGGCGGCGAACTCCTGGTCGATCCGATCCGCGAACCGGTGCTCTACCCGCTGCTCGTCCGGCTGCGCGAGAAGTATCGGTCGGTCGGCGGCGTCAAGGTGATCGTCCAGACCACAGGCGACCTGGTGACCGAGCCGATCGTCGAACGGCTGATCGAGCGCGGCGTCTGGATGATCTCGGTTTCGGGCATGGACGACTTCCATGTCGGGATGGAGGGTGACAAGCGCCGCTGGCTCGAAGAGCGGTTGACCGAGCTGTTCACCCGCCTCGGCCTGCGGCCGAGCGACCACACCCCCGGCGCCGACCGGCCGGACGACGACGCCCAGCCGACCTTCGGCTTCTTCGGCGCAACCCCGGGGTCGTGGATCGGCAAACTGTGGCCGCGCGGGCGGGCCTGGCAGAACGACCTGTCGTCGGCCGGGATTGTGGACAACTATCCGTGATCCGGGATCAGATTTTTGAGGTTCCCCGTTGGCCCTGAAGAATCAGGGAGTTAGACTGTGTTTATCAGAACAGAGTCAACACCAACGGGGT
>JANQHG010000281.1 GCA_028277115.1 Azospirillaceae bacterium
GGCGCACGCCGGCGAGCCGCGATGAGGCGATCGACGCCCGTTGCGTCGTTTTGGGGGCTGGCGCCCCCAAGGTCAGGGGGCGTTGCCCCCCGACACCCCCCACCAGGGGTGGCCCCCTGGACCCCATTTCGTGAGGGTCATAAGGAGGTACCCTCCTCTCGGGGGGGGCCGTAAGGGCGGCGCCCCCGGCACGGCCGACAGGCGGCATATGGCGTTTCGACCAGGGTGGGTCGGCGCGCGGCTGGTGGGAACCTAACCCGCGAACTGCCGCCGCAGCCGCTCGATCAGCCACCCGACCACCGGGATCTGCGTGTACACCTGCGACGCCGCATCCCAGTGGTCGATATGGCTTTCGACCCGGCCGTCGGCGGCGAACCGCACCTCCGACATGCCGTCGATCGCCAAGGGCACACGCCGGCCGCGCAGGCGGAAATGGAACGCCCAGCGATAATACGCGGTGCGCCCGGACAACGCCCAATCGTGGATCACGAACCGCGGCGTCTCAAGGTCGCGGTTCATCCGCAGGAACAACCGGACCAAGCGGTCGCGGCCGTGGAAATCGCTGAACGGGTCGCGGAAATAGACGTCCCCGACCGTCACCGCGGCCAGCGCCGCCTCGAGCGCCGCCGGCGTGGTCAGGGTGCCGACCGTGCGGTAGAACGCGGCGTAGCGCTCGGCCGCCGCGGCGAAATCGACGGTCGCGGCGACGGCGTGTCCGTTGGGCGGCGCGGTCATGACGCCCCGGTCCCGCGCGACACCAGCGCGTAAAAGGTCTCGTAAGGCAACGAGCGCAGCCGCTTCATCAAAAAGGTAAAGCGCTGCGGGAAGGTGATCTCGAAATCGCGCCGCGCCAAGCCGCGCACCAGCTTGTCGGCGGCCGCGTCCGGCTCCATCCGGAACGGCATCGCAAAGTCGTTCTTGTCGGTCAGCGGCGTGCGCACGAACCCGGGGTTGATCACCTGGATGCGCACCCCTGCCGGCTCGAGCCCGAAGCGCAGGCTCTCGGCCAAGGTGTTGAGCGCCGATTTGGTCGCGCCGTAGACCGCGCCGCGCGGCAGGCCGCGATAGCCGGCGACGCTCGCGACCACCGCGATCTGGCCGCGGCCGCGCGACACCATCGCCGGCATGATCACGTCAAGACAGTGGATCGTGCCCATGATGTTGAGCTCAACCTGGGTGCGCGCGTCGACGCTGTTGAAGGTCAGGGCCGTCTCCGGGATGTAGGTGCCGGCGTTGAGCACAGCGCGCGCGATCGGGCCCACCTCGTCCTCGATGCCGGCGACCGCGGCGCGCACCGCGTCCAGATCGGTGATATCGAGCGGCACCGCGGTGATCCGGCCGCCCGACCGCTCGGCGAGCGCGGTGAGCGCCTCGCGGTTGCGCGCGCTTGCCGCGACCCGCCAGCCGTCGGTGGCCAACCGCTCGGCGACCGCGAGGCCGAGGCCCTGCGACGCGCCGGTCACCCAGGCGCAGCCGTCGTCCGGCGTCGGCGTGATCGGGGATTTCGTCATGATTGAATCTGTCTCCTTCTGGTCATCTTTTGGTTTTGTTCTGCAAACGCGAGTGACGCCGGCGCGGCCGCACGCGTCGGTCGATCAACCGGTGGGTGGGATTGCTCGATGATAGGTGATGTCCGATCTATCGAAGGTAAAGTGCATGCCGATCCACTGATCGGTCGGGCCGTACCACAAAAGGCTGTCGAGCGCGCCGCCGAGCCGCAACCGGTCGGCGGCAACGGTGCGGCCCAGCACTTCGCGGTCCGCGCGGCTTCGCTGTTCGACCGTGACCGCGCGCACCGCCCCGGTCTGGGTGTCGATCAGGCGCACCCGGTCGGCGTCGAACACCCGCCGGTCCCAATAGGTCGTGGTCGCCACGTCCGGCGCGGCGGCGATCACACCGGCGCTGCCGTCGATCCGAAGCGCGGTGCCGTCGGCGGTCGGCCGGACCGTAACCCGATGCCGGGTGCCGTTGTCGTCGGTGCGGCTGTCGAGCGCGACCAGTCGGCCGTCCAGCCATCGCTCGAGATTGTCATGCCGGTAGCGATAGACCGTGATCCAGGCGATCCGGACCTCGAGCACGATCTCGACCGCGACCGTCCGACCGCTGTCGTCCCCGGTCACGGTCACCTGATGGTGGCCGATCGGGGCGCCGTCGCGCCGGACTTCGAACCGCAGCACCTCCGCCGCCTCGGCCCTCGTGCCGGCCGCCAGCGCAACCGCCAGCGCGATTGCCGGGCCGAACCAATCGATCGCGCCCGCCAACGGCCGGCGTCGCCCCCCTGTCGCCATCGGTGATCTCCCCGTCCAGACGGTCCGCGCCGTCCTGTGGTCGCGCCCCATCGCTACGCGGCGCGCGCGTGCTCGGATCAGCGACTCGGCGCCACCGGGACCGGGCAGTCGGTGGGTTGACCGTCGGTTGGGGATATCATTATGAGATGGCCCGGCATTCCAACAAATAATAGGTTCAACGTTATCTTATCGACCATTGCGAGAATACGTCGTCGCTCGGCCTAAGACAGCCTGCCGATCGCGGCGCGACGCCAGCCTGCGGTCGGTGGGCCCGCCGACCGGGTTCGGGAGCGGTGGTCCGGACCGGGTTTCAGTTGCAGATCGGCATGAACAGCCGCAATCTGCAACGTGCGGCCTGAATACGATTGTGTTCAAGGCCGCGACCGAACGGCCCGATCGTCGAGACCGGGCACCGGCTCGGGACCATCGATGTTGGCTGCTGCGTGCAGGAGAACGGTTCGCCCGGCATTGGCGGCGATGCTGATGCTGTCGTGCGTCCTCATCACCGGTGTCGCCGCGGCGCCGGGGCGGACCGGCGTGCCTGCCGGGACGGGCCCGCTCGTGCGTGCGGTCGCCCATCCGCCGCGACCGGGGCTGAAACCGGCCGCCGAGCCCGGGATGGTCCGTCCGCCCGCGCTCGATCCGGACCCCGTGCCGGCCGACCCGTCCCGCTCGCCGCTTGAGGACGCGTTTTCCCGTCGGTCGGGAACCCCGCTCACCTTGCACGGGTACGGCTTGTTCGATGCGGTCGCGGCGACCGCGGGCGCCGCGCGCGGGGCGGTGCCGGCCAGCGCCTATGCCCCGATCGGGCGGATCGGCGACGATTACGAGCTCGGTCCAGGCGACGTGGTCCGCTTGGTGGTCCGCGGCCCCGACGGCACCAGCCAGCGGGTCCAAGTCGATCGCCACGGCATGCTGGTGGTCGAGGGCTTGGCGCCGCTGCTCGCCGCCGGTCGCTCGCTCGGCGAGGTGCGCGCCGCGTTGGCGGCACAGGCCTCGCTCGCCTGGCGTCACGCGCGGGTCTATGTCGCGCTCGACGCGGTGCGTCGGATCGGCGTGTTGGTGGTGGGCGAGGTCGCGCGCCCGGGCCCCGTTCAGCTGACCGCGCTGTCGGGGGTGCTTGAGGCGCTGTTCGCCGCCGGCGGACCGTTGCGCACCGGCAGCCTGCGCCGGGTTCGGCTGATCGACCGTTTGGGCGGGGTCCGGGGTCTCGATCTGTACCGCCTGCTCCACCCGGGCGGGACCGGCGGCACGGACGACCCTGCGATACCGCCGCTGCGCGACGGCGACCGCCTGGTGGTGCCGGTGATCGGGCCGACGGTCGCGATCGCCGGCGCGGTCAAGCGGCCGGCGATCTACGAGTTGGCGCCGCGCGACGAGGGGCCGGCGGCGCTTGATGCCGCAACCCTGCTCGCGCTCGCCGGCGGCCCGCTGTGGCCGGGGCGGGTCGAGCTGTTGCGGATCGGACCGGATCAGGGCGGCGGCGACCGGCTGACCGAGGTCACCGCACCCGACCGGCCGCTGTTCGGCGACGGCGCGATTTTGGTGGTCAGACCGCGCGACGACCGACCGGTCGGCGCGGTCGGGTTGCTCGGTCACGTTCGCCACCCCGGGCCACGGCCGCACGCCCGCGCCGACCGGCTGGGCGCGCTGGTCGGGCCTGAAGACCTGCGCCCCGGCGCCTATCGACCCTTTGCGGTGCTCGAGACCACCGACCGCACCACCGGGGGCCGCCGGCCGGTCGCGATCGATCTCGGCGCGGTGCTGGCCGGCGACCCGGTCGCGGCGCGGCCGCTCGCCGACGGCGACCGCCTGATCGTGCTGGGCGAGACCGAGGTGCGCTTTCTGACCGCTGCCGCGGTGTTGGAGCGGCTGCGGCGCGGCGGCGCCGGTCCCGCCGCGGCCGGCGCCGATCGCACCGGCCGAGCTCCGGTGGTACCGGCGGCACAGGCGCCGCGGTGTCACAGCCTCGATGCGCTTGCCCAAGCCGTGTCCGACGATCCGACCGGGCCGCTTGCCGCCGGACCGGCGGCGCAGGCGGCGCGCCGGCTCGATGGCCGCGACCTGCCGTGCCCGGTGCTGTTCGAGCGCCACCCGAGCCTGCTCGCGTTCACGCTCGCCCACGCGGTGTTGCGCCACCGGGCGGTGCCCGAGCCCGGGTTGGTGCCGGTGGCCGGCGCGCGCGCACCGCGGCCGGGTGCGGTGCTCGATGTCGGGGTGCCGGCGGTGCGGCTGGTCGGCGCGGCCCGCACGCCCGGGACCCGGCCACTTTCGACCCACCGCCGGCTGTCGGCGCTGCTGCCCGGCACGGTCGCGCTGGCCGACGGCGCCTATCCTTTGTTCGCGGTGGTGGCTGTAGGGGGGCGCCCGGTTTGGCACCGGGGAGATTGGGGGGAAAAACAATAAGTCGTTGAAATGGTGGTGAGATCGGGGGGCGGGGGGCGACGCTCGGTTTGGCACTGAAACGGGCAAAATGGGCTTGGAATGGTGCCGACGGCGCTCGGTTTGTCACCGGAATATGGCCGGGCGAAACAACCAGGATCGTGCGGGATTGAGTGGGTCGGGCCGGGAGAGCGCAAGACGGCGTCGCTCTCCCTGGCTCGCCCTGCCTTTGCCCGGAACGAGGGCAGCAATCCGCCCGGGATTCTTGGTGGATCCTCAGGAAACGGCGCCGTCCTCATCTCGTTTCCCGGGGCTAGGGGACGATACAGTCGAGCGGATAGCGCTATAATCTATTGATAATATTTGCCAAATTGGCCAGGCGTGTTCATTCGGCCGGCAACCCGCTCGTTTCCTGTCGTTTCCCGCACTCGAGTATGTGACACGCAAAAGTTCGATCGCCGAACTTTTGCGTGAGCGCAATAGTTCTGCATGGTAGCAATACTTCTCTAATTTACTGAAAAACAACAATAAAATCCAGTTGAAGCGGATCACTGGATTCCGTCGAACTTTTGCGAGATAGCGTCGGGATCGGGGATCGGGGGCGGCGCTCGGTTTGGCACTGAAACGGGCAAAGTGGGCGTGGAATGGTGCCGATGGCGCTTGGTTTGTCACCGGAACATGGCCGCAACCGCGGGCGAAACAACCAGGATCGCCCGGAAAGTCCGGACTTCGGTGTTCCTGCCACGAACGCCGTCGCTGGAACGCCCAATTGCCCGTTTCGGTCCATGGGCCAGCGAAAACCAACCAATTGAAAAGTAAATAAAAAGACCCATCCGCCGGGTGTAAGGCTGGCAAACGTCGCTGGAACTGGCTGGAACTTAGAACGGCGGCGAGGTCAGTAGGAGGACGCTCCCGACCACGATGAGAATGGCGAGCAGCTTCGCCGCCAACTGGTGGCGACGTCGGCGGTGACGGCGGGTTGTCAGGGTGTTCAGAGCGCGGACAAAATCGGTCGGATCGTGCGGCATGATGCGGACCTGAACGCTCGCCAGCGGGCGCGAAGTGCGCCGCGCGAAATGCCTACCCAAATACACGATCCTGAGCAGATTTGGAACATAAAGTGAACAAACGGTTAGATTGGCACCGCTAGGTAGATCTCGCGCGCAACCGATACTGTAGGATTACGAGTTCGGCGAGCTCCTCAGGCGTTGGGTCGAGCTTACGAGTGCGGATCAAAGCATAAACGTCCTGCACAACCTCTCGGATCACGCCTTCGTTCTCCACCATTCCCGTTGGTTGCGGATGTTGCGGATATTGAGGCCCACGCCCAAGAAGAAGCCATTCCGGTGTGACGCCGAAGACTCGGCAAATGTCTGCAAGGAACGTGGCATCCGGTTCACGAACACCGCGCTCATAGTTTCCAATTGTTTGCTTTGTGACACCGAGCGCCTGCGCCGCCTCCGTCTGAGAGACCTTACCGCGCGCCTCGCGGAGCCTATCCGCAAGCCGTCCCGCGCTGTTCGGCCGGGAAAGCGACGGTGCCATGGCTTTTCCTCGAAGGATGACGCCTGTTGCACGACCCACCTCTTGTGTACCAGTTGCAGCAATCATCCCATTCTCGCTCTGGGGTACGTCTTCTTTCATAAGTTCTGGTTCGCTCGGAAGGTGGCTAATACTTTGCCCCGTTGCCAGCCAATCGAGCGAAATATCCAGTGCTCGCGATAACTTCGCGGCTTCGCGAAGACTCGGCTCATTCCGACCATTGACCCAGTTATTGACAGTGTTTCGGGGAATCCCAGCCTTATCGGCCGCCCATGCCTGTTTCCCCCGTTCTCGGAATAAATCACGAAGACGGGCGGCGAGCTCGGGGCGGAAGGTGTCGGTCACGACCATCGGTGTCCCGCGACGGCGCGCAACAGTTCGGGTGGCGAACTGTTGCGCGTACGCACAAGTTGGACAGGGCGGCAACAGTTATCTAACATGCTGATAGATAACCAAAAATAGAGCGGGCGGTCGCCGTCGCCCCTGGCCGAACTGTTGCGTGCAACAGACCACCATGTTCAAGTTTTTGCCCTCGCCGTAAGTCCGTTTTCGTGATAAGCATCGTGGCATGTCGATCAAAATTCCAACCATAGACATCCCCACCGACCCCCGCGGCCGCGGCGCGTGGGTGGCGTGTGCGTTGCGTCTGCGGGGCAGCTCGTTGAGCGCGCTCGCACGGGCCGAAGGCGTGACGGCATCGGCGCTGTCGCATGTGATGACCAAGCCCAACCGCCATCTTGAAGCTGTCATTGCCCGAGCGATCGGCCTGACACCGCAGCAAGTCTGGCCCGAACGATTTGATGCGGACGGCGAGCGGCGCCATCGACATCGGCCGCAATACCGTAAACGGGTTGAGCGTAGAAGCAACGGCAAAGGCGGCGGAGCCGATTGACATGGCCCGCCGTCGCAGCCGAACCCCGACCGATCACCGCCAAGAGATCTTTCCGGGCATGGAACCGGAGCAGACGGGCGATGGTCTGGCCGGTCTCGCCAGATTGCACCGCATCCCCGCGGCGGCCCCAAACACGCCCGGATCCTTTGGCTGTGCGGCGCGGGTCGCCGGGTTGGTCTCCCATTGCCTCGACGCCGCGCGGACCCGGCGCAATCAAACTCGGACGATGGTGGCCGCGCGGATGAGCGAGCTGACCGGTGAGACGATCACCGAAAGCATGCTCAACGCCATGACGGCCGAAAGCCATATCGGCCATCGGTTTCCGCTCCAGTGGGCCGGGGCATTGGCCGAAGCGACCGGTTGTTACGACCTGCACGCTTTCCTTGCCGAACAGGTTGGCGGCTTGATGCTGATCGGCGAGGCCGCCCTCGATGCCCGATTGGGCCAGGTCCGACGTCAACGGCGCCAGCTCGAGACAGAAGAACGGCGCCTTATTCGCCTAACCGGGGGCGGTCGTGGTTGAACGCCGGTTCACCGCGACCGAGCTTGCGGACGTCAAGCTGCCCGGGCTGCCTGCAACCCGGAGTGGTATTTGGCGGTGGTTGAAGACCAACGGCATTGACGGCCGCAAGCGGACCGGGCGCGGCGGAGGGCGGGTCTACGCAATCGCGGATTTGCCCCGGGACGTCACCGACGCGCTGGCCGAACGTGTGCGGGCGCGCGATCCCGCTACCCTGGCAGCGCTCGGCATCACCGAGCGATCCGAGGTGTTGGATCCGGACCTGCCGGCCGGGTTGCGCACCGCGCTCGCCGAGTATTGGGCGGCGGTGGCGGCCGCAGCGCGCGTGCCAGCGGCGCCACAGGCACCACCGGACGCCGCGCCGGCCGCGGAGCGGGCGCCGCCGCCGGTGCGGACGAGCCGGCGCGCGGCGGCGCGGATGGATGCCGGCGTCGCGGTGTTGCGCGCGTTCGACGCGTTTCGGGCGGCAAGCGGGCTTGCGGTCAGCCGGGCACGGGGCGCGTTCGTCGAGGCCTGGAACGCCGGCGCGATCGAGGCGCCCGATTGGGCGCGCGTCGAACGACCGAGATTGTCGGTGCGCACGCTGATCCGCATGAACCAGCGGGTCGCCGCGCAAGGGGTCGCGGCGCTCGCCGGTGCCTATGGGCGGGGCGGTCGGGCGGCGGCGATCGATGCCTGCCCGGAGATGCGGGATCTCGTGGTCGGCATGCTGGCCGAGTGGCCCCATGTCGAGGCGCCGCGGGTCCATGAGGCGATCGACGCGCGGTTCGGCCCCCCGATTCCCTCGGTCACGGCGGTGCAGCGGTGGCTGCGGCGGTATCGCGCCGACAACCGGCGCGCGTTGTTGGCGATCGCCGATCCGGATGCGCACCGGTCGCGCTACCAGCCGGCGCTCGGGTCGGCGTCGGCGTGGGTCGGCCGGCTCAACCAGGGGTGGGAGGCGGACTCGACCCCGAACGATCTGATGTTCGTCGACGGGCGATACACGCTCGTCGGCGTGATCGACATTTATAGCCGGTCGGGGTCGATTTTCGTCACCCCGACCTCGAAGTCGGTCGCGATCGCGACCTGCCTGCGCCGGGCGATCCTCGCATGGGGCGTGCCCGAAGTGGTCGTGACCGACCAGGGGTCGGATTACACGTCGCGTTATATGGCGCGGGTGTTTCGCGACCTTGGGATCGATCACAAGGACTGCCCGCCGTTCCGGCCGGAGTTGAAACCGCACGTCGAACGGTTTTTCCGCACGTTCGCCCACGACCTGGTCGAGTTGCTGCCCGGGTTCGTTGGTCATAACGTGAGCGAACGCAAGGCGATCGAACATCGCCGCTCGTTTGCCGAGCGGCTGATGGATCCGGGCAACGGGCCGATCGCAGTCGAAATGACCGCGCAAGCGTTTCAGGACTTCGCAGACGAGTGGTGCACCGTCCGCTACGACCGGCGCGTGCACAGTCAGCTCGACGGCCGCGCGCCGTTTGAGATGCGCACCGGCTGGACCGGGCCGGTCCGGCGGATCGCCGACGAGCGCGCGCTCGACCTGTTGCTCGCCGAGGCGCCGTCGAACGACGGCGGCCGCACGGTGCAAAAGAAGGGCGTCGAGGTCGAGGGGGCGTGGTTCATCGCGCCCGAGCTCGGCGCCAAGGTCGGCGACCGGGTCGCGGTCCGGCTGGATCCGGCCGATCTCGGGCGGGTTTTTGTGTTCGACGACACGGGCGGGTTCCTGTGCGTGGCCGAATGCCCCGCGCGCACCGGGATCGACCGCGCCGAGGTCGCGGCGGCCGCGCGCATGCGGGCCAAGGCGGCGACCGCGGCCGCCCGCGCCGCCGCCAAGGCGCCCAAGAAGAGTGCCCCCACCAAGGCCACCGTGGACGAGATCCCCGCCGCCGA
>JANQHG010000008.1 GCA_028277115.1 Azospirillaceae bacterium
ACCTTGTCTCTTAGCTCTCGGCTATGGTGATCGGGCTGGGGGTTGAACCGCTGGTCCCGCTCTGGCCGCCCCCATGGGGGCGGCCAGAGCGGGACCAGCGGTTCGCGGGGTCGGTGACACCGTCCCCGACCATGATGGTTGAAGATCGCGCGTAGCGTGGTGCCCGCCCCAAACCACCAGCGACCTCGAACGGTTGAATGTGGCGCCGGCATCGCCGGCGACCTCGCAGACAAGGACGAGATCGCTCATGTCTAAGTGCCCAGTATACGTCCTCGGCGTCGATGTTTCCAAGGCAAATCTCGACTGTGCCGACTCAAAACAGACGAAGAGCCGACGTCTTAAGAACAACAAATCTGATATTGCAAATCTGGTCAAAAATCTGAAGAAACAAGAAGAATGTGGTCACTCTGTATTAGTAATCATGGAAGCGAGTGGCGGACAAGAGCAGCTCCTCCGCAGCGCTCTTCATACTGCCAATATCCCGCTTCATGTCGCCAACCCGAAGCGCGTTCGTGATTACGCACGTGCAATCGGCTGGATGGCCAAGACAGATAGAATCGATGCCTTTCTACTTGTTCGCTATGGTGAAAGGGAGACACCCGCACCGACGAACCCGCCAAGTCCGGTCCGCCAGGAGCTCATTGAAATAATTGAGTATCGAAACCAAATTCAGAACGAAATCACGGCTCGACGGCAGCAAATTGAAACATATCATGTCAAGCCTGTTCGGGAACGAGCCGAAAAAGCACTAGAAGCGCTCAAGGGAGAACTAAAAGAAACGACCAAACTCATTCAAGTCACACTAAAAGATGAAACACTGGCCCAGAGTGCAAATATACTGCAATCTTGCCCTGGAATTGGCCTTATTGTTGCCGCGAGTGTTTTGGCTTATCTACCAGAATTAGGAGAAATATCCGAGAAGAAAATCGCAAGCCTTGCTGGCCTTGCGCCGTTCGCCTGCGACAGTGGCACACTCAAGGGACGCCGCATGATCCGAGGTGGACGTAGCAAGGTTCGGCGAAGCCTTTACATGGCTGCTTTGGTAGCGATGCGTCATAACCCAGTACTAAGTACTTTCTACGCACGACTAGTTGCACAAGGGAAACCCGCAAAAGTTGCGCTCGTCGCTGTCATGCGGAAACTCCTCGTCATCCTCAACGCCATGCTCAAGACGCATACCTCCTGGCAGCCAAAAACCACCTAAGACGGTTGCTACCGGCGGTGCTCCGACCAAACGGAACGGTTCAACCGGATTTTGTGATGCACACTTTGGAACACCGAGCAGTCTGGCCGGACCGCACAGCCTTTTCTCCGGCACGCCCTGGATTGGATGGCATCGGCAACGGCGAGAATTGCGCCCGGACGGACGAGGGTCCAACGGCCGGTCAAGCATTGCTGGCGGAATTTGCGCACCCGGCGGCGAGCGGTACCGCTAGGGCCACACCAGATCTTTGCCTGGAGCGCGGACAGGAGGAACAGTTCGATTTCCGCTTGCCACATGGCCAGTACATTCTGCATATGTTTCGCACCGTGTCCGGCCACTACGACACGTTTGCCCTGCCCAGCCTTGACATCGAAGGGGGGCAGGAGGAACGGTGGGTTATCTCAGAAACAGCCGGGTCGAAAATGATCAGTACCTTTTCGTCCGCCCCTGGTCATAAGCTGAATTTAACCCTGCCCGACCTCGGCGCAGAAAGCAACGAAGAGCAAAATTTGGACTTTTGAGAAGCAATGGGTTATCTTCTCGGCACCGCGGAACTGATGCACATACTCGCGGCCGTCGACTCGCCAGACCGACCGGTCGTCACCTGGATCAAGAGCCAGCAGGCGACTCCCTTCGTTTGCACCGCGTCGGTCGGCGCGATCGCAACGGGAGTCGAGGCCATGGCCGATCCTGAACGGGATATCTGGCGGGAAAAAGTGGATCGCGTGCCCCATACCTTTCCGAATGAGCTGATCAACATCGATTTTGAAATTGCAAGGGTGTCCGATATGATCCAACGGCGCTTGGTCAGGCGATCGACAACCTCGCCGGCCCCAATCGCCGGTTCAGCGATGTCCCCCGACCCTTTGTCGTTCCTGCCGTCAACGAAACACGCGGCAGCGGCGAAGTCTTTCGCTCCCACCTGCAACAGAAACACTCGCTGAAAGACGTCCTGTTGGCCAGCGCGGCCGCGCCGACCTATTTCCCGATGCACCGGCTTGAGTCGGATCGTTATGCCGATGGCGGTCTCGTCGCCAACGCCCCGGACCTGATCGCTGCTCTGGAGGCGATGGACCTTTTTGGCGTTGATGTGCGCCGCGTCCATGTCCTGAGCATCAGTGCCACCGATGTTCTCAGCGCAACACCGGCCGGCCGAAATCAGGGGCGCTGCCCCCCGAACCCCCGCCAGCCCCCCCCCGAACCCCCGCCAGCCCCCCTGACCCGGGCCATTACGGCGAGGTATCTGCAGACACAGATATCTGAACAACCAAGTGCCCGACAGAGGTGCCCGAGGTCAGGGAACCCCGTCATCATCGATCGACAGAATCTGCGCCTTCAAATACGCCGACTCCGGCAAAAAAGGGTGAACCGGATGGTCAAGATCGGCGCCGGCACTGATCAACACACGCGCACCGCGGCCGGCGTCCGCAACACCGCGCGCAACCTGCTCGGCAAACGCCTCAACCGTGATCGTGTGACTGCACGACGCAATCACCAGAAAACCACCGGGCGCCGTCACCCGCGCCGACAGGCGCGCAAGCTTGCGATACGCCCGCAACCCCGGGCCGACATCCTTCTTTGAGCGCGCAAACGCCGGCGGGTCGGCAACCACAATCTGATACCGCTCGCCCGCCGACGCCGCACGGTCGAGCAGTTGAAACACGTCAGCGCGCCGAACCTCGACCCGATCGGACACCCCGTTCGCGTCGGCCGCCCGCGCCGCAAGCGCAAGCGCCGCCTCCGAGCGGTCAACAATCGTCACCGCCGACGCCCCGGCAACCGCACACCGCACCCCGAACCCCCCGGCATAACCGTAAAGGTCAAGCACGCGGCATCCCTCGCCCACCCGCGCCACCAAACGCGCGGCCGCGGCGCGATTGGCGCGTTGGTCGAAAAACCAACCGGTCTTCTGGCCGTCGATCGGATCGGCGAACAAACGAACCCCGTCCTCCTCGAGCGGTACCGGCCCGTCAACCGTGCCCCAAGCCACCCGAACCTCGGACGCCAGCCCCTCGAGCCCCCGCGCCGCACTGTCGTTGCGCAACACGATCGCCGCCGGATCGACCAACGCGCGCACCGCACCAACCACGTCCTCGATCACCCGGTCAAGCCCGGCACTGTTGGCC
This sequence comes from Azospirillaceae bacterium, assembly GCA_028277115.1. Taxonomy (GTDB): domain Bacteria; phylum Pseudomonadota; class Alphaproteobacteria; order Azospirillales; family Azospirillaceae; genus JANQHG01. Next base: position 3,331 of record JANQHG010000008.1, read on the forward strand.
TGAACCACCACCACATCGCCATAGCGGTCGATCACCAGGCCGGGCAAACCATCGGCCTCGGCATGGACCCAGCGATAATGGGGCCGGTCGAACAACCGCGCCCGCAACGTGAGGGCGCGCGCGAGCCGGGACGTCAGCAAGCCGCTGTCGAGCCGGTCGTCCGGACGGCGGGAGACCAGCCGCGCGCAAATCAGGCTGTGCGGGTTGAACATGGCAACCCCGAGCGCGGCCCGATCGGACGCGACCAGCCGCACCGGACTGCCCGGCGCCAGCGCGCGGGCGCCCGCATCCATCCGCACCTCGTTGGCATACACCCATGGATGACCGCCGCGAAGCCGCCGGTCGCGCCCCGGCAACAGCGTGATCTCAGGGTAAGGCGCGGACGGCCCGCCCGCCGACCCTGCCGGGTCCGGGCATCCGGCTACGGGCCGGTGGTCGTCCGACCGCGCCGCCCCCTCGCCACCCGCATCGCGGTCAGGGACATCGTGCCGATCGTCAGTCACGCTCGAAGCCCCGGTCCGTCATACATCGCTCGAAAAAAATCAGGCGGTAACCGTACTGCGGCGTCTCCGGGCGCGGCCGCTCCGGGTAGCCGCGCAGGCGCATCAAGGTATCGACCTCGCGCGTGCAGGCATCGAGCGCCAGATCGCGCACCTGGTCGGGGTCGACCACCTCCCACTCGTCGTCGGGGTCGCTGCCGCAGCCGACCAGACCGACGACCATCATCACCGCTGCCACCCACCGAACCCGCGGCCCCGTTCGCGTCATCGCCCGCCTCACTCGATTGCCTCGACCGCGCCACCCCGGGGCCGGCCGTTCGGTCATTCGATCACGATCCGTGGCGGCCGCCGCCCGGCCGCGCCACCGCCGCCGAGCCGGTCCCAGACCGTGCGCGCAATCTCACGATAGACCTGCGCATGCGCGCTGTCGGGCTGGGCCGCGACGATCGGCAGGCCGGCGTCCGAGGTCACCCGGATCTCGATGTCGAGCGGCACCGCCCCCAGGAACGGCAGATCCAGCCGCTCGGCCTCGGCCCGGGCGCCGCCGTGACCGAACACTTCCGCCCGATGACCACACGCCGGACACTGATAATAGCTCATGTTCTCGATGATGCCGAGCACCGGAACATCCACCCGGCGGAACATGTTGAGCCCCTTGCGGGCATCGATCAGCGCGAGATCCTGCGGGGTCGACACGATCACCGCACCGGCCAGCGGCACCTGCTGCGCCATGGTCAGCTGCGCGTCGCCGGTCCCGGGCGGCAGATCCACCACCAAAACGTCGATCTCGGCCCAGGCGACGTCGCGCAGCATCTGCTGCAGCGCGGTCTGGACCATCGGCCCGCGCCAGATCATCGGCATGTCTTCTTCGACCAGAAAGCCCATCGACATCACCTTCAGGCCCTGGCATTCGACCGGCCGCAGCTTCTCGCCGTCGGCCACCGGCCTGTCGGTGATCGCAAACAGGCGCGGCACCGACGGACCGTAGATGTCGGCGTCGAGCAGGCCGACCTTGAGGCCGTTCACCCGCAGCGCGAGCGCGAGATTGGCCGCGGTGGTCGATTTGCCGACCCCGCCCTTGCCCGAGGCGACCGCGACGACCGCGCCGATCCCGGGCAGCGCCCCGGGCCCCTGGCGGCGGCCGCGGCCGCCGCCAGGGGCCCCCGGTGCCCCCGGCGCCGCGCCGCCGGGGCTGTCGCGGTGAGCGGTCAGGACCGCGGTCACCGAAACCACGCCGGGCACGCGGTCGACCGCCGCGGCCGCCGCCGCGCGCACCGGCTCCGCCGCGGCGCCGCGCGACGGCGGAACCTCGATCGCAAAAAAGACATTGTTGTCACGCACCGTCAGGCCGGACACCATGCCCAAGCTCACGATATCCGCCGCGTGATCCGGATCGATGACCGTGCGCAGGGCTTCCAGGACCTGGGCGTCTGTGACCTTTGGCATGGTTGAAAACTCCGACACTGCCCCTATTCTCGCCGATCCGGCCTTGGCCCGGCGGGCGATCGCGCGCGACCCCTCCGGGCTTCCCGCCGGCGGCACCGACGCGCGAAGCGATCGTCCGGGGCCCAATGCGTTGATCTGGGGTCGCGGGGCGATCCGGTCCATGGATTTCGCGGCGCTTGGAGCAACCCGCGGCGCGGGCCGCGCGCCGGCGAGGTCGGTTCTACGACACGACGAAGAGGTTTGAGGCCATGCCTTGGAGCAATCAGGGTGGCGGCGGCGGCGGTCCCTGGGGGCCGCCGCCGGGTGGTGGCGGCGGGCCGAACCCGTGGGGCCGCCCGCCCGGCGGCGGCGGCGGCCCCGGCGGGCCGGATCTCGACGAGTTGATGCGCAAGGCCCAAGACCGGATGCGCCGGGTGATGCCGGGCGGCTTCGGCAGCGGGCTCGGCATCGCCTTGGTGATCGGGGTCGTGCTGGCGATCTGGTTGGCCAGCGGCTTCTATCGGGTCGAACCCGACGAGCAGGGCGTGGTCTTGCGCTTCGGCGAATGGGTCCGCACCGAACAGCCGGGCCTGCGCTACCACCTGCCGGCGCCGATCGAAGAGGCGCTGACGCCGAAGGTGACCAAGGTCAACCGGATCGAGATCGGCTACCGCTCGGTCGGCGACATCCGGCGCGGCGGCGCGATCCGCGACGTCCCCGACGAAAGCCTGATGCTGACCGGTGACGAGAACATTATCGACATCGACTTCACCGTGTTCTGGGTGATCAAGGACGCGGGCGAGTTCCTGTTCAAGATCCGCGACCCCGAGACCACGGTCAAAAAAGCCGCGGAAAGCGCGATGCGCGAGGTGATCGGCCAGACCGACCTGCAGCCGGCACTGACCGAGGAACGCGAGCAGATCGAGCTCGCGACCAAGGGCCTGCTCCAGCGCATGCTCGACGAGTACAAAAGCGGTGTCGAGGTTACCCAGGTCCAGTTGCAGAAGTCGGACCCGCCCGGGCCGGTGGTCGATGCGTTCAACGACGTCCAGCGCGCCCGCGCCGACCGCGAGCGCCTGCGCAACGAGGCCGAGGCGTACCGCAACGACATCATCCCGCGCGCCCGCGGCAACGCCGAACGGCTGATCCAAGAGGCGTCGGCCTATCGCGAAGAGGTGGTCAACCTCGCCCGCGGTGACGCCGCCCGCTTCCTGTCGATCTTCGAAGCCTATTCGCTGTCGCCCGACGTCGCCTCGCGCCGGATGTATCTGGAGACGATGGAGCAGGTGCTCGGCAGCATCAACAAGCTGATCATCGACCCGAGCGTCGGGTCGCAGGGGGTGATGCCCTATCTGCCGCTGTCCGAGCTCCGGCCGGGCACCCGGACCCCGTCAGACGGAGACCGTCGATGAACGCCAAGCTGATCACCGCCGGGGTCGCGGTCATCGTCCTCGGCATCGTGTTGTCGGGCTCGTTGTTCGTGGTCTACGAAACCCAGCAAGCCCTGGTGCTCCAGTTCGGCGAATGGAAGCGCACGATCCAGACGCCCGGCCTGAACATGAAAATCCCGTTCATCCAGGACGTCGTGTTCGTCGACCGCCGGGTGCTCGACATCGACCCGCCGGTCGAACAGGTGATCCTGGCCGACCAAAAGCGGCTCGACGTCGACGCGTTCGCGCGCTATCGGATCGACAACCCGCTGGCGTTCTATCAGTCGGTCGGCACCGAGGCGGTGGTCGAACAGCGCCTGAACTCGGTGGTCAACTCGGCGCTCCGGCGGGTGCTCGGCAATGTCACCCTGCTCGCGGTGCTGTCCGACGAGCGCGCCCAGATCATGAGCGACATCCAAGAGCAGGTGAACCTGGAAGCCGACCGGTTCGGCGTCGTGATCGTCGATGTCCGGATCCGCCGCGCCGATCTGCCGGAAGAGACCAGCCAGGCGATCTTTGCCCGGATGCGCTCCGAGCGTGAACGCGAGGCCGCGGAAGCGCGCGCCCAAGGCCAGGAGCAGTCCCAGCAGATCCGCTCGCGCGCCGACCGCGAACGCACGGTGATCCTGGCCGAGGCCCAGCGGGACGCCCAAACCCTGCGCGGTGAAGGCGACAACCAAGCGCTTCGGATCATCGCTGATGCGACCGGGCGCGACCCGGCATTCTTCGCCTTTTACCGCTCGCTCGAGGCCTATCGCACCGCGATGGCGGGCGAGGACACCACGCTGATCCTGTCGCCCTCCGGCGATTTCTTCCGCTACTTCAACGCGATCGGCGACCGGGTCGGCGACCGGGTCGGCGCGACCGGCGGTCAACCGCCGGCACCGCCGGTGCCCGACGACGCGCCGGCCCCGGCGGCGACCATGCCGGCGGCCGTATCATCGGCCCCCGAACCGCCGGCGACCGAGCCGCCGGCACCTGTGCTCCCGGAGACCGACCCACCGGCGGCCGACGCCGCGCCGGCGTCACCACCGCCTGCTGCCGAGTGAGCTCAAACATCCCAGCGCGAGACCCCGGGCGCACCACGCGCACACTGTGGCGACTCCGAGGCAGCGCTTGATCCGACCGGCCGGTCGTCACACATCACGCGGGTGGCTGCCGGCCGGGTCGGGGCAGCCCGGCCGGTTCATGCCTGCCAGTGTCGTCGAGGAATTGTCGTCGAGGAGATGTGATCCCGTGAACCAACGTCAGTCTCGCCAGAGAGCCGCGCGGGCGGTGGCGATCGAACAGACCCGGGGGGTCGCCGCGGGTCTCGCCGCGAGCGGTCTTCTGGTTGCGGCGCTGTTGCTCGGCCTCGCGGCCGCCGGCCAAGCCGCGGCCCAGGACCCGCGCACCCCGCCGGCGTCGTTCGCCGAGTTGGCCGAACGGCTGTTGCCGGCGGTCGTCAACATCTCGACGACCCAGGTGGTCGAAGGCCGCGGCCCCGGCTCGGGCCCGGAGCTGCCCCAGTTCCCGCCGGGCTCGCCGTTCGAGGACTTCTTCAAGGAGTTCTTCGATCGGCACCGCGACCGCGACGCCCCGCCGCGCCGCGCGACCTCGCTCGGCTCCGGCTTCGTGATCGATGCCGACGAAGGGTTCATCGTCACCAACAACCACGTGATCCAGGACGCCGACGAGATCACGGTGATCCTGCACGACGACACCAATCTCAAGGCCGATGTGGTCGGACGCGACCCCAAGACCGACATCGCGCTGTTGCGGATCGACACCGACCGCGACCTGGTCGAGGTCACGCTTGGTGACAGCGACGGGTTGCGGGTCGGCGACTGGGTGCTCGCGATCGGCAACCCGTTCGGGCTTGGCGGCACCGTCACCGCCGGCATCGTGTCGGCGCGGGCGCGCGACATCAACGCCGGCCCTTACGATGATTTCCTGCAGACCGATGCGTCGATCAACCGGGGTAACTCGGGCGGACCGATGTTCAACCTCGACGGCGAGGTGATCGGGATCAACACCGCGATCTTCTCGCCGTCCGGCGGGTCGGTCGGGATTGGCTTTGCGGTGCCGGCCAACCTGGCCGAGCCGGTGATCGCGCAGCTGCGGGAGTATGGCCGGACCCGGCGCGGCTGGCTCGGCGTGCGCATCCAGACCGTGACCGACGAGATCGCCGAGAGCCTCGGCCTCGACGGCGCCCGCGGCGCCCTGGTCGCGAGCGTGACCGACCAGGGTCCGGCGGCGCTGGCCGGGATCGAGCCGGGGGACGTGATCTTGGTGTTTGACGGCCAGGACGTGCCGGAGATGCGCCGCCTGCCGCGGATCGTCGCCGAGACCCGGATCGGCAAGACGGTCGATGTCGACGTTTGGCGCGACGGCACCGAGGTGACGATCCCGGTGACGATCGGCGAGCTGGAAAAGGCCGAGGAAACCGGGCTCTTGAGCGCCGATCGGGGGCCGAAGACCAACTCCGACGCGGTGCGCAGCTTCTCCAAGCTGGGGCTCGAGCTGTCGATGATCACGCCAGCGCTCCGGCGCGAGCATGACCTCGACGATCGGGTTTCGGGCGTGGTGGTCACCGATGTCGCCCGCGACAGCAGTGCGGCGGAAAAGGGCATCCGTCCGGGCGACGTGATCGTCGAGGTCAATCAACAGGAGGTCTCGAACCCGGAAGACGTTGCGACCCGGATCGAAGACGCGCGGTCGCACAACAAGCCATCGGTCCTGTTGTTCATCAACCGTCAGGGTGATCTGCGCTTCGTCGCGCTCAGCCTCGAGGAGAAGTGATCGACGACGTGCGGCGCCCCCGCCCCCCGCGGTCGGCGCACCATCGGCGTTGGTCTTCGCCGCGCCGGTCGCGCCGCCCGGGGTGACCCCGCCGACGCAGCCGCCTCACACCAGCGGCGCGAAATCCGTCGGGCGGTAGCCCTGGAGATAGAGCAGCGCGGTGAGGTCGGCGTGGCGGACTTGGGCCGGTGCCGCGGCGGCCACCGCGGGCTTGGGGTGGAAGGCGACCCCGAGCCCGGCGGCCGACAACATCTCGAGGTCGTTGGCACCGTCGCCAACCGCCAGCGTCGCGGCAAGCGACAGGCCGAGCGCGGCCGCGGTCTCCTCCAACACCCGTCGTTTGGCGGTGCGGTCGACCAGCGGGTCGAGGATGCGACCGGTCAGGCGGTCGCCGTCGACCTCGAAGCGGTTGCCGTGGCAGGCGTCGAAGCCGAGCCGTTCGCACACCGCACCGGTGAACGGGTGAAAGCCGCCCGAGACCAGGACGCAATGGGCGCCCCGGGCGCGCATGGTCGCGATCAGGCGTGCCGCCCCCGGGGTCGGGGTGATCGCTTGGGTCAGGTCGTCGAGCACGCTCAAACGTTGACCTGCGAGCAGGGCGACCCGTTGTTCGAGCGCGGCGCGGAAATCGAGCTCGCCGTTCATCGCGCGCTCGGTGATCGCCGCGATCCGATCGCGCAGGCCGAGCCGGCCGCCGAGCTCGTCCAGCATTTCTTCCCGGATGATCGTCGATTCCATGTCGGTGACCAACAGCCGCTTCTTGCGGCCGTCCGCCGGCATCAGCACGGCATCGACCGGGGTTTGGCCAAGAGCAGCGCGCACCGCGCCGTTGACCGTGGCCGCGTCGGGGCCATCGGCGAGCCGGAGCGGGATGTCGCACGCGCGTCCGGGGGCCAACTCGTCCGGCGCCCCCGGCTGCGCGCCCGCTTGGGTGAGCGCGTCGAGAACCCGCCCGACCACCGCGGTGGGCAGGGCCGGCAGCGCGGTGCCAGCGACCAGGGTCAGGACATGATCGGTCGTGCGGTTGGTCGGCATCGCTGACAGTCCCGGCACCGGACAAGGGGCGGCAACGCACGCCGCCGGATGATGGCTTAGCACACTCCGCCGCGGCAGGTCTTGCCGTCGACGCGCCAGGGTCGCCCGGACACGTCGGGCCTGCCCGCGTCCCGCGGGCAGGCCTTGCGGTGCCGCCGGTCTCCACGGGCGGCCCGGGTCGTCGCGGAGCCGCCCATGGCCGGCACGCTTTTACGCGTGCCGGCCCCACGGGGTGACCGGTCGGGCCGTTGACGCCCGGTCAGAGTGCGTCGAGGCAGAGCGCGCGCTGGACCACCCTGGCGGTCGCTGCCGGCCAGGTTGCGGCGATCGCCTCGGGATCGGCGCCCTCGTTGCGCTGGATCGCCGAGACCACGACCTCGGCCAGCCGGCGGTGGTCGGCAAGCGGGATCACCCGTTCGCCGAGCAGCGCGCGCCAGTCCGCGAAGGTTTCGCGCCGGCGGCGGCGGGCGTGACCGCCTTCCTCGACGATGATGTGGAAGACCTCCCATTGTGCCTCGGCCATCTCGAGGACTTGGCGGGTGCTGAGGTCACGGGCGAGCGTGTCGCCGATCACCCGCTCGACCTCGGCGACGCGCAGGCGGCGCGGTGGCTGTTCGTCGCCGACCGTGAACAGATAGCCCTTCTTGTGCCGCTGCTCCCAGCAGTCAGTGCGGGTATGGCGGGCGGCGAAGTACCAGGGCAGATGATAGCTTTCCGTGCCGTTGCCGCCGCCGCCGTGCTCGATCCAGATCTGACGCAGCTGGTCGGTCATCGGCTCGGTGCCGGCCTCGAACTGGCTGACCTGCAAGGGTGCGGCGTCGCACGTGGCGTCGCCGATCGCCGCGAGCAGGATGTGCGGGTCGGGCACCGGCCGGCGGGCCAGGATCTCCTCGACCAGGACGCCGAGGCCGCGGCGGACCATGACATCGGCCAATTGCCCCATCGAGCCGGTGACGTCGAGGCCGACGATCACCGCCGTGGACTGCGGATTGAGCGGCGAGTCGCAGGACAGGCGGACGTCAAGGCCGAAGGGGTCGAGCCCGGGGGCGATCTGATTGGCGGTGAACAGCTCCTCGGTGGCGCGGCCGGCGGTGGCGGCGGCGTATGACTTCCAGGCATCCGGGTCCCAACGTGCGTTGCCCATGGCGATGCGCTCCCTTTCTTGGTCTGGTCGGATCGGCGGCCGGGGTCACCAGGGGCCGTAAAGGTCCCGGGCGTGGACCGGCAGGGGGACGAAGCGTGGCGGTCCGAACGCCGCGCGGAGCACCGCGCGCCAGCCGGCGTAGTCATCGATCGGATCGCCCGCCGAACGGCCGTTGAGCCACGCCGCCAGCGCTGGCGGCACCGTGCCGTCGTGATCGGGCACCATGGGTCCGTGGGGGCAGCCGAGCAGGGTGCGGCCCAGGGCGCGGATCGCGTCAAGATCCTGGGCCGGGTCGGCCACGGGCCGGCGCAGCTGCCCGGCCGCGGCCAGGCGGGCGAGGCCGTGGACCGGGAGCGCGGCGAGCGGTGCTGCGAGCGGTGCTGCGTACCACCAGCCGCCGAGCAGCGCGAGGTCGTGGCGCGCGGGGTCGACCAGGCAGGCCTCGGCCGAGATCGCGCCGTGGACCAGCCCGGCCCAGTCGAGATAGCAGGCGATATTGTAGAGGCTGCTCAAGACCCAGCCGACATGGGCCGCCGGCAGCCGGCCGCCGCAATGGGCGACCAGGTCCGCCAGCCCGACCAGCTCGGCCGGGCAGGCCAGGTCGACCGCCGGGCCGTCCGCCGTGTCGGCGACCGCGCACAGCCGCGGCAGGCGCGGCGCCATTTCCGAACGCATCACCGGGTCGGCGAAGGGCAAGCTTTCGATTGTCTGCCGCCCCGCGCGAAACAGGTCCGCCGCGTCGGGCGCAAGCGTGATCCGCAGCCGCTCCGGTGTGCGCCCGAACCGCTCGATCCCGACCCGCCGGTCTGCGCGCCGGCGCGGCGAGGTCCGTCGGCCGAAGCCGGCGCGCCCTGCGTCGGGTTTGGTCGCCTGACCGTTCATCGCCCGTCCCTCCTTCGTCCAGTCGCTCTTCATTGTAAATAGCAACTTACAACGAACTGTCAAGGTGCTTGTTTTGACGTCGGTTCAGGCGCAGGGTGGGGGCTGGTAAGATCGCGGATGGACGAAGGATGGCGGAGTTCTCGACCCCGATCGCGACGGTCGATGTGGTGTTGTTGACGCTGATGTCGGGTGGGTTGGCGGTGGTGTTGGCGGTGCGCGAGCGGCCGCCGTTCGCCGAGCGGCTGGCGTTGCCCGGCGGGTACATCCATGTCGATAGGGACGATGACACGGCCGCGACCGCGCGGCGGGTTTTGGCGGCGAAGGCGGGGTTGGACGCGCCGCATCTTGAGCAGTTGTACACCTTTTCCGGTGGGGTACGCGATCCGCGCGGCTGGTCGTTGAGCGTGGCGTATTATGCGCTGGTGCCGGCGGGGCGGCTTGACCGGGTTCCGGGGCTTGAGGCTGTGCCGGCGGCGCCGGTGGTGGTGGTGCCGGTCGATGCGCTGCCGCAGTTGCCGTTCGACCATGGTGCGATCGTCAAGGCGGCGGTCGACAGGGTGCGCAGCAAGTCTGCGTATTCGTCGCTGCCTGCGTTCCTGCTCGACGGCGCGTTCACGCTGGCGGAGTTGCAGGATGTTTACGAACGGGTGATCGGCACCCGCCTCGATAAGGCATCCTTCCGCCGCAAGATCGAGGATCAGTCCTTGATCACGCCGATCCCCGGCGCGCGGCGCGGCGGCGCCCACCGCCCGGCCCAATTGTATCGCCTTTCGTCCCCCACTCTGACCTCTTTTTCCCGTGCGCTTTAGTTTGTGGGGGTCCAGGGGGCCTTCGGCCCCTTGGCGGGGGGTCCAAGGGGGGCGGCGCCCCCCTTGCCATGCGGTTTGCCGCGACGTCTCCTTAATCGCTCGATCCGCCGCTTACTCGGCCCGTTGTTGACCGTCCCGACGGCGATCGGCTTGATCTCCGCCCCGATCGCCTTCGCGCTCGGCGGCTTGGTGCTTGTCCCCGGTTTCCTGTCGGCGTCGCTGATCTCCGGCGCGGCCGCGGTATTTCGCGTGGCTTGCGGTTGCCCTGGTCGGCGCCGTGCCGGTCTTGTGGGCGGCCGCGGTTGTGAACCACGGCACGCCGGACCTCGTCACCGCGCGGTCCAGCCGCCGTCGGCCGGCAGCGCGGTCCCGGTGATCGACGCCGCAAGGTCGGTGCACAGGAACACCGCAAGCGCCGCGATCTCGTCGACCGTGGCAAAGCGCCTGGTCGGCTGCGGCGCCAGGATCACGTCGCGCACCACCCGGTCGCGCGGCAGTCCGTGCGCCGCCGCCTGGTCGTCGATCTGGGCGGCGACCAACGGCGTCCAGACATAGCCCGGGCAGATCGCATTGCAGGTGACCCCGCACTCGGCGGCCTCGAGCGCGACCACCTTGGTCAGGCCGATCACCCCGTGCTTGGCCGCGACATAGGCCGACTTGAACGGCGAGGCGACCAGGCCGTGGGCGGACGCGATGTTGATGATCCGCCCCCAGCCGCGCGCCTTCATCGCCGGATAGGCGGCCTGGATGGTGTGGAAGGCCGCCGACAGATTGATCGCGAGGATCGCGTCCCACTTCGTGGCCGGGAAGCTCTCGATCGGGCTGACATGCTGGATGCCGGCGTTGTTGACCAGAATATCCGCGGGGCCGAGGCGCTCGGCATGGGTCGCGACCATCGACGCGATCTCGTCGGGCTTGCTCATGTCGGCGCCCGAGTGGTGCACCGCGACGCCATGCGCCTCGGCAAGTTGGCGGCGGGTCTCCTCGATCGCCGCCGGATCGCCGAAACCGTTGAGCGTCACCGCGGCGCCGGACGCCGCCAGTGCGCGGGCGATCCCGAGCCCGATCCCGCTGGTCGAGCCGGTGACGATCGCGCTCCGGCCCTTGAGCGCGGTCAGCGCCTGCGCGAGGTCCGCCGGTGCGGCCGACGCATCGCTGCCCGGTGGGGTGGTCTCCATCGATCAGGTCTCCGTTAACGAGGACGGACTGTTAGAATAGCGCACGGGACGGGCCGCGGTGGACCCCGTCCCGTGCGGGCGACCGCCCCCGCGTACCGTGCGTGGGGCTGGCGTCCCGATGTCCGAACCCCTATGGTGATCGAATGACTGACGTTATGACGACCGATACGCTGTTGGCCGTGATCGGCGTGGCGATGCTGGCCGTGCTGGCCTCGCTGGGGACCGGGTTGGTGGCGATGGTGCAGGGCGGCGAGTTCAACCGCCGCTACGGCAACCTTCTGATGCGGATGCGGGTCTTGTTCCAGGGCGTCGCCGTTGCCGCACTGTTGGTCGCGATGCTGGTCGCGGCGTGACCGACCCGACCGCGGCAATGGGGCGACCATGAGCGAATTGGTCCGACTGTACTCCCGCGGCGGCGACGACGGCGAAACCTCGCTCGGCGACGGTGACCGGGTGCCCAAATACGCGCTCAGGGTCGCCGCCTACGGCACGGTCGATGAAACCAATGCCATCATCGGCATGGCGCGGCTGCACACCGCCGACGACACCGACATCGACGCCATGCTGCGTCGGATCCAAAACGATCTCTTCGATCTGCGCGCCGATCTTTCGGTCCCCGACCGGTTCCTGCCCGACCCGCCGCCCGCGCCCGATCCGGCACCGACCACCCCGCCGGTGCCGCCGTTGCGCGTCCACGACCGCCAGGTCGAGCGGCTGGAGCGCGAGATCGACCGCATGACCGTGGACCTCAAGCCACCCGAGTCGTTCGTTCTGCCCGGCGGCAAGCCGGTCGCCGCCTGGCTTCACTTCGCGCGCACCGTCGCCCGCCGCGCCGAGCGGCTGATGGTCGAACTCGCGGCCAATGAACCGCTCAACCCGACGGCGCTGCGCTACATCAACCGCCTGTCCGACCATCTTTTCGCCGTCAGCCGCCTGCTCAACGACAAGGGCAGCGCCGATATCCAGTGGGTGCCCGGGCAAACCCGCTGACACCGGCCGCCCGGCGACGACGCCCGAAACAAGGATCAATCCCAATGACCGAGCACGACCCGGGCCGTGCCGCGCCGACCCGCAGCCACCACTACGACGTCACGCTGACCTGGAGCGGCGACACCGGGCGCGGTTACCGTGGCTACGACCGGACCCACACCCTGTCGGCTCCAGGAAAACCAGACCTGATCGGATCGGCCGACCCGCACTTCCGCGGCGACCCCGCCCGGTGGAACCCAGAAGAGTTGCTGGTCGCCGCCCTCAGCGCCTGCCACCAGCTGTGGTACCTCGCGCTGTGCGCCCACGCCGGCATCGCGGTCACCGGTTATCGCGACCAAGCGTGCGGCGTCATGGTCGAACACCGCGACGGCAGCGGCGGTGAGTTCACCGAGGTCGTGCTCGCGCCGCAGGTCACGGTCGCGGCCGGGACGGATCTCGAGCGGGCCCGGGCACTCCATCAAGATGCCCACAACCGTTGCTTTGTTGCGCGATCGGTCAATTTTCCGATCAAGCATACACCGACCATCGCGGTGGCATGACCGCATCCTTGCTTCGCGAGGCCGGAGGGCGTCGCCTCCCCCCCAACACACACAACCACCAAGGGCAAGCCCGTGGAACCCACGAGTGTGACAAATAAAAACGGGTGACGGACAATATCCGCCACCCGTCCGGCGAGCGCCGTCAGGATAAGGGTAAGATCACCCTCAATCCCAATCGAACCAATCGTCCAAACCGTCACCGGCCTTGACCGGCGCCTTGACGGGAAGACCGCGGGTGTTCTTGGTCGGGATCTTGTTCATGTCCGTGTCTCCTGATTGTCTTGATCATTATTAATCGAGACGTCGCCGGGGCGACATTCTACCGGATCACGCCGAGATCGATCGGCGCCGGTCGGCCCCCCTGTCACCCGGAGGGACGCTGAGCATCTCAGCCGATCGGTTGCGACCTGTCAAGACCAACTGAAAGAGTCAAAGAAAGACGCCCAAAAGCCCATATCATCCCTAGAAATTTCGCAGCGCAGCGCTCCCATAAGCGGTATCGCCATGATGGACAACAGCAAGCCGGGCACCGATGCCGATCCGGGCGGTGGTCAGTGAAGCCGCCCGTCGTCCAGCCGTCGGCGCTGCCAATCAGGGCGGTCCCACAACAGCGAGCGCACCGACCGCTCGGCGTCGAGCAGAGCGCGGTAGCGCGACGCCGACGCCGCCAACGCCACCGGCACCCCGTCCTCGACCACCCGGCCGCCCTCGATCACCAACACCCGGTCGAAGCCGAGGGTGTCGGCAACATCGTGCGAAATGAATAAAAACGTCGCGGCGCGCCAGTGCGCCCGCACCCGCGCCAGCAAGGCGCGCCGCTGGCCGCGGTCGAGGCCGCGGAATGGCTCGTCCAGGATCGCAAGACGCGCGTCCGCCCGCACCAGCGCACGCGCCAAACGCACCCGCTGGCCCTCACCGCCCGACACCAGCCGCCCGCCTTCGCCAAGCGCCGCCGACGGGTCGCCAAGCCGCTCCCGCACGCCCTCAAGCGCCGCGGTCGCAATCGCGGTCTCCAAAACCGCCGGATCGACAACGCCGGAGCCATACCGCAGATTGTCGTCGAGCGAGGCGTTCCACAGCTGAACCTGCGGGTCGACCCAGGCGGTCACCCGGCGCAGCGCGTGCAAGGTCGCGCCCTGGACCAACCGGCCGTCGGCGCGCACCGTCCCGGCGGCCGGCCGGTGCCAGCCGAGCAACAGCCCGACCAGGCTCGACTTGCCGGCACCCGACGGACCGACGATCGCGACATGCTCGCCCGGCGCGAGCGCGAGCGACACCTCGTCCAGAATGGTCCGACCCGACGCGATCACGCACACCCGGTCGAACGCGAGCCCGACCCCGCCCGATCCGCGCGCCACCGCGTCGGGCGGGCCCGGCGGGTCGGTCTCGCCGGAGTACCAGGCGTGGCTTTCCTCGGCGGCGTCGAGCGGCTCGAGCAGCCGCGCCGTGGTTGCGCGAAAGATCGGGTACTGACGGGCCAGCCCGAACAACGCCTCGCCGAGCTCGGGCAACTGAAGCGCAAAGTAAAGCAGCACCAACACCCCGGCGACCGATCCGCCGTCCGCGATATAGTCCCGGACCAGCAAGATCGTCACGGCGGTGTTGGCGGCCAGCGCGCTCGCGCTGATCGCCACCCGCGCGGTCAGCGCCCGGCGGCCCGAGCGGGCCCACGCCACCACCAAGTCTTCCTGCTCGGCGCGCAGCGCGTCGGCGCCGTCGTGGCTGCGCAACGGCACCAGGCCGATCAGCGCGTCATAGACGAACCGGGTGAGCGCACCGGCATAGGTGCGCTGGCGCTGCTCGTGCTGCTGGAGCACCGGCTGGCTTACCAGCGCGGCCGCGATCGTCACCAACAGCGCGGCGGCGACCAGCGGCAGGCCGGGCGGGTAGACGGCGGCAATCCCGGCGGCCGCGAACAACAAGGTCGCGAACACCCGCGAGGCGTTGACCACCAGTGTCGGCAACAGGCGCAGCCGACGCAACTCGAACGCGCGCTGCGCCAGGTCCGATACCAGGCGGCTGCGGAAATACTGGTCGCCGAGCCGCGGCATCTTCTCATAGAACGCCCGGCGCAGCCGCAGCTCGAGCCGGCGGCCGAGAACCTGGCCGCCGCCCGCCAGCGCCAGTTCGAGCCCGAGCAACCCCGCGGCCAAAAACGCGAGAATGCCGAGCCCCCCCGCGAGCCCGCCGGTCACCACGGCGTCCAGCAGGTGGCGCAACACGATGATCTCGGCCATCGCGCCGGCGCCGGCGACCGCCGCCGCCAGCGCCAGCACCGGCACCAGCCAGCGATCGGCGGCCAGGATCGCCCACAGCCGCCGCTCCGGGCGCGCCGGCGGCGCGGCGAGCACCGACGCCAACGCCGACGGCCGCGCCGCGTCCGGGCGCGGCGCGGCCGCCGGGCCGGTGACGCTGACCACCAGCGCCGCCTCGAACACCAGTGTCTCCTCGCCGTCGGGGCGGACGCTCCAG